>NZ_AZUX01000016.1:7500-203621 GCF_000513915.1 Mesorhizobium sp. WSM2561
TTCGCCGCCGGTGGTGGTGCGCGGCAATCTGCCGAACGTCTATGACGGCATCTACCGCGCCGCCTACTCCTACGGCATGTCCAAGGCGATGACCAAGCGGCTGATCAAGCTCCTGGCGTCTGGCGTCGATTTCCAGTCGCGGCTCAATCCGTCGGACCGCATCGAGGTGCTGTTCTCGCAGCCGGATGGCGACGACCGGGCATCCGACGAATCCGAGCTGCTCTATGTCTCGGCGAGCTTCGGCGGCACGACGCGCAATTTCTACCGGTTCCAGATGCAGGACGGCAGCACCGACTATTTCGACGAGGACGGCCGCAGCGCCCAGCAATTCCTGCTGCGCAATCCCCTGCCCGCAGGAAAATTCCGCTCCGGCTTCGGTGCCCGCAGGCATCCGATCCTCGGCTATGTGCGCTTGCATACCGGCGTCGATTGGTCAGCCGCCATCGGCACGCCGATCATCGCCGCCGGCAATGGTGTCGTCGAGAAGGCCGGCTGGGCCGGCGGCTATGGCAAACAGATCATCCTCCGTCACGCCAATGGCTACGAGACCTCCTACAATCACCAGAGCGCATTTGCCAAAGGCATCGCGCCGGGCGTGCGCGTCCGCCAAGGCCAGACCATCGGCTTTCTCGGCCAGACCGGCCTCGCCACCGGTCCGCATCTCCACTACGAGCTGATCGTCAACGGCACCAAGGTCGACCCGATGCGCGTTCGCCTGCCGGTCGGCAAGGTGCTGAAGGGCGACGACCTCGTCGCCTTCAAGCGCGAGCGCGGGCGCATCGATGATCTGCTCAAGCAGGAAGACAATGATTCGCTGAAGGTCGCGAGCGCCAAGATCGAAGGCTGAGCCGAGTTGGGCCTGGCTGCTCAGCGCTGCGGAGCCTCAGATCCACGCGGCCATGGCAGTCGCTCGCCGGAAACAGTTGTCCACGCCACGATCGCCGAGAGCAGGCAAAGCAGCGCGGTCACCAAGGCGACTGCTGCGAACGCTGCGTCGCTGGCGGCAAGCCTTGCTGCATCGACATCCGGCGCCGGTTCGCCGAAACCCGGAATGCCGGATGCGGCACCGCTGTTCAGCGCGGCTGCATAGACCCAGGCCGCCAGTGACCCCATCGCCGCCACTGCGATCAGGCCGCCAATGCGCGAGACGGCATTGTTGATTCCCGAGGCAGCACCGGTATCCTTGTCCTCGACCGCCGTCATCACCGCCGTCGACAGCGGCGACACCACCAGCGCCATGCCGAGCCCCATCAGCGCCATCAGCGGAAACACCCCCCACCAGAAACTGTGGATGCCGGCATAGGCCAGCGAGGCAAGCCCGGCAAAGGCGACAGCGACGACGAGACTGCCGCTGGCGATCGGAAAACGCGGACCGATCCGGTCGGACCATTGGCCGACCGGCCCCGACAACAGCGCGATCAAGACCGACAGCGGCAGGAAGATGAAGCCGACCTCGGCGGCGCGCAGCCCCCATCCGGCGATGAGCAGCATCGGCAGATAGAACAGGTTGGCCGACAGTGCGAAATAGAGGAAGAAGGTCGCCACATTGGCGCCGGCGAAGGCGCCGACCCGAAACAGCGAGAGATCGATCATCGGCTCGCGCTGGCGGCGCTCGAAGACAATGAACACGATGAGCAGCACCGCGCCGGCGGCAATGCTCGGGCCGGACATTTGCTCCTCGCCCTCTGCGCTCATCGAAGTCAAGCCGTAGGCAAGCGCTCCGAACGCCAAGGTGACGAGTGCAGCGCCGCCGAGATCGAGGCTGCGCTTTTCGGTCGGTGCGTCGGCCGGGACCTTGGCGAGCAGAAGATAGATCGAGACAAGACCAAGCGGCAGATTGACCGCGAAGATCACCCGCCACATGCCGTCGCCGAAAGCCGACAAGACAACGCCGCCCAGCACCGGGCCAAGCGCCGTCGTCAGCGCCGATGCTGCCGCCCAAATGCCGATCGCCCTGCCGCGCTCCTTCTTCGGATAGGCCTTGGCGATAATAGCGAGGCTGCCTGGCACCATGATGGCAGCACCGATGCCCTGAATGGCGCGAAACGCAATGAGCATTGGTGGATCCGGCGCCACCGCGCAGGCAAGCGAGGCGGCAATGAACAGCGCGATGCCTGCCACGAAAGCATGCCGCAGGCCAAAACGGTCGCCGGCGGCGCCGCCAACAAGGATGAGTGCCGAAAGCGTCAGCGCATAGGCGTTTGAAATCCACTGCGTCTCGGCGAAACTGGCGCCAAGATCGACGCGGATCGCCGGCGTGGCGATGGCCAGGATCGAGCCGTCGATGAAGCCGAGCGCGGAAGCCAGGATCGCCGCGATCAGCACGAACCTGCGTCGCGATTGCGGGCAGAACGTATCGGCCGGCAGCGGCCTGACCAGGGGGACGGCTTCGGCGCCGACTTCGCTTGGAGAACGCATGAAGCCTGCTTAGACCCCCTATGCGCCGGCAACAACCGGCCAGAGGGTTGCTGTCGTTGAAACCGAACAGGATCACGTCGCCCAAAGAGCCTGCTCCCGGGTTGACCCAGGACTGCGCGATGATTTGGGATAGGGCTCAGTCGATGAATTCCACCGTGACGCCCGGCGACACGATTTTTGCCAGTTCGCGCGCGTCCCAATTGGTCAGCCGCACGCAGCCATGACTTTCGGTCTTGCCGATCTTGGAGGGGTCGGGTGTGCCGTGAATGCCGTAGGTCGGCTTGTCCAGCGCAATCCAGACCGAGCCGACTGGGCCATTCGGGCCCGGCGGGATGGTCAGGATCTTGTTGTTTTCGCCCTGCTTGAAATTGATGTTCGGATTGTAGGTGTAGTTCGGGTCGAGAGCGACTCGCGACACCGCATGCGTGCCGGTGGGTGAAGGCGTGTCCGCCGAGCCAATGGTGGCTGGATAGGCCGCGATCAGCTTTCCCGACGCGTCATAGGCGCGGGCCTGCTTCTTGCCCTTGTCGGCGATGATGCGTGCCACCGGCGTGGCCACCAGCCTGCCGAAATTGGCGACCTTGATGATCGTGCCGGGACGGTTGAAATTGGCTTCCGGATTGAGCGCCTTCAGATAGTTCTCGTCCATGTGGAACCGCTCGGCCAGCGCTTCGGTGACTGAGGTGTAGCTCAGCCGTTCGAGTTGCGCCTTCTGGCCGTAGTCTTCCGGCACCGATGCGACATAGGGGCCGGCAGCATCCTCGGGCGTGATGCTGTAGGAGGCGAAGGCATCGCCGCCGGACTGCTCAAGGGCCGCCTGGATGCCGACCACATCGGTCGACCGCAGATTGCTGCCGGTGATCTCGTTGTAGGCAGCGAGCGCCTTGTCGACATTCGAGCCGAAGCGCCCGTCGACGACGCCGGGCGAAGCGCCGGCGCGGTCGAGCAGCACTTGCAGCGCCGCGACCTCCTGGCGTGCACCGAGTGAAAGCGACGGATCGACGACAATCTTACCGTCGATCTTTGGCGGCAGTGCCGCCTGGTCGCCCGGCGCCATCGGCTCGACCGGTTCGATCGCAGCCTCGTTGAGCGGCTGGCGCTTGACCGTGGGCGGCTTTACCGGCTGCGGCGCTTCCGGATAATTGTTGCCATAGTTGCCGCCATCCAGCGGTGCTTCGGGAAAAGCGTCCACCGGATCGCCGTAGGGATCATATTCCTCGACCGGCGGTACGACGATCAGGCCCTCCTCTTCCAATTGCCTGCGGCGCAAGCGCGCCGTGTCCTCCGGATCGTCGAGATAATAGCGGTCGTCCTCGACCGGTCCGAGATTGCGCAAGCCCTCGCGGCGGAGTGCGCGGCGATCGAACCTGGTCTGCGGCGGCTGGATGGCGAGCACCTTGCCGGTTTCCGTATCGACGATGACGCGGTTTCCTCTGGCGTCGTAGTAGACGTCGAAATCGCCGTTCTGGGCGACCAGCACAGCATGGCTATCCGCGGCTCGGGCATCCGCGGCGCGGGCAGATCGCGGCGCGATGTCCTGCGTCGGCGCGGCCATTACACTCGAAGAAAGCAGCCCGGCGGCGAACGCCGAAAGGGTGAAGATCGTGCGGAACATGCTGGCCAAATTCTCCGGTCCGTAATTGCCGCCGCCCGGCGTTGTCTCTTTAGAGCGCCGCGCGTCCCTTCGGACGCGCAGGGACGCTCTAACACTTAAAAAACTCCGCATCATGCTTTCCGAAAATCCAATTCGATTTTCGGGCCTTTGCGGCAGGCGAACCCCTTCGCCAGCAAATCAGTTGCCAACCATAAGGTTCCAACATGAACCGGGCATGAAGATGGCGGATTTCTGGCGGGCTGGAGCAAGAACACTAGCTGGCGGCGAATCCCAATTCCTTGCGCGCCTGCTTCGTCAGCTTGAGCACGACAAGACGGTGGCTTTCGCGCAGATAGTCCTTTAGCGCGTCATCGTCCATGCTTTGGCTTGTCTGGCGCTGGATCCATTTCATGCCGCGTGAGGCAAGATAGGGCGCGGGCCGAAGGCCCGGCTGTTCCTTCAAGATGTCATAAGCGATGTCGGAGCATTTGAAGGTGACGAACGGCTCCTTGCCATCGCTCCAACCGCCGATCGCAAAGACCTTGGCTCCGACTTTCCAGACATGAGCACCGCCCCACTGGACGACATGGGTCGCCGACGGCAGCGAGGCGCAGAAGCTGTTGTAGTCGTCCAACGTCATCTGCGCCCCCCTTTAATTTTTTGATTATGCGGCGGCCTCGAAAATCAGGCCGCCGCCTCGGTCGCCACGACCGTCGGCTTCGACCGGAAGTTCAACCGGTCTGAACCAGCGGTGACCTTGACGGTCGAGCTGTCGAGAATGTCGCCGAGCAGGATTTTCTCCGCCAGCGGATCCTGAAGGTCCTTCTGCATCACCCGCTTCAACGGCCGCGCGCCATAGGCCGGATCGTAGCCCTTGGCCGCCAGCCAGTCGATCGCCTCCTGATCCAGCGAAAGCGTGATCTTGCGATCTGCGAGCAGGCTTTCCAGCCGTTTGAGCTGGATCTCGACGATGCGGCCCATATCCTGCCGGCGCAGCCGGTGGAACAAGATCACCTCGTCGACGCGGTTGAGGAATTCCGGCCGGAACGACGCCCTGACGACACCCATCACCTCGTCGCGCACGACATCGACGTCCTGGTTCTCGCCGAGATTGACCAGATATTCGGCGCCGAGGTTCGACGTCATGATGATAAGAGTGTTGCGGAAATCGACCGTGCGGCCCTGCCCGTCGGTCAGGCGGCCATCATCGAGCACCTGCAGCAGCACGTTGAACACGTCCGGATGCGCTTTCTCGATCTCGTCGAACAGCACGACCTGGTAGGGCCGGCGTCGCACCGCTTCGGTCAACGCGCCGCCCTCCTCATAGCCGACATAGCCGGGAGGCGCGCCGATCAGCCGGGCGACCGAGTGCTTCTCCATGAACTCCGACATGTCGATGCGCACCATGGCGCTCTCGTCGTCGAACAGGAAGCTGGCAAGCGCCTTGGTCAGTTCGGTCTTGCCGACGCCCGTCGGTCCGAGGAACATGAACGAACCGATCGGCCGGTTCGGATCCTGCAGGCCGGCGCGGGCACGGCGAACGGCTTTCGACACGGCCTGCACCGCCTCGCCCTGGCCGACGACACGCTTGCCGATTTCGTCTTCCATGCGCAGCAGCTTGTCACGCTCGCCTTGCAGCATCTTGTCGACCGGAATGCCGGTCCAGCGCGACACGATGTGGGCGACGTGATCGGGGGTGACCACCTCTTCGACCATGCCGACCTTGCCGTCTTGCGCCTCGGCCTGCGTCAGCTTCTTTTCGAGCTCCGGAATCTTGCCATAGGCAAGCTCGCCGGCGCGCTGGAATTCACCTTTGCGCTGGGCGATGGCGAGCTCGTTGCGCGCCTCATCGAGCTGTTTCTTCAGGTCCGCGGCGAGCCCGAGCTTTTGCTTCTCGGCCTGCCACTTCGAGGTCAGTTCGGTCGATTCCTCTTCCAGGGCGGAAAGATCCTTTTCGAGCCGGGCGAGCCGGTCCTTCGACGCGTCGTCCTTCTCGACCTTCAGCGCCTCACGCTCGATCTTGAGCTGCATGATGCGGCGGTCGATCTCGTCCAGCGCTTCGGGCTTCGAATCGACCTGCATCCGCAGCCGCGACGCGGCCTCGTCGACAAGGTCGATCGCCTTGTCCGGCAGGAAGCGGTCGGCGATGTAGCGGTTGGACAGCGACGCTGCCGCGACCAGCGCCGAATCCGAAATGCGCACCTTGTGGTGCTGCTCGTATTTCTCCTTCAGGCCGCGCAGGATGGAGACGGTGTCTTCCACCGTCGGCTCATTGACGAAGACCGGCTGGAAGCGGCGGGCAAGGGCCGCATCCTTCTCGACATGCTTGCGGTATTCGTCGAGCGTCGTCGCGCCGACGCAGTGGAGTTCGCCGCGTGCCAACGCCGGTTTCAACAGGTTCGACGCATCCATGGCGCCATCCGCCTTGCCGGCGCCGACCAGCGTGTGCATCTCATCGATGAACAGGATGATGCCGCCGGCCGCAGCGGTGACTTCCGAAAGAACCGCCTTCAGCCGCTCCTCGAATTCGCCGCGATATTTGGCGCCGGCGATCAGCGATCCCATATCGAGCGCCATCAACTGCTTGTCCTTGAGCGATTCCGGCACGTCGCCATTGACGATGCGCAACGCCAGCCCTTCGGCGATCGCCGTCTTGCCGACGCCGGGTTCACCGATCAGCACCGGATTGTTCTTGGTGCGGCGCGACAGCACCTGGATGGTGCGGCGGATCTCGTCGTCGCGGCCGATGACCGGGTCGAGCTTGCCGGCGCGACCGTCGGCGGTGAGATCGCGCGCGTACTTCTTAAGCGCATCATAGCCCTGCTCGGCGCTCGCCGAATCGGCGGTGCGACCCTTGCGGACGTCGTTGATCACCTGGTTCAGCGCCTGTGGCGTCACGCCGGCCTTGGTCAGGATGTCGGCGGTCTTGGCGGATTTCTCGACCGCCAGCGCCGTCAGCAGCCGCTCGACCGTGACGAAGCTGTCGCCGGCCTTCTTTGCCAGTTCCTCGGCGGTCGAGAACACTTTGGCCAGCGGTTGCGCCAGATAGAGCTGGCCGTTGCCGCCTTCCACCTTGGGCATTGCCTCAAGTGCCGTCTCGACGCCCAGCTTGACGTCGCGGACGCTGCCGCCGGCGCGCTCGATCAACGACGCTGCCAGGCCCTCGTCGTCGTCGACGAGCACTTTCAATATATGTTCGGGGGTGAATTGCTGGTGGTTGCGCGAGAGCGCCAAGGTCTGCGCCGACTGGATGAAGCCGCGCACGCGCTCGGAATATTTTTCAAGGTTCATATCTGTCTCCTTCCGTCACCGGCCCGCTTTGCGGCACCGGATCAGATTGCGGTGACGGACCCGCCCGTTCGAGCCGGGTCCTGTTCACGCGAGATATGGGGCGCAATCCACGGACCCTCAAGACGTCCCGATAACGGCGGACTCATAATATTTCCCGGGGGGCGCACATACAAAAACGGCGGAGATTTCTCTCCGCCGTCTAGGAATGTCTGGGACTTGCTCGATCAGTTGTTGACGTCGACGATGGTGGGCCCGCCACCGGCGTCTTCCGCCGGAGCAGCATTCACGTTATCGCCGCCAGCATTGTCGTTACCGCCATCCACCTGATCAGCCACCTGATCAGCATTGACGCGCGGACGGCGCGGACGCCTGGGGCGGCGGGCAGCGCCGCTTTCGGCGGCGGCTTCGTTCATCTCGGCCTGGGCAGCCAGAGCCGCTGGCGAAAAGCTTTCGAACTGCGGCGCGGGTTCGGCCACAGAAACAGGCTCGTTCGGAGACACAGCTTCCGCCTGCACGGGGGTTTCGTTCTGAACCGGTCTCTCGTTGCGCCGGTTCTGATCGCCGCGCTGTCCGCCCTGCTCGCCGCGCGCACCAAATTCGCCGCGCTGGCCGTTCTGGCCGTAGCCGCCATTGGGGCGACGGTCGCGATGGCGGTTGTCTCGCCCGCCGGCATCGCGCCCACTGGCATCACGATTGTCGCGGCCGTTTTCCTGGTTGAACGTCAATTCGGCCGGCGTGCCGTCGATGACCGGCTGCGGGCCTGCACCGTGGTTGACCACCGGAGCCGCAGTCTCGCCGACATTGCTGTTGCCGGCATTGTCGAACTCGTCGCGATCTTCGTCGCCGTCATCGTCGAAATCGTCGCGGTTCTGCTGAGCGCTCTGGATCGGCAGCTGCGCCTGCGCGGCAGCGATGATGCGATTGTAGTGCTCGGCGTGCTGGAGATAGTTTTCCGCCATCACCCGGTCGCCGGAGCTTTGCGCGTCACGGGCAAGGGTTGCGTATTTTTCGGCAATCTGCTGAGCCGATCCGCGGATCTTCACGTCCGGACCGTTGCTCTCGTAATTGCGCGTCAGGGGATTTGGACCCTTGCGGTTGTTGTTATTGTTGTTGCCGCCGCCGCCATTGTTGTTGCGACCGCGCATGCGCCTGTTCTGCTGTTGTGGCCTCATTCGACTCTCTTCATTTTGAAATTTCGAAAACTTTTTCACGAACGGAGGCGCTCATGCAGCCAGCCGTTTCGTCTCTTCACCGGCGTTCGCCCGCATCGATTGCGTTGGCGCCACGTCTCATCCTGTTCCGGTTACATCACTTGCCGGACGATTCCCGCACGAAGCTTGGGCGTCGTTTGCGCAAGAAGGCAGCTATTTCCAAGGAAACCGAATCGCTAAGAGCACTGCCTGCTTCGTCTCATCCGGTTAAGGCGACCCTAGCCGCATTCCCCGGCATTGCCAAGCGCTTTTTTGCACTGCATCACGGCTTTGTCAGTTCAAAGATCAGAACCCTCTCGTTTCCGCCAAAGTCGCGGAATACCCCCGCCGGCATATAGCCGGCTGCGGAGAATATGCCCGTGACCTCTTTGCGTTGGGTGTGGCCGATCTCGACCGCAATCCTGCCCTCGGCTTCCAAAAAACCTGCCGCCTCGGCGGCGATGATCCTATAGGGACTCAGACCGTCCACGCCGCCATCGAGGGCTTGGCGTGGATCGAAAACGCGGACTTCGCCCTGCAGATTTTCGATGTCTATGGACGCTATATAGGGCGGGTTGGCGGCAATTACATGGTATCGGCCAAAAACTTTTTCGAACCAGTCGGATTCGAGCACCTGGAACCGGTCGGCCAACCCCAATTCCCCTGCATTGCGCATGGCGGTCACCAGCGCGCCTGGCGAAATATCGACACCGGTGGCGACCGCCGCCGGAACGGCGCTGAGCAGCGCCAGCGCGATGGCGCCGGTGCCGGTGCCGAGATCGAGGATGCGGCACTCGCCTTGCCGTTCCGCTGTCGCCTTGACGAAGGGCAGCACCGCTTCGACCAGCGTTTCGGTGTCCGGTCGCGGCTCCAGCGTTTCCGGTGACAACGACAGGCGCAAGCCATAGAACTCGCGATGGCCGAGGATGCGATGCACCGGCTCACCGGCGACCCGCCGCCTCAAGGCTGCATCGATCGCGGCAATCGCGCCGGCATCGACACCGCATTCGGGATCGGCGATGGCTTGTGTGCGGGTCGTACCGGAAAAATCTTCGACGATCAGCCTCGCATCCAGCGCCGGATCGGCGACTGCGGCCGCAGCAAGGCGTGCCCGCGCCGCTTTCAGCAGCAGCCCTAGCCTACTGGGCAGACTGTCAGCCATCGAGGCCGATATCGGCGAGCAGCTTCGACTGGTGATCGGCGATCAGCGCGTCGATGATCTCGTCGAGTTCGCCCATCATCACCCGGTCCAGCTTATAGAGCGTCAGATTGATGCGATGGTCGGTGACGCGGCCCTGCGGGAAATTATAGGTGCGGATGCGCTCCGAGCGATCGCCCGAACCGACCTGCGATTTGCGCGATTCGGAGCGTTCCTCGTCAGCCTTGCTGCGCTCGAGGTCGTAAAGCCTGGCGCGCAGGATCTGCATGGCTTTGGCCCGGTTCTGGTGCTGCGACTTCTCCGCCTGTACGACCATGATGCCGGTCGGCAGATGGGTGATGCGCACTGCCGAATCGGTGGTATTGACGTGCTGGCCGCCCGAACCCGAGGCGCGCATCGTATCGATGCGGATGTCTTCGGCCCTGATGTCGATGTCGACCTCTTCCGCTTCGGGCAGCACGGCAACCGTCGCCGCCGAGGTGTGGATGCGCCCGCCGGCCTCGGTCGCCGGCACGCGCTGCACACGATGCACGCCGGACTCGAATTTCAGATGGGCAAAGACCCCCTTGCCCGAAATCGTGGCGATGATTTCCTTGTAGCCGCCGACCTCGCCCTCGCTGGCCGACGCCGTCTCGAAACGCCAGCCGCGTGCCGCGGCATAGCGTTCGTACATGCGAAACAGGTCGCCGGCAAAGAGAGCCGCCTCGTCGCCGCCGGTGCCGGCGCGGATTTCGAGGATGGCATTCTTGTCGTCGGCGGCATCCTTGGGCAGAAGCAGGATCTGGATGTCCTTCTGCAGCGCTTCGATGCGTTCCTTGACCTCCGGCAGATCGGCCTCGGCCAGTGCCCGCATTTCGGCATCGGTGCTTTTGTCGGCGAGCATCGCCTGCAGGTCGGCCTGTTCATGCTCGGCGGTGCGCAGCGCCCTGATCTTAGCCACCATCTCCTGCATGTCGGCATATTCCGACGCCATCTTGACATAGGCGTCCGCCGCCGGCCCGGCCGACATTTGCGCTTCGAGCATGTCGAAACGCTTGACGACTTGATCCATGCGGTCGCGGGGCAGGTTGATCATGGTCCTGGAACTTCGATAAGATTCACGTCAGGGCGAGCCGAAAATGACGAGTTTCGAGAACCGGAGCGGAATGTACAATTAGGTACATGAGCACCGGAAGCGCAGAAAATCGACATTTGCAGGCCGCCCTCACGTGAATTTACAACGGAATGGAGCGGTCGTCGGCAAAGGCCTGCAGCAGCGCCCGCATCGGCAACCCCTGGGCCGGCGCCATGAGATTGTCGTCGAAGAACGCTTCCAGCTCGGCCAGCGGCAGTTCCGTCAGCATCGCCTTGACCGGACCGATCGAGGCCGGCGACATCGAGATCGATCGGTAGCCAAGGCCGATCAGCGCCATCGCCGAGATCGGCTTGCCGGCCAGCTCGCCGCACAAGGTCACCGGGGTTTGATTGCGCACCCCGGCGTCGGCAATCTGCTTCAGCGCGCGCAGGAACGGCGTCGACAGCACATCGAAGCGGTCGGCGAGCTGCGTGTTGCCGCGATCGACCGCCATGACGAACTGGAACAGATCGTTCGAGCCGACCGAGACGAAATCGACGGCCTTCATCAGCTCATCGAGCTGGAACAGCAGCGAAGGCACTTCCAGCATGGCCCCGAGCTTCAGGCTGGTCGGCAGATGATGGGCAAAACGCGACAGATGCCGCACTTCGCGATCGATGATTTCGCGCGCCTGGGCGATCTCGCCGAGCTCCGTCACCATCGGCAGCATCAGCTTCAGTTCACGCCCGCCGCATGCCTTCAAAAGCGCTCGGATCTGGGTACGCAACAGGCCCGGCCGGTCGAGCGTCAGGCGGATGGCGCGCCAGCCGAGCGCCGGGTTCTCTTCCTGGATCGTGTCCTTGAAGTAGGGCAGCACCTTGTCGCCGCCGATATCGATGGTGCGGAATGTCACCGGCTTGCCGCGCGCCGCGTCGAGCACGTCACGGTAGAGCCGTTCCTGGGCTTCCGCCCGCGGAAAGGTCGAGGCGACCATGAACTGCAGCTCGGTGCGGAACAGGCCGATACCGGCGGCGCCGGCCTCGGCAAGCTGCGGCAGATCGACGGCCAGGCCCGCATTCATCAAAAGGTCGACCTGGACGCCGTCCTTGGTCATCGACGGCTCCTTGCGCAGCTCGCGATAGACCTCCTGCCGCCGCGCCCGGAAGCGGACCTTTTCGGCATAGGCGGCTTCGAGGTCCGGCTGGGGGCGCAGGTGGATGGCGCCTTGTTCGCCGTCGACAATGATGGCGTCGCCGTTTTCCGCCATGGAAACGGCGCCCTTCATCTGGCCCGCAACCGGTATGCCCATGGCCCGCGCCACGATAACGACGTGGCTGGTCGCTGCGCCGTCCTCCAGCACCAGCCCGCGCAGCTTGTCTCTGGGATAATCGAGCAGTTCGGCGGCCCCCATCGAGCGGGCGACGATGATGGCGTCCTTCGGCAGCGAGGCCGCGACATCGTCCGGCCCGCGCCCCATCAGCTGGCGCAGCAGCCGGTTGGCGAGATCGTCGAAATCGCTCATCCGCTCGCGCAGATAAGGATCGGTCATGTGCAGCATGCGGGCACGCATGTCGCTCTGCACTTTTTCCACCGCCGCTTCCGCCGTCAGGCCGTTGCGTACCGCCTCTTCCAACCGGCGCACCCAGCCGCTGTCGTTGGCGAACATGCGATAGGCTTCGAGCACCTGGCGGTGCTCGCCCTCGAAGGCGACTTCGCGGCGTTCCAGCATGTCGTCGATGGAGAGCCGGAGCGAACCGAGCGACGCATCGAGCCGCTTGATCTCCTCATCGCTGTCCTCGTTGAACAGATTGGTGACGACGATGCGCGGCTCATGCAGCACGACATGGCCAAGTCCGACGCCCTCGTTGAAGGACAGGCCGGTAAAGCTCACCGGGCGGCGCAGATCGAGTTCGAGGCCGGGCCGGGTCAGCCGGGCAAGGTCGCCGGTGGCGATCATCTCGGCGATCACCATCGCCGTCGTTTCCAGCGCCTCGACTTCGTCGTCGCGATAGTGGCGCATGGTCTTGTTCTGGACGACCAGCACACCGAGCGTGCGTCCCGCCCTGAGCACCGGCACGCCGAGGAAGGAATTGTAGATCTCCTCCCCCGTCTCCGGCAGGTAGGCGAAGGCTGGATGTTCCTGCGCGTTGGAGAGATTGAGCGGCCGTGCCGAGGCCGCGATCGTGCCGACGAGGCCTTCCCCCAGCCTGAGCTGCGCCAAATGGACGGCCTTCGGATTCAGGCCCTCGGTGGCATAGAGTTCGAGCACCGAATCGGCGCGCAGCACGTAGAGCGAGCACACTTCAGCGACCATATTGGCGGCGATGTCGCGCACGATGCGGTCGAGCCGCTCCTGCGGCTCCAGCGGCTCCTGCATGAGCTCGCGGAGCCGTTTCAGCAAAACGCGCGGGCCACTGGCCGTATCACGCATCGCGGCTTGTTCTCCAATGGACATTATGCCCGCCGCAGTTTCTCCCGCGGCCGGCGCTCACGCAACAACTCAAATAGAGCGGCGTCGGTCCAATTGGACCCACAAAGGACGCTCCAAGACTTCGAACTGCTGCATCGTGCTTTCCGAAGATCGACCTCCGATTTCCGGACCGAGCAGTCTGCTACTGCTTATCCAGACCGTAGATGGAATGCAAAGTGCGAACAGCAAGTTCTGTGTAGGGACCGTCGATCAGGATCGAAATCTTGATCTCGGATGTCGTGATCGCACGGATGTTGATCGATTTGTCGGCCAGCGCCTTGAAGGCGGTGGCGGCGACGCCGGCATGGCTCCTCATGCCGATGCCGATGACCGAGACTTTCGACATGCCGGCTTCCGACTGCACGACGTCATAGCCGATCGTGGTCTTCAGCCGCTCGAGCACGGCAAGCGCCTTGTCGACATCGCCGGACGGCACGGTGAAGGTCATGTCGGTGAACTTGCCGTCCTCGGAAATGTTCTGGACGATCATGTCGACATTGATGTTGGCTTCGGCCAGCGGCCCGAAAATGCCGGCGGCGACGCCGGGCCGGTCACCGACACGGCGCAACGAAATCTGCGCTTCGTCCTTGGCGTAGGCAATTCCGGTGACGACCTGCTGTTCCACGATCTCTTCCTCGTCGCAAATAAGCGTTCCGGGCGGATTGAGCAAATCCCCCATTCCCGGCGCGTCGGGATCGTCGAAGGACGACCGCACGAAAGTACGCACCCTATGCACCATGGCAAGCTCGACCGAGCGTACCTGCAGGACCTTGGCGCCGAGCGAGGCCATTTCAAGCATTTCCTCGAAGGAAATCTTGGCCAGCCGCCGCGCCTTCGGCTCGATGCGCGGGTCGGTGGTGTAGACCCCGTCGACGTCGGTGTAGATGTCGCAGCGGTCTGCCTTGACCGCCGCCGCGATGGCGACAGCACTGGTGTCGGAGCCGCCGCGGCCGAGCGTCGCGATGCGGTTGTCCGGCCCGATGCCCTGGAAGCCGGCGACCACCGCCACCTGACCCTCGCCGAAGCGCTTGATCAGGAATGCGCCGTCGATGTCGAGAATGCGCGCCGCGCCATGCGCATTGTCGGTCTTGATCGGGATCTGCCAGCCTTGCCAGGAACGGGCATGGACGCCCATGTTCTGCAGCGCGATCGCCAGCAGGCCGGCAGTCACCTGCTCGCCGGAGGCAACGACGGCGTCATATTCGCGGGCATCGTGCATCGGCGAGGCTTCGCGCGTCCACTGCACGAGCTCGTTGGTCTTGCCGGCCATCGCCGAGACGACCACCGCGACCTCATGGCCGGCATCGACCTCGCGTTTGACATGGCGCGCCACATTGCGGATGCGGACGATGTCGGCGACGGAGGTCCCGCCGAATTTCATCACGATGCGCGCCATGGAAGCGAAATGCCTTTGACTGGGTGCCGAAACGGCGGCCGAAAAACGGAAACGGAGCGTCGGGCTGGGCCAGCCGCTGAATTCGCGGCCTCCTTAGCCAAATGCTTTGGGTTTCGCAAGGCGTGCCACCGCTTGCCCCCCCTGCTTGCCCCCTTAGGCGACGAAGGCGACATACGAGCGCAACGCGCCTACCCGAACGCCTGTCGCAGAGGCGCAGCCGGCAACAGCCGAAATTTGCTGCCTTGACATTCGCCGGCTCTCGACCGACTTCCTAGCGTTCGAGGAGACCACACGATGCCAGAACCCCGACGATCGACTATCGATGCCGGAGAAGTGGAGCGTTTTTCCGCTCTTGCCGCCGAATGGTGGAATCCGAACGGCAAATTCCGCCCGCTGCACAAGTTCAATCCGATCCGGCTTGCCTATATACGCGACCAGGTGGCGGCGCGCTTCGGCCGCGACCCGCGCGCAGCGCGGCCGTTCGAGGGCCTGCGCATCCTCGACATCGGCTGCGGCGGCGGGCTGTTGTGCGAGCCGATGGCGCGGCTTGGCGCCGAAGTGGTCGGCGCCGACGCCTCCGCCACCAACATCGAAGTGGCCAGGCTGCATGCGGCGGAGGTCGGCGTGACGGTGGATTACCGTGCCACGACAGCAGAGGACCTGGCTGACGCCGGTGAGAAATTCGACGTCATCCTCAACATGGAAGTGGTCGAGCATGTTGCCGACATCGACCTGTTCGTGGCCAAATGCGGCGAGATGCTCAAGCCCGGCGGCATCATGGTCGTCGCCACCATCAACCGCACGCTGAAGGCGCTGGGCCTGGCCATTATCGGCGCCGAATATGTGCTGTGCTGGTTGCCGCGCGGCACCCACCAGTTCGGCAAGCTGGTGCGGCCCGACGAACTGGAAAAGGCGCTTGCCGGCGCTGGTCTGACCATCATCGACCGCACCGGCGTCACCTACAATCCGCTCGCCGACCGCTGGCAGCGTTCGAAGGACATGGACGTCAACTACATGGTTCTGGCGGAGAAGGCACCCGCCTGAACTTTCTCACGACGCCTTCTCACGCCGCCACCTTCTCACCCGTCTGACTTTGCGCCTTTGTGGGGATCTGGCTTTGCGCCTTGGTGGTGATGAACACGCCGGCGACAATGATGGCGGCGCCGGCCCAGGTCAGCAATTGATAGTGCTCGCCGAGAAACATCGTCCCGGCAAACAATCCGACCGCCGCCGCGACATAGCCGATCTGGCTGAGATAGACCGGGCCGCCGACCGACTGCAGCCGGAAGAAGAAAGCGAACATCGCCGCGGCTGACGCGACCTGCCCGACGACCACCAGCGGCACGCTGGCGAGCAGGGCGAGCGAACCGCCGCCCTGCAGCGTGAAGATGCCGCAAACCAGCAGTGCAGCCGATGCCAGATGGCTGCCGACGGCAAGCTCGATCGGTCCGGTCCCTAAGGGCCAGTCGACCGTGCGGTAGATATTGCCGGCGGCTAGGCTGACCGGAATGAGCAGCCCCGCCGCCACCCAGAAAAACTCGGCCGGCTGGCCGGCCTCGCCACGCGTCACCGCCACCATGACCGCACCAACGAAGCCGACGACAATGCCGACGACGCCAAGCAGATTGGGGCGCCGAACGCCGAGCAGAATCGAAAACACCAGTGTGACCACCGGCGACAGCGTGAACATGATGCCGGTGTAGCCGGCACCGAGATGCGGAATGGCCGAGAACATCAACAGATTGGGGAAGGCGTAGGACACCGCTGCGGTGACGAAGAAATAACGCAGCCTGTGCGGGGTGAGCCGGATGCGCTGCCCGCGCAGCAGCAGGACGCACAAAAGCACGCCGCCGGCGCCGAGCGAGATTACGAGGGCCCAGACCATGGCCGAAACGCCGGCTGCCGTGGCGATCTTGCCGAACGGCAGCGTCAGGCCGAGCAGGCCGCCGGTGACGAGCAAAAGACCGAGCGCTGAATCCCAGAGAAATTTCATAACGAACCTTATTGTCCTTGCGGCTCTTGGCCCACACTGTGACTCAAGCTAAGATAATGCAAAGATTCTTAACGTCAAGATATTTAATGGTGAGATAGATGGATCGCGCAGCGAAAGCGATCGAGCAGTGGAAAAGACAACGGCCGGACCTGGATGTCTCGCCGATGGCCGTGCTCGGACGGTTGAACGAAGCCTCGTCGCTGATAGCGCGAGAACGCCTCGCTCCGCTGTTTGCGCGTTTCGGGCTGCAATCTGGGGAATTCGATGTGATGGCGACGCTGCGCCGTTCCGGATCACCTTACGCGCTGACGCCCACCGCCCTCTATGAGGCGACGATGGTGACGTCGGGCGCCATGACCAACCGGCTCGACCGGCTTGAGAAAACCGGATTGATCAAACGCGGGCCGCATCCCAACGACCGGCGCGGGGTTGTCGTGCAACTGACCGATAAAGGTCTGGCGTTGGTCGATGAGGCTGTCGCCGCTCACGTCGCCAACGAACACGAGATACTTTCCGGCCTGACGCGCGCCGAACAGGACACACTCGCTGGCCTGCTTGAGAAGTTGATAGGGAGCGTCAGCCGGGGGTGAATATCTGGCGGTTGGTGCCGATCCGTGCGACGTTTCCGCAGGAGGTCGCGATCCTCGACCTCCTGTTGTCGCTGGGCATCGATATCAACGCACAGGACAAGGCGGGCAGACGGTTCTTCACATCGCAGCGCCCGATGACATTGACGCCGCCTCGATCGAACTCTTCTAAAACGCGGTGCCGATCGGAGCTTGAAGAACTTGAACGGAAAGCGCGCCATCCTGCGATCCAGGAAAGACTTGCGTGCTCCCGGTAATTCCGTTTCGTGGCAAATCGCAACGTTTGAGACTAGCGGCTGGAGGCTCGATGAAAGCGAATCAAGACGCCGCATCCTGAGACTTTGCGCCTCGACCGAAGTGGCGTTCACGGCGAAGTCGCATACGGGCAACGCCAACTATGCGACAGCCTTTGCCACCATGTCCGGATGCTGGCCGATCACCCGCACATAGGCGATGGCGAAATCCGGCGCGGTCGCCCGCGCCTGCTCCCAGTCGCGCAGCGTGCCGACCGGGACCCGGAAGCGGCTGGCGAACTCGGCTTGCGACAGGCCAAGCCCAGTCCTCGTCCTGCGGATCAGGCGGGCGCGCTGGCCCCGGTCCAGTGCTTCGGCCGTCACGTCGAAATCTTCGGCATCGGTCGGGTCAGCAGGCAGCGTGATGTGCTCTTTCTTCACCCTTGTTGCTCCTTCTCACTGAGATGAAGCGAGGCAAGTCGCCCCGCCAGACGAAAACGCCGGTGAACAGCTTCCCCCGACGAAACCGACCACCTTGAACCGTTCCTCGCCGTCGATCTCGCGGATCGAGGGGATAATCAGGTGGTTGTCGTCCGCAAAAATCCGATCGCCAAAGGCCAGCGGCAGCTTGTGCTTTTCGCGGTTGACCGCATCCTTGGCGGGGTCGAACCTGTCTTCCGTCATGAGGCTCAACTATACGGGATTCCCGTATTGGATGCAACCCTTATCCGCTCGTGGGCTGACATCGGTTTTAGGAGCTCTGCGACAGAACGGCAGCTATGCGGATTTTGCGACTGTCGCGAAAATCCCGATTAAGGCGACAGTTTCGCGCCCGATTTTTGCAACATTCGCATAATCCGTTGTGCGACATGGTCCAAGGACCGCAACGGGTCGAAGCGGAATCCCGTCCCGGTACCAACCGTCACACCAGTCTATCAGTTACGATCCTCCGGGAATGCCGGCACCGGCATGAATTCGACGCCGTCCTCCACCAGGCTCTTGGCCTCCTCCAGCGTCGCCTCGCCATAGATGCCGCGCGGATCGCTCTCGCCGAAATGGATCTTGCGCGCCTCCTCGGCAAACTTGTCGCCGACATAGTCGGCGTTCTCGCGCACCTTCTCGGCCATCGCCTTCAATTGCGCCAACGCCTGCTTCTGGGCCTCGCCCATGGCGAGCGCGATCTTTTCTTGGCTGCGCCCGGTGGAGACGGCCGGCGCCATCAACGCCTTCTCTATTTTGTGCGAGCCGCAGGTCGGGCAATCGACGAAGCCACGCTTCTTCTGGGTATCGAAATCGTCGTTGCTACGAAACCAGCCTTCGAATTCATGCTCGTGCTCGCAGATCAGTGAAAACCGAATCAAGACGCCGCACCCCTGAGACTTTGCGCCTCGACCGAAGTGGCGTTCACGGCGAAGTCGCGTGAATTCTTCAGGTTCGGGATCTTCTTGCGGGCGGCGGCCGACTGCGCCGGGTCGATCTCGGCAACGATCACCGCGGGCTTGTCATGCGCCGCCTCGGCGACGATGCGGCCCCACGGATCGACGATCAGCGAATGGCCATAGGTCTCGCGGCCGTCCTCGTGCAGGCCGCCTTGCGCCGCGGCAATGACATAGGCGCCGTTCTCGATGGCGCGCGCCCGTAGCAGCACATGCCAGTGCGCCTCGCCGGTCTGGCGGGTGAAGGCGGCGGGCACCGAAAGCAGGTCGGCGCCGGCCATCGCCTCGGCGCGGAACAGCTGCGGAAAGCGCAAATCGTAGCAGACGGCGAAACCCAGCTTCGCCCCATCGATCCCGGCGCCGCTGATCTCGGTGACGACGGCCTCGGTGCCTGGCTCGTAGGCGGCGGATTCGCGCCAGCTCTCGCCATTGTCGAGATCGACGTCGAACATGTGGATCTTGTCGTAGGCGGCACTCGTGGCGCCGTCCGGCCCGAACAGAAGCGCGCGGTTGGCGAGCTTGCCGTCGGCGCGCAGGATAGCGGTCGAGCCGATATGCAGGAAGACGCCAAGTTCTTTCGCCAGCTTGCGCGAGGTCGAGACGATGATGTCCTTGTCCTCGGACGTGAACGAGGCGGCCCGCGCCTGGCTGTCGCGGACCAGCGCACCGGTCATTTCCGGCGACTGGATATAGGTCGCACCCTGGCCCGCGGCCTCGCGCACCAGCCGCTCCAGATCGACCGCGTTGCGCTCGGGGCTGGTGCCCGAACGCATCTGGATCGCCGCCGCCTTGAAAGCACCCATCGTCTTGTCCTCAATTCGTCGAGCCATTGGCGAGCAGACGGTCCAGCCGGCCCTCTGCCTCCAGTTCATGGAGATCGTCACAGCCGCCGACATGCGTGTCGCCGATGAATATCTGCGGAAAGGTCGAGCGGCCATTCGCGCGGGAAATCATTTCCCGGCGCAGTTCCGGCGAGAAGGAGGCGTCGTGCTCGGTGTAGGCGACACCCTTGCGCTCGAGCAGCCGCTTGGCCGCCACGCAATAGCCGCACATCATCCGTGTATAGATCGTCACGTCGACCATCGGTCAGCAATCCTGCCTTTTCCCAATCTATATAGTCGCGGACTCGTCGGCCCGAAAGTCCCCCGGCAGCACGCGCGCAAAGGTCAGCACGTCGACCGTCCCGGCACCGCCCTTCTTCAGCGCCTTGGCGACGGCGCGGACAGTGGCGCCGGTGGTATAGACATCGTCGATCAGGAGCACCCGGCGGCCGGCGATCTCGATCTCGGCCTCCTCCGGCACTCTGAAGGCGGCACGCACATTTTCCTCGCGTTCCCGTCGCTCCAGCCCGACCTGCTGGCGGGTGAGTTTGACGCGCCTGACCGCGGAGGGCGCGAAAGGCAGGCCGCCAAGCTGCGATACCGCCCTTGCCAGTTCCGCCGATTGGTTGAACTGGCGCCTGAAAAAGCGCCGCCAGTGCAGCGGCACCGGCACGACCACATCGGCTTCAGCGATCAGTTCGGCACCGGCGCGCAGCATCCAGCGAGCCATCCACGGCGCCAGATCGGTGCGATCCTGGTATTTCAGCCCTTGCACCATCTGGCGGGCGACACCTGAGTAAGCGACCGCGGCCCGTGCCCGCTCGAAGGGCGGCGGGTCGGCGATCGCCTCGGCCGACAGGAACCCCTCGCCCATGTGATGGGTGAACGGCGTGCCCATCACCGGGCACCATGGCCGCTCCAGAAGCCTGAGTTTCGGCCAGCAGGCGCCGCACAGCACGCCGGGCTGCGAGACATGCCGTCGGCAGCCGGCGCAAACCGGCGGAAACAGGATGTGCGCCGGCCAGTCCAACGCCTTTCGAGCGATACTCTTGATATCCGGCATTGGATCGGCCACGTGGTTCTTTCTCCGCCACCCTATATCAGAGTGCGGAAACCAGGAACTGTCAGTTGCAACCTATAGTCGACACCTCTCTCTGGCTGGCGCACAAGCGCCGGGCGCTCGCCAACCCGGCTGCCGGCGCGGACTTCCTGATGCGGCGGGCCGCCGAGGAACTCGCCGACCGGCTGGGCGCGGTGGAACGCAAATTCGACAGGGCGGCCGTCCTGTTTTGCCAGACGCCGGCGGCGGTCGACGTGCTTGCGACAAGCGGCAAGGTGGCGGACATCGTGCGCGTCGAGGCGGATGCGGCGTTCCTGGGCGATGGAGCGGGGGGCGATGCCGCGGGACTGGTGGCGCCGCTGGAGACCGTGCCGTTCGAGCCGGAAAGCCTCGACCTCGCGGTGTCGCTTTTGTCGCTTCAGGCAATGAACGACATTCCCGGCATGCTGGTGCAGATCCGCCGCGCTCTGAAGCCGGACGGTCTTTTCCTCGGCGCTTTTGCCGGCGCCGGCACGCTTTCCGAGCTGCGCGAATGCCTGCTCGCCGCCGAGACCGAGTTTTATGGCGGCGCCAGCCCGCGCGTCATCCCGTTCACCGACGTGCGCGACGCCGGCGCGCTTTTGCAACGCGCCGGTCTGGCCTTGCCCGTCGCCGACGTCGAGACGGTGACGGTGCGCTACGATTCCCTGTTCGGCCTGATGGCGGACCTGCGGGCGATGGGCGAGACCAGCGCGCTCATTGACCGCAGCAGGCGACCGGCCACACGAAAGCTGTTTGCCCGCGCCGCCGAAATCTATGCCGAACGATTTTCGGATGCCGATGGCCGCGTCAGGGCGAGTTTTCCGATCGTCTGGATGTCAGGCTGGGCGCCCGACGCCTCGCAGCAAAAACCGCTGAAGCCGGGCTCGGCAAAACTGTCGCTGAAGACAATCCTGGAAAATCCCGGCCGGCGCTGACCGGTTTATTATGGACGCGGCTGGTCGGTTACTGCGCGAAAGCCTTCACAAGCTTGCTGGCATTGTCGCTGAACAGCCACGTGATTGCGTCGGCGACCTTGCCGACGCCGCCTACGATGGTAAGCGACAGCACGGCCACGATCAGCCCATATTCGACAGCCGTCGCGCCGGTCTTGTCTTCCCAAAATCGTTGCAGCAATGTTTTCATGGCCGTCGATCCCGCTTGCCGGAACCCTAGCGCGGACCTGTTAAGAAAGGTTAATGACACAGGCTTAACAGGCGATGAAAGCACCGCTTTGGCCGGTGTCAGCAGTCGCCGCTGCGCTGGCCATTGTCGCGTATCACGCAGATCGAAGTGGGCAGCGGCTGCAGCACGCTCCTGCGCAGCGTGTAGGTATCACGACGGCCGGTCGAGCCCGTGCTTCCAATCGAACCCGTGCTTTCAATCGACCCTGTGCTCATCCTGTCGAGGCCGCCGGCAAAATCGTCGCGGGCTGATCGCGTCCGGTTGTCGAGCAAGGGCGTGGCGATCAGGGCCAGCGCCACCGCGGCCGAGCCGAACAAAAGCGTGATCCGCAATATTCCCATGCCGGCAGCCCTAAAGCTGCGGTCGGGTCGGATCGAATCCCAGTCCCTGTCGAGGCTCATGCAACCGCCCTCCGGCGAAGGCCTTGACACGACCTTCCTTCGATTTCTGCCGTCATTTTTTCACGGCCAGATAAATCTTCCATTAACGTTGTCTAGGTCTCGGAGGGCAAAATCACAGAAGATCGATGAGGAATTGGATCAGCGGCGCGTCGGCCGGCGGCATCGGAAAATCGCGCATCTGGCGCGGCCGCACCCATTTCAGCACCTGCCCCTCCTTCGGCTGCGCGATGCCGCTGAAGCGACGGCAGACGAACAGCGGCATCAGCAGGTGAAAATCATCGTAGGAATGGCTGGCGAAGGTGAACGGCGCCAGGCAGGGAATATCGGTTTCGATGCCGATCTCCTCGTACAATTCGCGGATGAGGCATTCTTCCGGCGTCTCGCCGGGCTCGACCTTGCCGCCCGGAAACTCCCACAGGCCGGCCAGTTGCTTGCCTTCGGGGCGCTGCGCCAGAAGCACGCGGCCGTCGGTATCGACCAGCGCGCAGGCTGCGACCAGGAGCAGGCGCTTGCCGACAGGGTGCGGGCCGGTCATGCGCCGGGCGGCCGGCGATAATGGTAACGATAGACTTCATCGAACCCGAGCGAATGATAGAGCGCCAGCGCCGGCGCGTTGTCGGCCTCGACCTGCAGCCAGGCTTCCCGGGCGCCGCGCAGCCGTGCCCATTTCAGCGCCGACAGGATGAGGTGGCGGCCATGGCCCTGGTTGCGCACCGATCTGTCGGTGGCGATCTCGAACAGCCCGGCAAGATCGCCGTCATGGACGCAGATCAGCGTCACCAGCGGTTCGGTGCCGTCTTCGAGCGCGAACAGCCCGGCTTCCGGCTGGATGGCGCCGATGATCTCCGACAGGCCCGGCCGCAGCGACACATCCGAGCCGCTTACCTTGAGCGCCGCGCCAATGAAGCGGCTGATGTCCTTCAGCGGGATCTGGTCCATGGCGGCGTCGAGCTGCGCGTCCGCCAGCGGCAGCCGCATCACCAGCGATTCGTCGAATGTGCTCCAGCCCTCGCTGTCGAGATGTTTGGCAAGGATCGGCCCCGACAGCGGCGATATGCGGAAGGTCAGTGGCCGGCCATAGGCGTCGAAACGGCGGCTGGCGCGGCCGATGCGATCGGCAATGTGCTGGATGTCGCCCGGATCGAGCGGGTTGACCGAATTCAGCCGCTTGGCCGGATGGCCCGCCGTCAGCCGCACCACCCAGGTGCCGTCATAATGCACGGCCGCCGCCGGCCAGGCGCGAAAGCCGGCCGCCTCGTAGCGGCGCACGATGGCAAGCACGCTTGCCGGATGTCTGGAAACCAACGCCATCAACTCCGATAATCGCCGTTGATGGCGACATACTCCTTGGTGAGGTCGCAAGTCCACACCGTCGCCTTGCCGCGGCCGATGCCGATATCGGCACGGATGCGGATCTCGTCGCGCTTCATGTAGGCCGACGTCGCCTCCTCGGAGTAGGCGGCGTCGCGCTCGCCCTGATGCGCCAGCCTGATGTCGCCGAACCAGATCGACAGCAGGTCGCGGTCGGCCGGTTCGCCGGCCTTGCCGACGGCCATGACGACGCGGCCCCAATTGGCGTCTTCGCCGGCGACCGCCGTCTTGACCAGCGGCGAATTGGCGATCGACAGCGCGATGCGCTTGGCCGAGCGGGCCGATTTCGCGCCGGTGACGGTGACCTCGACCTGTTTTCGCGCGCCCTCGCCATCGCGCACCACTTGCAGTGCCAGCGCTTTCAGCACCTTGCCGAGCGCGCGGCGGAAGGCGCCGAGGCGCGCATCGCCGGCATTCGTGATATCAGGCGCGCCGCGCCGGGCGGCCGTGCCGGTGGCGAACATCAGCAGCGTGTCGCTGGTCGAGGTGTCGCTGTCGACGGTGACCGCATTGAAGGTCTTGGCGGTGCCGCGCGACAAAAGATCCTGCAGCACGGGGGCTGCGATCGGCGCGTCGGTAGCGATGAAGGAGAGCATCGTCGCCATGTCGGGCGCGATCATGCCGGCGCCCTTGGCAATGCCGTTGATGGTGACGTCGGCGTCGCCGAGTTTTACCGTCGCGGTCGCCAGTTTCGGATAGGTGTCGGTGGTCATGATCGCCTTGGCGGCTTCGGTCCACAGGTCCGGCCTGCCGTCCCTCACCAGTCCGGCGAGCAGATGGCTGAACTTGCCGGCATCGAGCGGCTCGCCGATGACGCCGGTCGAGGCCAGAAACACCTCGTCCGGCGTGCAGCCCGCAGCCTTGGCCGCAGCCTCGCCGGTCATTGCCGTGGAGGCTCGGCCCTTGCTGCCGGTGAAGGCATTGGCGTTGCCGGAATTGACGACCAGAACGCGCGCCTTGCCCTGCCCGAGATTCTGCCGGCAGAAATCGACCGGCGCCGACGGACATTTCGACTTGGTGAACACGCCGGCGACCGTGGTGCCGGCATCGAAGACCATGGTCAGCAGGTCGGTGCGGTTCTTGTACTTTATCCCGGCCTCGGCTGTGGCGATGCGGGCGCCCTCGATGTCAGGCATGTTGGGATATTTCTTCGGCGCGAGCGGCGAAATCGTGGCTGACATGAAGACCTCGGGCGGGAAAAACGCAACGGGAACGCAGGTTTGCCCGATAGCGGGCGCCGGTGCAAGGGCGTTTGATGTTGGGCACATGCCCTTTCTCCTCGAAACGAAACGTTCAGTTGCGCGAAACGGACCGTTTCGTTTCGTCGAGAGAGCGTGTACGATCTGCCGACGAAAAGCATCGAAGGAAAACAGGATGGGGCTGGATCGGGGGCGCAGGTCGATCGGCGCGCGGCGCAACCCCGACAGCGCCGACG
Organism: Mesorhizobium sp. WSM2561; assembly: GCF_000513915.1. Classification (NCBI taxonomy): domain Bacteria; kingdom Pseudomonadati; phylum Pseudomonadota; class Alphaproteobacteria; order Hyphomicrobiales; family Phyllobacteriaceae; genus Mesorhizobium; species Mesorhizobium sp. WSM2561. Next base: position 32,613 of record NZ_AZUX01000016.1, read on the forward strand.
CCATTCTCGACGCCGCCGAGGCAGTTCTGGTCGAGGCCGGTTATTCCGGCTTCTCGATCGAAGCGGTGGCGCGGCGGGCGCGTGCGGGAAAGCCGACAATCTATCGCTGGTGGCCGAGCAAGGCCGCCTTGCTGTTCGACGTCTATCAGCGGCTAAAGCGCGTCGATTATCCCGATACTGGCAACCTCGAGGACGATCTCGTCGGCTTCCTCAAAAGCCTGTTCTCGCACTGGCGCGAAACATCGTCAGGCAGCATCTTCAGATCGCTGATCGCCGAGGCGCAGTCGGACGCGACCGTGGCCGCCGTCCTTGCCGAATACACCAAAGGACGCCATGCCCATTCCGGCCAGATGATCGAACGCGCCAAGGCAAGAGGCGAAGTCGCGGCCGACGTCGATTCCACGCTCGTCGCCGACCTGGTCGCCTCGTTTGCCTGGACGCATCTTTTGACCAATCGCCTCGACGAAGACGAAACGACGCTGCGCAAGGCGGTTGGCTATCTGTTGAAGGGCATAGCTCCACCGGGGAACTCGCCGCCGGCGATCCGGCAGCGTTCAAGGCGTCGACGCATCGTAGGATAGGGCGATCTCGGCGCCGCGCTTCCCTTCTCCCCTTGTTGTGGGAGAAGGGAAGAACCGACTGCCCTAGCCTCGCCCTCGCCTACTTGGTGTTTTCCAGCGCGTCGACCGTCTTCTTCAGCTTCTCGTCCGGGATCTCGACCTTGGCCTGGGCGCGCAGCGACTTGACCAGCGCGATGTATTTGTCGCGGATGACTGCCTGACGGGCCTGATCCTTGACCTGGTCGAAGGCCGGCGGCTGCTTGGCGCGCTTGTCCTCGACCTGGATGACGTGCCAGCCGAACTGCGACTGCACCGGCTGCTCGGTGTACTTGCCGACCGCCAGCGCGAACACCGCCTTGTCGAATTCCGGCACCATCTGACCGGGTCCGAACCAGCCGAGATCGCCGCCGCTGGTCTTGCCGCTCGGATCGCTGGTGTGCTCGTTGGCGAGTTTCTGGAAATCGGCGCCGCCATCGAGCTGCTTGATGATCGCATCGGCCTCTTCCTTCGTCTTCACGAGGATGTGACGGGCATGGACCTCGTTGGCCGGCGGCGTGTTGGCGATTTCCTGGTCGTAGCGGGCGCGAACCTCGGCATCGGTGATCTTGCCGACGACATCCTTCTCGACCATTTCGCCATGCAGGGCGCGCTGCTGCAGGAACGCCATGCGGCGCTGGAAGTCGGGATCCTTGTCGAGGCCGGTGGTGACCGCCTGGGCGGCCATGACCTTGATTTCGATTGCTGCCGAAAGGGCTGCGGCGCGGCGCTGTTCGGGCGGCATCTGCGCGAACTGCTGCGACAGCTCGCCTTCGGCAAGCGCAAGATCTGCCTCGGTCAGCGACTGGCCGTTGATCGTGGCGACCACGGCGTTCGGATCGACCGGCGCGGCCGGCTGGGCGGGTGCGCCCGGCTGGGCGGGGGCTGGTTGGGCGGGAGCGGTGTCCTGCGCCATCGCTGGCGACAGCGACAGCGCCGTCAGCCCGAATGCCAGGCCCAGGCTGGCGAGCGACGCGCGGCGGAACAATAAGGACATACAATTAACTCCAATGGGGGATAGCTAGGGCGGGATGGCTTCCAGACCAGCCGGATTGTGGCGGAACTTGGCACGGTCGTCAGGGCCAGCGCGCCGTTGACATCGATTGAGCCCCCTCTTATCTGTCCAACGACTTTGCGTCCAGAACCGTTTTCCGGGCGCTTTTTGCGTTTGTCCACGTTTCACGTGGATTTGATGGGGCCGGCCGGCACCCGTCGCAACGACTTGGAATGCTATCGAAAGGACCATTGAATGGTCAGTTTTGGCGGTCTCGCCCGTAAGGTTTTCGGCTCCTCCAACGATCGCCGGGTCAAGTCGACCCGACCGCGCGTCGAAGCGATCAACGCCATGGAAAACGAGATGCGGGCGCTCTCCGATGCCGAACTGACGGCCCGCACGGAAAAATTCCGCCAGGACGTCGCCAACGGCGCCAGTCTCGACGATCTCCTGGTGCCGGCCTTCGCCACCGTGCGCGAGGCGGCGCGCCGCGTGCTCGGCATGCGCCCGTTCGACGTGCAGCTGATCGGCGGCATGGTGCTGCATAATGGCGGCATCGCCGAGATGCGCACCGGCGAGGGCAAGACGCTGGTCGCCACGCTGCCCGTCTATCTCAACGCGCTCGCCGGCAAAGGCGTCCATGTCGTCACCGTCAACGACTATCTTGCCACACGCGACTCCGAATGGATGGGCCGCGTCTACAAATTCCTCGGCCTTACCGTCGGCGTCATCGTCCATGGCCTGTCCGACGAGGAACGCCATGCCGCCTACGCCGCCGACGTCACCTACGCCACCAACAACGAGCTCGGCTTCGACTATCTGCGCGACAATATGAAATACGAGCGCGCCCAGATGGTGCAGCGCGGCCACAGCTACGCGATCGTCGACGAGGTCGATTCCATCCTGGTCGACGAGGCGCGCACGCCGCTGATCATTTCCGGTCCGCTCGAGGACCGCTCGGAAATGTACAATACCATCGACGCCTTCATGCTGAAGCTCGAGCCGGCCGACTATGAGATCGACGAGAAGCAGAAGACCTCGATCTTTACCGAGGATGGCACCGAGAAGCTGGAAAACCTTTTGCGCGACGCCGGCCTGCTCAAGGGCGAGTCGCTCTACGACGTCGAGAACGTCGCCATCGTCCACCACGTCAACAATGCGCTCAAGGCGCACCAGCTGTTCCAGAAGGACAAGGACTACATCGTGCGCAACGGCGAGATCGTCATCATCGACGAATTCACCGGCCGCATGATGCCGGGCCGCCGCTATTCGGAAGGCCTGCACCAGGCGCTCGAGGCCAAGGAGCATGTGGCGATCCAGCCGGAGAACCAGACGCTCGCCTCCGTCACCTTCCAGAACTATTTCCGCCTCTACAAGAAGCTCGCCGGCATGACCGGCACGGCGCTGACCGAGGCCGAGGAATTCGCCAACATCTACAATCTCGACGTCACCGAGATCCCGACCAATCTGCCGGTCATCCGTATTGACGAGGACGACGAGGTCTACCGGACCGTCGAGGAGAAGTACAAGGCGATCGTCAGGGAGATCAAGGAAGCCCGCGAAAAAGGCCAGCCTACTTTGGTCGGCACCACCTCGATCGAGAAATCCGAGCTGCTGGCCGCACGCCTGCGCAAGGAAGGTTTTGCCGAATTCGAGGTGCTGAACGCCCGCCACCATGAGCGTGAGGCGGCGATCGTCGCCCAGGCGGGAAAACCCGGCGCCATCACCATTGCCACCAACATGGCCGGCCGCGGCACCGACATCCAGCTCGGCGGCAATGCCGACATGCGCATCGCCGAGGAGCTTGGCGACATGCCGGCCGGCCCCGAGCGCGACGCCAGGGAAAAGGCAATCCGCGACGATGTCGCCCGGCTGAAGGAGAAGGCGCTCGCCGCCGGCGGCCTCTACGTGCTCGCCACCGAGCGCCACGAGTCGCGCCGCATCGACAACCAGTTGCGCGGCCGCTCGGGCCGCCAGGGCGATCCCGGGCGCTCAAAATTCTTCCTGTCGCTGCAGGACGATCTGATGCGCATCTTCGGCTCCGAGCGCATGGACGGCATGCTGCAGAAGCTTGGCCTCAAGGAAGACGAGGCGATCATCCACCCCTGGATCAACAAGGCGCTGGAAAAGGCGCAGAAGAAGGTCGAGGCGCGCAATTTCGACATCCGCAAGAACCTGCTGAAATATGACGACGTCTCGAACGACCAGCGCAAGGTGGTGTTCGAGCAGCGCCTCGAGCTGATGGACGGTGAAGGCCTGTCCGAGACCATCGCCGAAATGCGCGAGGGCGTCATCGAGGAGGTCGTCGCCAAGGCTATTCCCGAAAACGCCTATGCCGAGCAGTGGAACGTCGCCGGCCTCAAGGCCGAGGTCGCCGAATTCCTCAATCTCGACCTGCCCATCGAGGACTGGGTCAAGGAAGAGGGCATTGCCGAGGACGACATCCGCGAGCGCATCAGCCAGGCCGCCGAGACCGCTGCCAAGGAGCGTGCAGAGCGCTTCGGCCCTGACGTGATGGCCTATGTCGAGCGCTCCGTGGTCCTGCAGACGCTCGACCATCTGTGGCGCGAGCACATCGTCAACCTCGACCACCTGCGCTCGGTCGTCGGCTTCCGCGGCTACGCCCAGCGCGACCCGCTGCAGGAATACAAGGGCGAGGCGTTCGAGCTGTTCCAGGCAATGCTGGGCAATCTGCGCCAGGCCGTCACCGCGCAATTGATGCGCGTCGAGCTGGTCCGCCAGGCCGCCGAAGCGCCGCCGCCCGAGGCGCCCGACATGTTCGGCAGTCATCTCGACGGCACCACCGGCGAGGACGATTTTGACGGCGGCGAGACCGGTCTTCTGGTTCGCCAGGAGACCCACGCCACCGTCGCCCCCGAAAACCGCGACCCGCAAAACCCCGCCACTTGGGGCAAGGTCGGCCGCAACGAGGCCTGCCCGTGCGGGTCAGGGAAAAAGTACAAGCATTGCCACGGGGCGTTCGCGTAAGCACCCACTTCCCATCTCCCCGTTCACGGGGAGAAGGTGCCCGAAGGGCGGATGAGGGGCGACGCCAACGCCCACGATTAGCCAATCTCCCCACCCGTGGGGGGATGGCCGGCTGGCTAGAGGGGGCGCTGTCCCGCCGACACCGGAAATGGGCCTTCAGCTCTTATTTCTTTCCATCAGCTGGCCCGTCGTTTCGTCGCGTTCTGCCGCGAACGGTGAACATGGCACAAAGCCGGCGCCGCCCCTCATCCGCCTGCCGGCACCTTCTCCCCGTGAACGGGAGAAGGGAGCACTCCCACCTCCCACCCAACCGTTTCTAATGTGTTTTGACTACACCCAGACCCGAAAAGAAGCCGAAAACGGAGTGTGATCAGGGTGCGCTTTTCCGCGGCGACGACAGCCGGGCGGTTTCTGCCGCAGCGCCTTGCGCTGCGCGCAAAGCCGCTGCTTGGCCGCATCGATGCCGTGCTGTTCACCGCCGACGAGCGCGGCGAAGCCAGCCGCATGTCGCTGATCGCCTTTTCCATCCGCATCGTCAGCGCCGTCATCGCCTTCGTCAGCCAAGTGCTGATGGCGCGCTGGATGGGCTCGTTCGAATACGGCATTTTTGTCGTTGTCTGGGTGACGATGGTCATCGTCGGCAACCTCGCCTGCCTCGGCTTCCACACCTCGATCATCCGGTTCATTCCCGAATATCGCGAGCGCAACATGCTGGCCGAACTGCGCGGCATCGTGCTGACCAGCCGCCTGTTCGTGATGGTTGTCTCGACGGCGATCGCCGGGCTGGGAGCGCTCGGCGTCTGGCTGCTCTCGCCCTTTATCGAGAACTACTATGTCGTGCCATTCATTCTCGGCCTCATCTGCATGCCGATGATCGCCATGTCCGACCTGTTGCAGGGGCTGGCGCGGGCCAACTCGTGGGCGCTGTTTGCGCTGGCGCCGACTTATCTGGTGCGGCCGGTGCTGATCCTGGCGCTGATGGTGCTGATGCTTCTGGTCGGCTTTGCGCCCGATGCCAGGACGGCGATCTTCGCCTCGATCGCCGCCACCTATGCCACCACGCTCGGCCAGCTCATCGGCATCACTGCGCGCATCGGCAAAAAAATCCCAGCCGGGCCGAGGAAGCTGCATTTCGCGCAATGGTTCCTCGTGTCGCTGCCGATCTTCCTGGTCGAAGGCTTCTTCTTCCTGCTCACCAATGCCGACGTGCTGATGGTCGGCGCCTATATGAATCCTAACGACGTCGCCGTCTATTTCGCCACGGTCAAGACGCTGGCGCTGGTGCATTTCGTCTATTTTGCGGTCAAGGCGGGCGTTGCCCAGCGCTACGCGCAATTCACCCATGGCGAGCCCGAAAAGCTCGCCGCCTTCGCCCGCGAAACCGTGTCGTGGACGTTCTGGCCATCGCTGTTGATGGCGCTGCTGGTGCTGGTGCTGGGCGAGCCGATGCTGAGCTTGTTCGGGCCTGAATTCGTTGCCGGCTACCCGCTGTTGTTCCTGCTGGTCTTCGGCGTCGTCGCCCGCGCCGCCGTCGGCCCCTGCGAAAGCCTGCTCACCATGAGCGGCAACCAGAATATCTGCGCCGCCGTCTACGCCATGACGCTGGCCCTCAACATCGGCCTAAATCTGGTGCTGATCCCGCTTTTCGGCCTGTGGGGCGCGGCGATGGCCACCGCCTTCGCGATGATCTTCGAGGCCGGCGCGCTGTCCTTCACGGTCTGGCGCAGGCTCGGCATCGTCATGGTCATTTTCGTAGCCGCCAAAGGAGCCGCGTGATGGCTGCCATCCCGTTGCTCGAGGAAACCAGCGGCGGCCCGGCCGGCGCCCTGGTGTCGGGCCTCGCCGGGCTCGCCCGCGAAGCCGATCCCGCCCATATCGAATTGTTGGCCACCGGCCGGCCCCAGCGCAAACTGGCAATTTACGCCGCCTCCGCCGGCTTCGACCTGGTCGAGGAACTCGACTATCTCTGCGCCCGCACGATCGAGACCAACGTGTTCTTCAACCCGCGCTTCCTGGCACCCGCCATGCCGCGACTGGAAGACCGCGAGGTGCGGCTGGCGGTCATCCGCGACGGCGACGAATACCGCAACCGGCTGCGCTTGCTGGTGCCGTTCTCGGTGGAGCGGCCGGCGACGCCGCTCGGCGTGCGGGTGATGCGCACATGGTCGAGCCCGTTCGGGCCGATCGGCACGCCGCTGGTCGACCGCGACGATCCCGTCGGCGTCATCGAGGATTTTTTCGCGATGCTGTCGCGGCCGCATCTCAAACTGCCAAAAGTCTTCGTGCTGCCCGACATCCGGCTCGACGGCCCGGTGGCCAGCCTGCTGGCCACCGTCGCCGAGACGCGTGGCCTGACGCTGGTCACCACCGGCAAGGCCGAACGCCCGATGCTCGAAAGCGAGTTAGACGGGGATGAGTATCTGAAGGCCTCGCTTCGCTCGCACCATTATCGCGAGTTCCGCCGCCTGAAGCGCCGCCTCGCCGACCTGGGCAGGCTGGAGCATCAGGTGGCGCGCGGACCGGAAAACATCCGCCACGCCATCGAGCGTTTTTTGACGCTCGAGGCCGCCGGCTGGAAAGGCCGCGAGCGCACCGCCATGGCCATCGACCGCTACCGCGCCGCCTTTGCCCGCGAGGCCGTGCACCGGCTGGCCGAACGGGACCTGTGCCGCATCCATTCACTGACGCTCGATGACCGCACCATCGCTTGCCTGGTCGTCTTCGTCGAGGCCGGCGTCGCCTACACCTGGAAGACGGCCTATGACGAGACGCTCGCCGCCTATTCGCCGGGCACGCTGCTGATGATCGAGGTGACCAGGCAGCATCTCGACGATCCCAACATCATGATGACCGATTCCTGCGCCGTGCCCGACCATCCGGTGATGAGCCGGCTATGGACGGAGCGCCGGCCGATCGGCACGCTGGTCCTCGGCCTGACGCCGGACGCCGACCGCCTCGCCCGCCAGGCGGCGTCGCAGATCCACCTCTACCGCGAAACCCGCAACATGGCGCGCCTGCTGCGCAACCGGGTGAAGAGCTTGCTGGGACGGCGGTAGGGCAAAGTGCGGCTCCCCTTCTCCCCTTGTTGTGGGAGAAAGTGGCCTCGCGAAGCGAGGTCGGATGAGGGGGTGCTCCAGTGGCACCCAACAGCGCTCCGTCCAGTAACCGTCTTGGCGCTGCGCGCCAATCCACCGCCCGGGGCGAGTCACGGGCCTCGCCTGCCCTTCGGGCCCCACAAGGGGAGAAAGCAGAGAGGGGCAGCGCCGGCTGGTGGTCGCGGCGCATCATCCAGGACCATCGCCTGGTCTACCGCGCCGCCGCGTCGCTTCGCTCCTAGCTCCGGCCTGGGAATGACGAAGGCGCAGGGGCTTACGCTAATCACCAGCGCTGGAAATTGGCAGCTGCAGGCCGGACGGCAGCGACCGTCCACAGTCCCTTTCAGACTCAGTCGAAGAACTGTGTCGAAGGCCTAGGTCATCAGGGTTAATTCTCCCAACCAGCGGAAAGGATTAGCATCGGCGACAATCTCGGCCGCGCAACCAGCATCATTGCCGCCTCGGTCCTGCACGGCCAGAACAAAAATCTGGGAGGAATGCATGACGAAAACAATTCACTTCAGGCGTCGCAGTATTCTCGCTTTGACCGGCCTCATCGGCGCCTGCCTGACTGCGGCCGCGGGTCAGGCCGCCGAGCCTGGCAAGGTCGAGATCGATGCCCTGAAACAATCGCTTTCGAAGTACGAAGACTACAAGGCCGCCATTCGCGACCTCTACCTGTCGACGGTCGGATGCGTTTATTACAGCGGCGAAAAAGTGGCTGGAGCTATGGATTACCCGAAGGGCGCGATGGGCATTCATTTCGTCAACGTCGCGAGCGTCAGCCCGACACCAGATCCGACGCGCCCCAATGTCCTTATCTATGAGCCGGTCGACGGCGGCTTGCGCCTGGTGGCCGTGGAATGGCTTGTTCCGCTGACGCCCGACACCAAGGAGCCGCCGAAACTGTTTGGACAGACGTTCCAGGGGCCGATGGAGGGGCATTATCCGCTTATTCCGGTGGAGTTCTACCATTACGATCTTCACGTCTGGCTGTTCAAAGACAACCCACTTGGAATGTTCAGCCCGACGAACCCCGACGTGAAATGCGACAATTACGCGTTTCCGATGCCGGAGCAGCCGACCAAGATGGTGCCGGGGCCGATGTAATGGCGACTTAGTCTACGCAATGGCCCGGCCTCAATTGGGGTTATCCCAGATGCGCCTGGGATAACCTCCCGCCGAGCTTTCAAGATGTCTCGGGTAGAAAATGGTGCCCCTAGCCGGGATCGAACCAGCACTCCTTGCGGAACTCGATTTTGAGTCGAGCGCGTCTACCAATTCCGCCATAGGGGCTCAGGCCGGGCGGCCTGGATGGGCGCGGACTATACGGTTGGAGGCCTGTTCGTCAACTGGCCAATTCGGGGTGGCCAATTCCGGGCATGTGGCCTTCGCTCGGCCGCGGCCTTTCGATTTCGTGAAGCGGCGGCCATTGTGCGGCGCGAAAAATCTTTCTAGACAGGCAGCGCATTGAAGCGCGCCGCGTCTGGAGAGATTCATCTGGCGCGCTTTTGGTCTTGGTTTTTATGCATTGTTGTCCCAAAGGCGCTGCGCATTTTGGGCGATGTGCATCAGGAGTGCCGATGCTTCGCGGACTTTACGACTGGACCTTGTCGCTGGCGGCGAAGAAATCCGCCGAATGGTGGCTGGCATTCATCGCTTTCGTCGAAAGCTCGGTATTTCTCGTGCCGGCCGATGTGCTCTATCTGCCTATGGCGCTGTCACGGCCGGATCGCGCCTATCGCTACGCGCTGGTCGCCACGCTGGCCTCCGTTCTGGGTGGCATAGCCGGCTGGTACATCGGCCACTACGCCTATGACACGGTGGCGCGGCCGATCCTTGAATTCTACGGCAAGTATGACGACTTCGAGACACTGCGCGTCTCGGCGGGCACCGGATTCATCGTGCTGATGCTGATCACCTCCGGCCTCGCCCATCTGCCGCCGATCAAAGTGGTGACGATCCTGTCCGGCGTCATCGGCACGCCTTTGCTGCTGTTCATCGTGCTGGCGATCGTGGCGCGCGGCGCCCGCTTCCTGTTCCTCGCCTGGCTGCTGCGCCGCTATGGCGAACCGATCCGCGAGTTCATCGAAAAGCGCCTCGGCATGATCGCCGGCGCTGGCGCCGCTGCCCTGATTTCGCTCTATATCGTCGTCAAATACGCGTTTTAGAGCATGATCCCGAACCGAAGGTCAGCGTAGCAAAAAGTGGGCGCCGGCTTTCGGAAAAGATCATGCTCAACAACAAGGCGAACGGCAGATCGATGACAGCGACCGTGAATGCCGACCCTGGACGCCAGCGCATGCGGACGGCGTTGTTCCTCGCCGCCGCCATGGCCGCCACCGTCGGCTCGGCGCTGGCCTTCCAGCATCTCGGCGGCTACATCCCCTGCAAGCTCTGCCTGGAGCAACGCACCCCCTATTACATCGGCGTGCCGCTGATGCTGCTGGCGGCGCTTGCGACGACCTTGCGCTGGCCGGCCTGGCTGACACGCGGCCTGCTGGCCGTCGGCGGCCTGCTGATGGTCTACGGCGTCTACCTCGGCGTCTATCATTCCGGCGTCGAATGGGCGTGGTGGCCGGGGCCGACCGACTGCGCAGCGGCTGCCGGGCCGGTGGACACCGGCGGCAAGGGCGTGCTCGATGCGCTCGACAGATTCGTCCCGCCCTCCTGCGACAAGGCGGCTGTGCGTATCCTCGGCCTGTCGCTGGCCGGCTGGAACGCCATCGCCAGCTTCGTCCTGGCCGTCATCGCCTTCCGCGGCGCCTTTGCCCGCGACTGAGCGCTTCACCCCTTTGGGCCGACGCGAGATCATTCAAGAATTCGGCAGGCTGAGTCGTATGAAGTGATTTTCGAGAACCGGAGCGGAGCGTACTTCCCGCATGTCCCGGAAAAGTGGTCCCGGTTTTCCGACAAGGACATGCGGCAACGAAACTACGTGAGCACCGGAAGCGCAGAAAATCGCTTCAGACGGCCAGCCTCCCGAACTATCGAATGATCTCAAGGTTCGAGTTCGACATCCCAGTAGAGATAATCCATCCAGCTTTCATGCAGATGGTTGGGCGGGAACAGACGGCCATTGTTGTGCAGATCATGCACCGTCGGCTGAAAAGGTTTCTGCAGCGGCCACATCTTGGCGTGCGCCGGCATCATGCCGCCCTTCCTCAGATTGCAGGGCGAGCAGGCGGCGACGACATTCTCCCACGTCGTTGCGCCGCCGCGATGGCGGGGAACGACATGGTCGAAGGTCAGATCCTCCGGCGTGCCGCAATACTGGCACTGGAAACGGTCGCGCAGGAAGACGTTGAAGCGGGTGAAGGCCGGATGCCGCGATGGCTTCACATACGCCTTCAGGCTGACGACGCTCGGCAGCTTCATCGAGAAGGTCGGCGACGACACCGCGTGCTCGTATTCGGCGACGATGTTGACCCGCTCGAGGAACACCGCCTTGATGGCGTCCTGCCACGACCAGAGCGACAGGGGGTAATAGCTGAGCGGACGGTAATCCGCGTTCAGCACCAGTGCTGGAAGCCCATCCGGAGATACGGCAACCGTCACGTCATTGACCTCCTTGGTTCTTAAACCTGTCGGCGCGGATACTGTAAGCCCGACATGACAGGGATGTGAAGCGGCTTGTCGATCAATCGCAGCGCTAAAAATGCATGATTTTCATGCTTTTTTACGGATTCCGCCAGGCGGCGCGGCGTCCCTGCCCCGGGTTTCACGATAATACGCCCAAAAAAGCCGTGATGCGACACCGCGCCACGGGCTCCATGATTCGGCGAGCTTGATCAGCGTTTTCTCGGGCGGGCGCGGGTCGATGCCGAGCGCGTGGCCGACCGCGCTCTGCAGGGCAACGTCGCGTGCCGGGAAGACGTCGGGGTGGCCGGCGGCGAACAGAAGATAGACTTCCGCCGTCCACGGACCGATGCCTGACACCTTGGTCATCGCCGCGATCGCCTCCGCGGCGTCGAGCAAACAGAGATGATCGAGGTCGAGCCCATCGACCACCGCCTGGGCGACGGCGATCAGCCCGCGCTGTTTCGGCCGCGACAGTCCGGCTTCGCGAAAGATGGCTTCGTCAGCGGCAAGGATGGCTTGCGGCGTCAGCGGATCGACGAGTTTTGTCAGCCGCCCGAAGATGGCGTCGGCGCTGGCGCGGGATACCTGCTGCGAGACGATGATCGAGGCAAGGCTTCTGAACCCCGGCTCGGACAGCCGAAGCGGCACCTCGCCGGCGATGCCGCGCACCTTTTCCAGGCGCGGGTCGAGCAGGCAGAGCGCGTCGAGCCCTTGCGAGACGTCGTCGAGCGTGGCGATGCGTTGCATGTCTGCTTGTTCCCGGCGCAAAGTGGCAGATGTAATCAGGCGCAAAGTAGCAACTGGCGAAAGCGCCGCACAACCCGATTGCCGCCGAACGATGACACTCCTGACATTCCGCTTCGCGCCGAGCCCGAATGGCGAACTGCATCTCGGCCATGCCTATTCGGCGCTGCTCAATCAAAAATTGGCTAGCGCAACCGGCGGGCGGCTGTTGCTGCGCATCGAGGACATCGATACGACGCGCTGCACACCGGAATTCGAGGCCGGTATTTTTCGCGACCTGGAATGGCTCGGGCTTGGCTGGGAACAACCGGTGCGCCGTCAGTCCGAGCATTTTTCGGACTATCAGGCGGTGCTCGATCGGCTGATCAGCGAGGAACTCGTCTACCCGGCCTTCATGAGCCGTGGCGAAATCCGCGCCTTCATTGCCGACCGCGAAAGGCGCGACCGCGACTGGCCGCGCGACCCGGACGGGGTGCCGCTCTATCCCGCCGTCGACAAGGCGCTGACTATGAAGGAACGCCAGCAACGGATGGCCGAGAATGTGCCCTTCGCCTGGCGGCTCGACGTCGATGCTGCGATGGCGCGCGTCGGCTCGGGTCTGTCATGGCTGGAATTTTCCGATGAAAGCCTTTCCGCGACACGCACGATAGAAGCCCGGCCGCAGGACTGGGGCGACGTGATCGTGGCGCGCCGTGAAATCCCGACAAGCTATCATCTCGCCGTCGTCGTCGACGACGCGCTGCAAGGCGTCAGCCATGTGGTGCGCGGCCAGGACCTCTATTCCGCCACCGGCGTGCAGCGCCTGCTCCAGGAACTCCTCGGCCTGCCGCAATCAGGCTACTTCCACCATCGTCTGGTCCTCGGCCCGGACGGACGAAAGCTGTCGAAGAGTTTTGCCGATACCGGCCTTGCCGCCTTGCGCGAGGCCGGCGCATCACCGGAAGACGTCCGGCGGTTGGTTGGGATTTAGTCCCAGACACGGTCGTTTTTGACAGGTCGAGCCGATCTGGCAAGAAGGATGCTGTCCGCGAAGCTGCCGATCTCCCCCCGTGTGGGGGAGATGTCCGGCAGGACAGAGGGGGGCGCTGTCCCCCCGCGATCAAAGGTTCTGCACCGCAGCAACGCTCCGAGGTAACGGAATGGATCCCAGGGTCTGCGCCGCGTCGCTTCGCTCCTTGCTCCGCCCTGGGATGACGAAGGCGTGGGGGATCATGTTTTGATCCTCCCTGACCCAGAGCGCATCCTTCAGCTCGGATGAACCTATGGATCAACCGTTTGGTTTTGCTAGCCGGGTTGAACCGCATTACAGCAGTCCCGTACAAAACCCCTCACCGAGCACGCGGCAGCCTTTCAAAAATGCGCAGCATCAAGCGGTTCATCCCCGCCTCCTTTGTCGTCCTGTGGGCGACCGGCTTCATCGGCGCGCGTTATGCCATGCCGTTGGCCGAGCCTTTCACCTTCCTGGCCGCTCGTTTCGTGCTGGCCGCCGTGCTGTTGGCCGCCTTGATGGCAGCACTCGGCTCCAGGCGAGCGACGCGCAAGGAGGCGTTTCACGCGACCGGCGCCGGCATCCTGATGCATGGCGTCTATCTCGGCGGCGTGTTCTGGGCCATCCACAGGGGCATGCCGGCCGGGTTATCGGCCTTGATCGTCGGGCTGCAGCCGCTGATCACGGCGGTGATGGCCGGCAGGTTTCTCGGCGAGGCCATCCTGCCGCGCCATTGGGCCGGTCTCGGCATCGGTCTGGTCGGCGTGGTCATCGTGCTCTGGCCGAAGCTCGGAACGCTCGGCGGCGGCGTGACGGCCGAGACACTGGCCGCCTCCCTTGTCTCGGTGCTTGGCATGAGCGCCGGCACGATCTGGCAGAAGCGCTTCGCCTCCGGCGGCGATCTCGTGGCGGCCACCACTTGGCAATATGTCGGCGGCGCATCGGTGATGGTCCTGGCCTCGCTCGCCTTCGAGACCCGAACCGTCATCGTCAACGGCGAGTTGATCTTCGCCATGGCATGGCTGGTGCTGGTGCTGTCGATCGGCGCCATCTTCCTGTTGATGGTGATGATCCGCGACGGCGAGATGTCGAAAGTCGCTTCGCTGTTCTATCTGGTCCCGGCCGTCACCGCGGTCATCGCCTGGCTGTTGTTCGGCGAACAGTTGAACCTGGTCCAGATCGTCGGCATGGCGATCGCGACGTTCGGCGTCGGGCTGGCAACCGCTCAGCCAACCAAAGCATGATCCCAAAAAGTGGGAACCGATTTTCGGAAAAGATCATGCTCAAAACAAGAATCAGCCAACGCGCGCGCGTGCCTCCAGATAGCGGCTGATCGCGGCATTGAGTTCACCGCCGAGAATGAAGATCGCCGAGACCATATAGAGGAAGACGACCGCGACCATGATCGAGGCAAGGCCGGCATAGGTCGTCACATAGGACGAGAAACGGTCGAGATAGGCGGCGAAGATGGTCGACCCGATAAGCCAGGCAATCAGCGTGAAGATGATGCCCGGTATGATCGAGACGAAGCGGCGCTTGCCCGCAGGCAGCCAGTAATGCACCGCGAACAGCCCGCCGACGATGACGACCGAGGCGATGATGTAACGCCACAGCGTGATCGTTCCCATATAGGGTTTTACCCATTCGAAATTGGCCTCGGCCAGCCGCGCCAGCAACGGCGCAAACACCAGAAGCACGCTGATCGCCAGAAAACCTGCCGTGGCGATCAGCACGAAGGCGATGCTCTGTACCCGGCGGTAGATGATGCCGCGCGTTTCGGAAACGCGGTAGGCGCGGTTGAGCGAGGTGCGCAGCGCCTCGATGCCGTTCGAGGCGAAGAAGGCGGCAAGCAGCACGCCATAGGTCAACAGGTCGGTGCGCTGCACGGTGAGCACGTTGAGCACTTCGCGCGCGATCGGCTCGGCGATCTGCTCGGGCCAGGTGTCGAAGACGATATGAACGGCGGTGTCGGCGAAAGCCTGTGCGCCGAGGAAGCTGGCCAGCGTCGTGGCGAAAATCAGAAAAGGGAACAGCGCCATCAGCGCCGTGATCGCCAGATGACTGGCCATCGCCCAGCCATCGTCTGCATCGAAATGGCCGAACGCGTCATAGAGCACGCGCTTGAGGGCTACGATCTTCCGCAACAAGAACCGCGCTCCCTTCGATTGTCTCGACGCCGCGAATATGGGAAGGGATTGCGGCAAATGGCAAGCCTAGGTCAAAGCACGCTTCCTCCTGGAGAAGAGTTGCGCACCATCATCGTCACCGGAGCTTCTTCCGGGATAGGCGCCTATTGCACCCGGGCGCTGAAGGCGGAAGGCTGGCGGGTGTTCGCGACGGCACGCAAGCCGGAGGACATCGCCGCCCTCGAGGCCGACGGCATCGAGGCTTTCTATCTGGATTATTGCGAACCGGGATCCATCGAGACGCTGGTGGCGTCGGTGCTGGAGCGGACCGGCGGACAGCTCAATGCCCTGTTCAACAACGGCGCCTACGCCCAGCCTGGCGCCGTCGAGGACCTGCCGGTCGCAGCGCTCAGGGAGCAATTCGAGGCGAATGTCTTCGGCTGGCATGACCTCACCCGCCGTGTCGTGCCGGTGATGCGCCGCCAGGGCCATGGCCGTCTTGTCCACTGCTCCTCGATCCTCGGCCTGGCACCGCTGCCTTTTCGCGGCGCCTATTCGGCGTCGAAGCACGCGATCGAAGGGCTGATGCTGTGCATGCATCAGGAACTCCAGGGCAGCGGCATCCATGTCTCGCTGATCGAGCCGGGGCCGGTCACATCGAAGATCGCCAGCAACGGCCTTGTGTGGTTTCTCAGGAATATCGACCGTGAGAATTCCGTCCACCGCCTCGCCTATGAGGCGCAGCTGCAACGGCTGCAGGCCGGCGGCAGCACGTCACGGCTGAAGCCAGGGCCGGAGGTGGTTCATGCGGCCTTGCGCCATGCGCTTCTGTCGCGGCGCCCGCATCCGCATTATGTGGTAACGGTGCCGGCCAGGATCGGCGTCGTCCTCAAACGCATCCTGCCGGCATCAATGCTCTACCGCCTGCTTGCCAAACGCGCCTGAACACAATCGACTGGAAACACACTATGGCAACCGTCTTCAACATCCTCGCTGTCCTCGTCATGGTCGCCGTGGTCATCGTGCTGATCCGCGGCCTCATCAACATGATGCGCGGCGGCTCCGGCATGACCTCCAACAAGCTGATGCAGACGCGCGTGCTGCTGCAGTTCGTGGCATTGGTGCTGATCATGCTAGCGGTGTATTTCACCCGCAAGTGACGAGGGTGGCGATTTCGAGAGGCAGAGCGTGGTCAAGCTCAACAAGATCTACACCCGTACCGGCGACGACGGCACCACCGGCCTTGGCACCGGTGAACGGCGGCTGAAATCCGATCTGCGCATCGACGCCTATGGCACGATCGACGAAGCCAATGCCTGCATCGGCATGGCCCGCATCCACACCGCGGCAACACACCCGGCGATCGACGCGATGCTCGGCCGCATCCAGAACGACCTTTTCGACCTCGGCGCCGATCTGGCGGTGCCGGACGACGGCAAGCCGCTCGGCTATGAACCGCTGCGCATCACCGCTGTGCAGACCGACCGCGTCGAAAAGGACATCGACCTGCTCAACAAGGACCTGCAGCCGCTCAAATCCTTCGTGCTCAACGGCGGCACGCCGGCGGCGGCGGCCCTTCACCTCGCCCGCACGGTGGCGCGGCGGGCCGAGCGCATCATGGTGGCTTTGACGCAAACCCCAGGCGAGCACGTCAGCCGCGAGGCGATAAGATACATCAACCGCGTATCGGACTTTCTGTTCGTCGCCGCACGCGCGGTCAATGACAATGGAAACGCCGACGTGCTATGGGTTCCCGGCAAGAACCGCTGAATCTGCCGAGGCGGGAGGGGGTCCGATGTTCATCCCGCTTTATGACACCAACCGGCTGCGCCACATCGAGCAGCAATATGTGACGATCGGCCTGATCGCGTTCAATACGCTCATCTACTTCGCCACCGCGCTTGGCGGCGAGCAGTTCACCAACGCGGCTGTGCTGGGGCTCGGCTTCATCCCGTCGGTGGTCCATGACAGCGCCGAACTGGCTCCGCAGTTTGTCGTGATCCCGGAGAGCCTGAGCTACGTCACCTATTCCTTCCTGCATGCCGATATTTTCCATCTCGGCGGCAACATGCTGTTCCTGTGGGTGTTCGGCGACAATGTCGAGGACGCGCTCGGTCATATCCGCTTTCTCGCCTTCTATCTGCTCTGCGCCATCGCCGGCGCCTCCTTCCAGGGCCTGATCGCGTGGGACTCGCAGGTTCCGCTGATCGGGGCCTCAGGCGCCATTGCCGGCGTGGTCGCCGCCTATCTGATCCTCTATCCCAGGGTAAAGGTATGGGTGCTGGCCTTCGCCCGCATTCCGCTGCGCATCCCGGCCTTCATCCCGCTCATCCTGTGGATCCTGTTCCAGATCGTGATGTTCGCCGCCGGTGGCGAGGATCAGATTTCCTGGGCCTGCCATGTCGGCGGCATCATCGCCGGGGCCGTGCTGGTGCTCGTCTTGCGCAACCGCGCCGTACCGCTGCTTGCCGGTGCGGATGAAGAGGCAGCGGTGGTCGCCGGCCAAATGCCTGTTGCCGCAGAGCCGGCGCCAGGCGAACCGCTGCCGGCGCGGCCGGCGCAGCGCTGGGGACGGGCAAGCGCCTCCAGTCCGGACTGAACCGATTTGCCGAACTGAACCGATTTGAGTGCGGCGCGGATGATTTGGGCGCGTCCCGGATATTGACGTGCGGGGTCGCCGCAACTACGGAAGCGTTCCCACACCAATGCATGTCGCGCAAAACTGTGCAGCGGTTTTGCGATAACGGCATGCATGAAACACACAACCCGAAGCGCGTCGCGTGAGGTTGGCCAAATGCGACGCGCTTTAGACGGTCGGAGACCAGAATTCCGTCCGGAATGTCGGCTTTCGACAACTCTGAAGAGGCGCACACTGCTATAGCGCGCCCGACTATCTTGAAAGAGGTGGCTATCGTGAAAGAGGTGACAGGCAAATGAAGATCCTTGTGCCCGTGAAGCGGGTTGTGGATGCGAATGTCAAGGTTCGTGTGAAGGCTGACGGTTCGGCGGTGGAACTCGCCAACGTCAAGATGGCGATGAACCCGTTCGACGAGATCGCGGTCGAAGAGGCGATCCGGCTGAAGGAGGCCGGCAAGGCGGAGGAGATCATCGTTGTCTCGATCGGGCCGCAGCAGGCGCAGGAGACCTTGCGCACCGCGCTCGCCATGGGCGCCGACCGCGCCATCCTGGTCAAGACCGACGAGCAGACCGAGCCGCTGGGCGTCGCCAAAGTGCTGAAGGGCGTGGTCGAGGCGGAAAAGCCCGGTCTCGTCATTCTCGGCAAGCAGGCGATCGACGACGATTCGAACCAGACCGGCCAGATGCTGGCCGCACTTCTGGGCTGGGCGCAAGGCACTTTTGCCTCCAAGGTCGTTATCGATGGCGACAAGGCCAAGGTCACGCGCGAGGTCGATGGCGGCCTGCAGACGGTGGAGCTGAAGATGCCGGCGATTGTCACCGCGGATCTTCGCCTCAACCAGCCGCGCTATGCCTCGCTGCCCAACATCATGAAGGCCAAGAAGAAGCCGCTCGACGAGAAATCTCCCGCCGATTACGGCGCCGACGTCAAGCCGCGGCTGAAGGTAATCAAGACCGAGGAGCCGGGCGGCCGCAAGGCGGGCGTCAAGGTCAAGAGCGTCGCCGAACTGGTCGACAAG
Organism: Mesorhizobium sp. WSM2561; assembly: GCF_000513915.1. NCBI lineage: Bacteria > Pseudomonadati > Pseudomonadota > Alphaproteobacteria > Hyphomicrobiales > Phyllobacteriaceae > Mesorhizobium > Mesorhizobium sp. WSM2561. Next base: position 51,382 of record NZ_AZUX01000016.1, read on the forward strand.
CTTAAGAACGAAGCCGGCGTGCTGTAGGGCTGGGAAGGGACAAAAGATGACAATTCTTCTGATTGCCGAACACGACAATGCGACGCTTTCCGACCAGACCGCCAAGGCGCTTTCGGCGGCACTGCAGATCGGCTCCGACGTGCATGTGCTGGTCGCCGGCAACGGCGCCAAGCCGGCAGCGGACGCCGCCGCCAAGCTCAAGGGCGTGAGCAAGGTGCTGCTTGCCGAAGCCGACGAGCTCACCGAGCGTCTCGCCGAACCGCTGGCGGCGCTCGTCGTCGGCATGGCCGATGCCTATGACACGATCGTCGCGCCGGCGACCTCCTCGGGCAAGAATGTCGCGCCGCGCGTGGCAGCCCTGCTCGATGTCGCGCAGGTGTCGGAGATCATCGAGATTGTCTCGCCCGACACCTTCAAGCGGCCGATCTATGCCGGCAACGCCATCCAGACGGTGCAGTCGAGCGACGCCAAGAAGGTGATCACCGTGCGCACCGCCTCCTTCCAGGCTGCACCCGAGGGCGGTTCAGCCCCGGTCGAGACGGTTCAGGCAGCAGTCAATCCCGGCCTGTCGAGCTTCGTCGAGAACAAGCTTTCCGAGACCGACCGTCCGGAGCTGACTTCGGCCAGGATCATCATCTCGGGCGGCCGCGCGCTGGGCTCCTCGGAGAAGTTCCAGGAAGTCATCCTGCCGATCGCCGACAAGCTCGGCGCCGCCGTCGGCGCCTCTCGTGCCGCAGTCGATGCCGGCTATGCGCCGAACGACTGGCAGGTCGGCCAGACCGGCAAGGTGGTCGCACCCGATCTCTACATCGCCGTCGGCATCTCCGGCGCCATCCAGCATCTTGCCGGCATGAAGGATTCGAAGGTCATCGTCGCCATCAACAAGGACGAGGAGGCGCCGATCTTCCAGGTCGCCGACTACGGCCTCGTCGGCGACCTTTTCGTCATTCTGCCGGAACTGCAAAAGGCGCTTTGACGCCTTCTGCCAAAGCGTATTAAATTGTGAAGGGCGGGGTAGACGAAGTCGCCCCGCCCTTTTAGTTTGCACCGCACAAAAAGCAGGCCGCAAAGGCCATTTGACGGGATCGGTGTAATGAACAAGATCGAGACGATCGGCATCATCGGGGCGGGCCAGATGGGCGGCGGCATCGCCCATGTGTCCGCGCTGGCGGGCTACAAGGTGCTGGTTTACGACATCTCGCCCGAGCGCATCGAAAAGGGCATCGCCACGATCAGCGGCAACATGGCCCGCCAGGTCGGCTCCGGCAAGCTCGAGGAAAAGCTGCGCAACGAGGCGATGGCGCGCATTTCGTCAGCACCGACCATGGCCGACCTTGCCGGTGCCGATCTGGTGATCGAGGCAGCGACCGAGGACGAGACGGTCAAGCGCAAGATCTACGCCCAGCTCTGTCCGCAGCTCAATCCGGAAGCCATCCTGGCGACGAACACCTCGTCGATCTCGATCACACGTCTCGCCGCGCAGACCGACAGGCCGGAGCGTTTCATCGGCATCCATTTCATGAATCCGGTTCCAGTGATGAAGCTGGTCGAACTGGTGCGCGGCATCGCCACCGAGGACCAGACCTTCGAAGCGGCAAAGGCCTATGTCAACCATCTCGAGAAGACGATCACCGTTTCGGAGGATTTTCCGGCTTTCATCGTCAACCGCATCCTGCTGCCGATGATCAACGAGGCGATCTACACGCTCTATGAAGGGGTCGGCTCGGTTGACGCGATCGACACCGCCATGCGGCTCGGCGCCAACCATCCGATGGGACCGCTGCAGCTTGCCGATTTCATCGGCCTCGACACCTGCCTGTCGATCATGCAGGTGCTGCATGACGGCCTGTCGGATTCGAAATACCGGCCCTGCCCGCTGCTGGTGAAATATGTCGAGGCCGGCTGGCTCGGCCGCAAGACCGGGCGCGGCTTCTACGACTATCGCGGCGAGCATCCCGTTCCGACGCGCTAAGGCATGCCATTGCAGGCGACAGCGACCCCATGGCGCTCCTTACGAGTATACCGATATCCAGCCTCGCGCTGCTTTGCGGAAGTCCAACCCGTTTTCGGGGCCAGGCAGTCGCTACCAGCGCACGAAAAGCCGCCCGCCGAGCGCGCCGAGTGCGGCGAGGATGGCAATCGCGATCGTATACCAGGTGGCGACGAAAAGCGGCGAATCGTCGAAGCAGTGTGCGGCATAGAAGGTTGCCGCCAGCCCGCCGGCGAGCACGCCCGCCACGGTGCCGGCAAGCACCGGCCGCGTCGGCGCGCCATAGCGCAGCACCGCCAGGAAGACGGCAAGCGGACCGATGCCGATCAGCGGAATGAAGGTCAGGCAGATAACCATGTTGCTGCCGACCAGCCGCCTGCTCCAGTCGGCCGCAGGCACCGAAAGGAGTTCCAGCCCCACCGCTACGGCCACCAGCAGCGGTGCGGCAATCATCAAGGCCGCCGCCCTGCTCGTCGCTGCACCGGGTGTCGACAGGGCGCGGATCAAGGCGAAGGCGCTGACAGCCAGAGCCATCGTGAACACGAACTTGGCAACGAAACGCGTCGTATACATGGCGGTGGCGATGTCGGTGCGTGGGCCGATCGCCAGCCAGAACACCACCGCCGCGATCAGTGTAGCCGCACCTGCGCCTATCCACCAGGCCGAGCCAAGCGGCATCGCCGTGCTGCGGGCATCGGCGTCGAGCGCCTTGATGAGATCGTCGGTCCTCATGTCATTCCCGCCTGAACTGCTTGGCTCCGAACCGTTTGGCAATGGCTGCGAGACCGCGATGCAGCGACACGCGCACCGCCGTCTCGCTGATGCCGAACCTCACTGCCGTCTCGCCGATGGAGCGGCCTTCGACCGACACCGACGAAACCACCGAACGCTGCGCCGGCGGCAGGCCGTCCAACGCCCGGTTGATGTCACGCCCGCTGACCGTCTCGGCCTCCGGTTCGGCGAAGGTCTCTGCGATCTCGTCGATCTCGATCTCGATGCGCCGGCCGCGCCGTCGAAAGGCGTCGATCAGCTTGAAGCGCGCTATGGCGTAGACCCAGGGCAGCACAGGTAAATCCTGGCGCCAGGTATGCCGCTTCACATGAATGGCCAGCAAGGTTTCCTGCACGACATCCTCGGGATCGACCCCGCCCTGAACGATCTTGCGCCTGACGAAGCCGCGAACGAGGGCAGCCGTCCGGCGCAGAAAGTCGGCGTAAGCCCTTTCATCTCCCGCGATCGCGGCCCGCATCAGCCGGGAAAGCTCGGCCTCGTCCTTGCCGGTCACAAGAGTTAACTCCCCAGTATTCGCGCCTCGGCCCGATTTGTTACGTGGCCGGCGAAATAATGTCCAAGCCAAAGTAAAGGAATATCACGAAGGTTTCACCTCCGGCGGCCGATTGCGCAGCGCATCAATGTTGACTACACCGATCAGGAATTGATAGGTGCAGCGGTGCTAAATCAAAGACCATCGAGATCGAGAGGGATGACGTCCATGAAATATGCCCTTTCCGCCCTTGCCGGAGCCACAGCACTTGCAATCAGCCTGGTCGCCAGCCCGGTTATGGCCCAGGACAGCGGCATCGTCGTCTACAATGCCCAGCATGAGAGCCTGACCAATGCCTGGGTGGAAGGTTTCACCAAGGAAACCGGCATCAAGGTTACCGTTCGCCACGGCGGCGACAGCGATTTTTCCAACCAGATCGTTGCCGAAGGCGCCGCCTCGCCGGCCGACGTGTTCCTGACGGAAAACTCACCCGCCATGGTGCTGGTCGAGTCATCAGGCCTGTTCGCGCCGGTCGACGCCGACACCCTGGCGCAGATTCCCAAGGAGTACCAGCCGGCCAGCGGCAAGTGGGTGGGCATCGCCGCGCGCAGCACCGTCTTTGCTTACAACAAGACCAAGCTGACCGCCGAGCAGTTGCCCAAGTCGCTGCTTGAGCTCGCCGATCCGAGCTGGAAGGGACGCTGGGCCGCTTCGCCGTCCGGCGCCGATTTCCAGGCGATCGTCAGCGCGCTTTTGCAGCTCAAGGGTGAGGCCGCAACCGCCGACTGGCTGAAGGCGATGAAGGAGAATTTTATCGCCTACAAAGGCAACAGCACGGTGATGAAGGCGGTCAATGCCGGCGAGGTCGATGGCGGCGTGATCTATCACTATTATTACTACGGCGACCAGGCCAAGACCGGCGAGAACAGCAACAACGTCGGGCTGCATTATTTCAAGAACCAGGACCCGGGCGCCTTCGTCTCGGTTTCCGGCGGTGGCGTGCTGGCCTCCAGCAAGCACCCGAAGGAAGCCCAGGCCTTCCTGAAATGGGTGACCGGCAAGAGTGGTCAGGACGTGCTGAAGACCGGCAATTCCTTCGAATACGCGGTCGGCAAGGGCGCGGAGTCCAACCCGGCGCTGGTACCGCTGGCCGATCTGCAGGCGCCGAAGGTCGATGCGACGACGCTGAACTCCAGGAAGGTGACCGACCTGATGACGGCAGCCGGCTTGCTTTAGTTCGCGTTCGTCCTAAAACGGCAACCGACTGCGCTCCTGCGGGAATTCGCTTCCGCAGGAGCGCTCTGTTTTTCGAGGTGGCATTCGTCCATGACGACAAGCTGCATTCTTGGCCGTGTTTGTGGCCGTTCGATCGTTTCCGCCACCGGGCGGCAACGGCTCGGCGTCTGAGCTGATGCAGTCTGCGACCGAACTAGCACGTTCAGGCTTGCCGACCGGCATGGTGGCTGTGCATTGGAGGCGCCGGCGGCCGATATCCTGGATTTCGCTCGCCGCCATCCTGGTCTCACTTTTCTCGCTGCTGCCGCTCGCCTTCATCATCTGGGTTGCCGTGCAGACCGGCTGGGAAACCGTATCGGCACTGGTCTTCCGGCCACGTGTTGGCGAGCTCCTGGTCAACACCCTGCTTTTGGTGGTGCTGGCGGTGCCGATCTGCATCGTGCTCTCGGTGGCGCTGGCCTGGCTGACCGAACGCAGCAGCCTTCCCGGTGCCCGGCTGTGGGCCTGGCTGTCGGTGGCGCCGCTCGCCATCCCCGCCTTCGTTCACAGCTATGCCTGGATCACCCTGGTGCCGGGACTGCACGGGCTGTGGGCCGGCGTACTGGTTTCCGTCGTCGCCTATTTCCCGTTCCTCTATCTGCCGGTGGCGGCAGCCTTGCGCCGGCTCGATCCTGCTCTCGAAGACGCCGCGGCAGCCGTCGGCCTCGGGCCATGGCGCGTGTTCCGGCGGGTCGTGCTGCCGCAGCTCAGGCTCGCCATCTGCGGCGGCTCGCTGCTGGTCGGACTGCATCTCCTGGCCGAATACGGCCTCTACGTGTTCATCCGCTTCGATACCTTCACCACGGCGATCGTCGACCAGTTCCAGTCGACCTTCAACGGCCCCGCCGCCAACATGCTGGCTGCGGTGCTGGTGACATGCTGTTTCGTGCTGCTCGGGATCGAAGTGCTGGTGCGCGGCGAGGAGCGCTATGCCCGCGTCGGCTCGGGCGCCGCGCGGCAGCAGCAACGCACAAGGCTCGGCCGCGCCACCATCCCGTGCTTGGCTCTGCCCGTTGTCACCGCGCTGCTGGCGCTCGGCGTGCCGTTCGTCACCATCGGCCGCTGGCTTGTGGCCGGCGGCGCCGATGTCTGGCGCCTCGATGAGATCGGCCTGGCGCTCGGCCAGACCCTGTTCCTGGCGCTCGCCGGCGCCCTGCTCGCCACTATCGCCGCCATGCCGATGGCCTGGATTTCGATCCGGGCACCGGGGCCGCTGCAGCGCCTTCTGGAGGGCTGCAACTACATCGTCGGATCGCTGCCCGGCGTCGTCGTGGCGCTGGCGCTGGTCACCATCACGGTGCGCATCGCCCTGCCGCTCTATCAGACCCTGTTCACGATCCTCGTAGCCTATGCGCTGATGTTTCTGCCGCGCGCCCTGATCAGCCTGCGGGCGTCGATCGCGCAGGCGCCGGTCGAGCTCGAACGCGCCGCCGCCAGTCTCGGCCGGTCACCGCTCAGGGCGCTGTGGTCGACGACGATCCGCCTGTCGGCGCCGGGTGCCGCGGCGGGCATGGCGCTGGTGGCGCTCGGCATCATGAACGAATTGACCGCCACCCAGATGCTGGCGCCCAACGGCACCCGCACGCTGGCGATGGCGTTCTGGGCCCACAGCGGCGAGATCGACTATGCGTCCGCCGCACCCTACGCGCTCATCATGGTGGCGATGTCGCTGCCGCTGACCTGGCTGCTCTACATCCAGTCGAAGCGGATGGCCGGACGATGAGCTTCCTCGAACTCACCGATGTGCACAAGCACTACGGCCCGGTGGCCGCACTGGCCGGCGTCGACCTCAGCGTGGCCAGCGGCAGCCGCACGGCGATCGTCGGACCGTCAGGCTGCGGCAAGACGACCCTGCTGCGGTTGATCGCCGGCTTCGAAGCGCCGGACCAGGGTCGCATCGTGCTCGACGGCGAGGTGCTGGCCAATGGCGACGCCGCGGTGCCGGCATATCGGCGCGGCATCGGCGTGGTGGCGCAGGACGGCGCCCTGTTCCCGCATCTGAGCATCGCCGCCAATATCGGTTTCGGCATGCGGCATCACGAGGACAAGCGCAGCGAGCGTATCGCCGAGCTCGCCTATATCGTCGGGCTCGACAAGGCGATCCTGAAACGGCGGCCGCACGAGCTCTCAGGCGGCCAGCAGCAGCGTGTGGCGTTGGCCCGCGCCATGGCCATGAAGCCGCGGCTGATGCTGCTCGACGAGCCGTTCTCGGCGCTCGACACCGGCCTGCGCGCCTCGATGCGCAAGGCGGTGGCCGAGCTTCTGGAGACCGCCGGCATCACCACGATCCTGGTCACGCACGACCAGGCCGAGGCGCTGTCCTTTGCCAGCCAGGTCGCGGTGATGCGCGACGGCAAATTCTCGCAGGTCGGCACGCCGCGCGAGCTTTATCTCAAGCCGAAGGACCGGATGGTCGCCGAATTCCTCGGCGACGCCATCATCCTGCCGGCCAAGATCGCGGACGGCTTCGCCAGCTCGCCGCTCGGCCGCATCGCCGTCGACAGCACCGAGCGGCGCGATCTCGCCCGCATCATGCTGCGGCCGGAACAGGTGCTGTTGAAACGAACATCGCGCGAAGGCATGTCGGGCACGCCGGACATGCTGTTCGGCGAAGTGACGGAATCCGAATTCGCCGGCTCGATGTGCACCATCGCGGTGCGGCTCCTGAACAGTCCCGATCCGCCGGACGCAGCCGCGATCGGCAACACGCCACTGATCCTGCGCAAGCCAGGCATGGACACACCGACGGTTGGCGAGATCGTCCGGCTGACGGTGTCGGGCAAGGCGCATGTGTTTGCCTGAACGGTCTTGCGTCTCGCGCAGTTCGCCAGTCAGGCCGACAGGCCGGCTTCAATCGACCCGCTTTCCAGCCTGATCGAACCAGTGCAGCTTTTCGGCTTTGGCCACGACACGCAACTGGTCGCCGGGCTTTGCGGTGGCGCGCCCCGAGACGCGCACGATGATACGGCTGCCGGCTGCGGCGCAGTGAAGAAAGCTTTCGGCCCCGACCGGCTCGACCGCTTCGACTGTCGCCGGCAGGACGAGCGCACCGGGCAGCGCCTCCGCATTGAAGGTGACGTCGGCATCTTCAGGGCGAAACCCCAGCGTCACGGCTTGTGTTCCGGGAGCCGCAAAGCCGATCGCGGTGCCGTCGGCCAGCATCGGGCCTGAGGAACTTCCGGTCAGCGCCAGAAGATTCATCGGCGGTGCGCCGATGAAGGAAGCGACGAAGATCGACGCCGGCTTTTCGTAGATGTCGAGCGGCGCGCCCGTTTGCTCGACCTGCCCGGCGTTCATGACAACAAGGATGTCGGCCAGCGTCATCGCCTCGAGCTGGTCGTGAGTGACATAGACCGAGGTGACGCCGAGCGTGCGCTGCAAGTTCTTGATCTCGACCCGCATCTGCCCGCGCAATTTGGCATCGAGGTTGCTGAGCGGCTCGTCGAACAGGAAGACTTTCGGATTGCGCACGATGGCGCGGCCCATGGCGACACGCTGGCGCTGGCCGCCGGAAAGCTCGCGCGGCCGCCGGTCGAGCAGCGCCGAAAGCTCCAGCACCTTGGCGGTCGAACGCACCCTGCTGTCGATCTCGTCCTTCGGCGTGCCACGATTGCGCAGGCCATAGGCCATGTTGTCATAGACTTTCATATGCGGGTAAAGCGCGTAGTTCTGGAACACCATGGCGATGTCGCGCTCGGTCGGGCCGATGGCGTTGACCACCTTGCCGTCGATGGCGACCGTGCCGGCGGAAATCGTCTCCAACCCGGCGATCATCCTCAGCAGCGTCGACTTGCCGCAACCGGAGGGGCCGACCAGCACGCAAAGCTCCTTGTCGGGAATGGCGATGGAGACCCCCTTCACGGCTTCGACGCCGCTGGGATAGACCTTCTTCACGTCCTTCAGATCGACGGTCGCCATCAGCTTCTCACTTTTCGGATTCGACCAGGCCGCGCACGAACCAGCGTTGCATCAGCACCACCACCAGGATCGGCGGCACGATGGCCAGCATCGCCGTGACCATGACCAGGTGCCATTCGGTATCGGCATCGGCAAAGGAAACCATCTTTCGCAACGCGATGACGATGGTGTTCATGTCGTTGCTGTTGGTGACCAGCAGCGGCCAAAGATACTGCGTCCAGCCATAGATGAAGAGGATCACGAACAGTGCCGCAATGTTGGTGCGCGACAATGGCAACAGGATATCGAAGAAGAAGCGCCATGGCCCGGCGCCATCGACGCGCGCCGCCTCGACCAATTCGCCCGGTATGGTCATGAAGAACTGGCGGAACAGCAGCGTCGCGGTGGCCGAGGCGATCAGCGGGATGATCAGGCCGGCATAGGTGTCGATCATGCCGAGATCGACCATCACCTTGTAGGTAGGCAGGATGCGCACCTCGACCGGAAGCATCAAGGTGATGAAGATCAGCCAGAAAAAGGTCATGCGCAGCGGGAAGCGGAAGAACACGATCGCGTAGGCCGACAGGATCGAGATGCAGATCTTTCCCAACGCAACGCCGAGCGCCATGATTGTGGTGTTGAGGAGCAGTTGGCCGACGCTGACACCGCCGATGCGGCCAATGCCGCCGAACAGCGCCTCGCTGTAGTTGTTCCACAACTGGCCGCCGGGCAAGAGCGGCAGCGGCGGCCTGAGGATCGTTTGCAGCGTGTGTGTCGAGGCGACGAACGTGTAGTAGATCGGGAAAGCCACGATCAATATGCCGAGGATAAGCACGGCATGGGCGATGAAAGTGCGGAGCGGGGACTGGCCGATCATCGCTGCCCTCAGCCGTAATGGACTTTGCGTTCCACGTAGCGGAACTGGATAGCGGTGAGCGCAATGACGATCGCCATCAGGATGACCGACTGCGCCGCCGAGTCGCCCAGAATCAGATTGACGAAACCATCATTGTAGACCTTGTAGACCATCGTCTCGGTCGCCTTGCCCGGCCCGCCGCCGGTGACGGCATGAACGATGCCGAACGTGTCGAACAGGGCATAGACGGTGTTGACGACCAGCAGGAAAAAGGTGGTCGGCGCGAGCAGCGGGAAGACAATGGTCCAGAAGCGCTTGGTCTCGCCGGCGCCGTCCATGGCCGCCGCCTCGATCAGCGTTTTCGGCACTGCCTGGAGACCGGCGACGAAGAACAGGAAATTGTAGCTGATCTGCTTCCAGGCAGCCGCCGACACCAGTAGGATCATGGCGTGGGTTCCGTTGAGCAGCGGATCCCATGCGATGCCGAGGCTTCTCAGCAAATACGCCAACGAGCCGATCGAAGGATTGAACAGAAACAGCCACAGCATGCCGGCAATCGCCGGCGCCACGGCATAAGGCCATATCAACAGCGTGCGGTAGAGGCCTTTGCCGCGCACCGCCTTCTCGGCCATGACCGCAAGCAAAAGGGCCACGCACATCGCGACGATCGCGGTCGCAAGCGAGAACACCACGGTGACCTTGATCGAATTGAGGTAGGCCGGATCGGCCAGCACCTTGCGGAAATTGGCAAACCAGACGAACCTGGTCCTCAGCCCGAACGGATCCTGTCTGAGCATCGACTGGTAAAGCGCCTGACCGGCCGGCCAGTAGAAGAAAACCAGTGTTATGGCGAGTTGCGGCGCCACCAGCAGGTAGGGCAGGATCTTGTTGGGAAAGACGACGCGTGGAGACAGGCTGATTTCCTTCGCTATCTCGGGAGACGCCCACGCGAGCTCGCGTGGGCGATATTCAAACCGACACCAACCGAGATAATCTCGTCAGTTCTCCAGCGCTTCCTTGATTGCGGCGTTGCCGCGCGTAACCGCGTTGTCAAGCGCCTGCTGAGCGGTTTGCTGGCCGGCCAGCATCTTCTCGAACTCCTCGTTCTGGATATCGCGCACCTGCGGCAGGTTCGGCAGGCGCACGCCCTTCGAGTTGTCGGTCGGCGCCTTACCCGTCATCTGCAGGATGGGTGTCTCACGGCCGGGGTTCTTGTCATAGAAGCCCGATTTCTTGGTCGCCTCGTAGGCAGCGAGCGTCACCGGCAGGTATCCCGACTTCTGGTGCAGATATTCCTGCACATCGGTCTTGGACAGGTAGGCGAAGAATGCCGCGACACCCTTGTATTGCTCGTCCGACTTGGCGCCGAACACCCACAGGCTGGCGCCGCCCGGCGTGGTGTTCTGCGGTGCGCCCTTGGCGTCGCTGTCGTAGGGAAGCTGGCCGATGCCATAGTTCATGCCGGACTTGACGATGTCGCCGAGGCCGCCCGACGATTCGGTGAAGATGCCGCATTCGCCGGCAAGGAAGATCTGCTTGGCTTCGGAGGTGCGCCCGCCATATTTGAAGGTGCCGTCCTTGGCAAGGTCTGCGAGCGCCTGGAAGTGGTTGACGAAAATCGGCGCGTTGATCTTGAGTTCGACATCGCCGCCGGCCAGGCCGTTCTGCTGGGTCGCCCACGACACATCATTCCATGCCGCAAAATTCTCCAGATGGATCCAGGTCAGCCAGGTCGAGGTATAGCCACAAGGGGCGGCGCCGCTCGTCTTGATCTTCTTGGCAGCTTCCCACACCTCGTTCCAGGTCTTGGGCGGGTTGTTCACGTCGAGGCCGGCCTTCTGGAAGATGTCCTTGTTGTAGTAGAGGATCGGCGAGGAGGAGTTGTAGGGGAAGGACAGCATGGTGCCGTCCGGCTTCGAATAATAGCCAACGATGCCGGGCAAATACTGGCTCTTGTCGAAGGTCATCCCGGCACCGGTCATCACCTCGGCCACCGGCTTGATCGCACCCTCGGCCGCCATCATCACGCCGGTGCCGACGTCGAACACCTGGAGGATGTCGGGCGCCTGGCCAGCGCGGAAAGCGGCGATGCCGGCGTTCAGCGTCTCCGGATAGGTGCCCTTGAACACCGGAACCAGTTCATAGTCGCTCTGGCTGGCGTTGAAATCCTTGGAGATCTTGCCGACGACCTCGGCGTTGGCGCCGGTCATGGCGTGCCACCAACTGATCTGCGTGACGGCGAAGGCGGAGGTGGTGGAAAGCAGGGTCAAGGTGGCGGCAACACCGGCCGCGAAGCCGAAGAACTTCATGTTTCATCTCCCGTTTGTCATTGGCGAAAGGGGCACTCTCGCAAAGCCAATATGTGCCGCCCGTGACAATTGGACAACGGTTTTGTTGCGGACCGATGAACTTGATTTCCACTTAAAGTGGCGTGCGCTCGAGATGAGAGCCGATGGAAAGCAATTGAAAAGCCGGCTTACCAATCGAACAACGACGACGACCGGCAATCGCCGGCGCCTCCTAAAGAGCGCACTATTGCGCGACATGCGTTAGTCCGACTTGCCGAGCGCCGTCTCGACCAGCCGCCTGGCGTCGGGGCTCGACCATTCGGCCGGGCCGTTCATGTGGGCAATCAGGCAGCCTTCCGCGTCGATCAGCATGGTGACCGGCAGGCCGAGCGCCAGGCCGCGTGTCTTGAGATCGTTGAACAGCGCCATCGTCGAATCACGGTAGTAGCGGAGCGCCTTGACGCCGGTCTCCTCGAGGAACTTCTTCGGTTTGGCGTCGTCGCCGGCATCGACATTGACCGCGACGACCTCGAAAGCATCGCTGCCCATTTCGTTCTGCAGCGCGTCGAGCGCCGGCATTTCGGCGCGGCAAGGCGCGCACCATGTCGCCCACAGATTGAGCAGCACCGTTTTGCCGGCATGGTCGGCGAGCGTCATCGGCTTGCCGTCGGGGCTGTTGAAGGCAAGACCCTTCAGCGATTGTGGCGGATCGGCCGGCAAAAGTGCTGCAACCTGGCCGGTGGCAGCCGCCGCGACCGTCTTGGCGCGGTCGGCCTTGGCGGCGCAGGCGACATCGTCCTTGCTGTCGCCAACCGCGACTTGAGCGGGGGCGTTGTTGCCAGAACCGCTTTCGCTGACATATACCGCGACCGCGCCGGCAAGCACGCCTGCCACCAAAGCGGCGAGGATGAGGCGCGGGGCCGGGAAAAATCGATTGCCGTCTGCCATTTTTTAAAACTGCTCCGGAGCACGGGTTATAGCGATGAGCGACAAGAAGGCCAGCAACCAGATGTGGGGCGGACGTTTTGCCTCGGGTCCGGCCGCGATCATGGAAGCGATCAACGCGTCGATCTCGTTCGACCGCAAACTCTACGCGCAGGATATCCGAGGCTCGATCGCCCACAGCGAGATGCTGGCGCAAACCGGCATTATTTCGGCGGCCGATCAAGAAAAAATCGCTCACGGGCTGAACACGATCCTGGCAGAGATCGAAGCCGGCACGTTCGAGTTCTCGACCAGGCTGGAAGACATCCACATGAATGTCGAGGCCCGCCTTGCCGAGCTGATCGGCCCGGCTGCCGGCCGTCTGCATACCGCCCGTTCGCGCAACGACCAGGTAGCGGTCGATCTCAGGCTATGGGTCAAGGACGAGTGCTTTCGCGTCGCCGAGGCGCTAAAGGGCCTGATCACGGCGTTCCTGGAACGGGCCGAGGAGCATGCGGCAACGGTGATGCCGGGCTTCACCCACATGCAGGCGGCTCAGCCGGTAACCTTCGGCCATCACTGCATGGCCTATGTCGAGATGTTCTCGCGCGACCTGTCGCGTGTTCGCGACGCTATCGAACGGATGGACGAAAGCCCGCTCGGTGCGGCCGCGCTTGCCGGCACCAGCTTTCCGATCGACCGGCACCAGACGGCCAGGGCGCTCGGCTTCCGTGAGCCGATGCGCAATTCCCTCGACAGCGTTTCGGACCGCGATTTCGCGCTCGAGTTTTTGGGGCTGGCGGCGATCTGCGCGACGCATCTGTCGCGGCTGGCCGAAGAAATCATTCTCTGGTCGACGCCGCAATTCGGCTTCGTCAGGCTGTCGGACTCATTCTCCACCGGCTCCTCGATCATGCCGCAGAAGAAGAACCCCGACGCCGCCGAGCTGGTGCGCGGCAAGACCGGCCGCGTCACCGGCCATCTGGTCGGCCTGCTGACTGTCATGAAGGGCATGCCGCTGACCTACGGCAAGGACATGCAGGAAGACAAGGAGTCCGTGTTCGACGCCGCCGAGACGCTCGACCTGATGCTGGCGGCGATGACCGGCATGGTGCGCGACATGACGGTGAATGCCGCCGCCATGAAGAAGGCCGCCGGGTCAGGCTATGCGACCGCGACCGATCTCGCAGACTGGCTGGTGCGCAGCCTCGGTCTGCCGTTCCGCGAGGCGCACCACGTCACCGGCCGCGCCGTGGCGCTGGCCGAAGCAAGGAAGATCGGGCTCGACAGGCTGCCGCTGGAAGACTTGCAGTCCATTCACCCCGGCATCACGACGGACGTGTTTTCGGTGCTTGCCGTGCAGAACTCGGTGAAGAGCCGCACGAGCTTCGGCGGCACCGCGCCGTCGGAAGTGAGGAAGCAGATTCGCTACTGGAAAAAGCACATCGCCAAGGCGTGATGCCGGGGTGCATTGCCAGCAAAACTCCGCTAAAAGCGGCGGGCAAAAGTTTCGGACGGATGGATCGATGACCGCAAGCAGGATTTTGGTGACGCTGACGCTGCTGGCGGCGCTGGCAACCGTAACGGCCTGCGGCAGGAAAGCCGGGCTCGATACGCCCTATGAGGCGGCCGTGCAGGCGCGCAAGGATGCCCAAAAGGCAGAGCAGCCCGTGCCGCCGCAGCCGGAAAAACCGGTCGAGGACAAGAAGTTCATTCTCGATCCGTTGATCTAGAGCCGATGAGATCGGCACGATCTCTTCGTGCTCCAACTTCCGGAACCACTCTCGTGAACCATTTCGACTACCGCGACGGCGTGCTGCATGCCGAGGACGTGGCGATATCAGAGATCGCCGCAAGCGTCGGCACGCCGTTCTATTGCTATTCGACGGCGACGTTGACCAGGCATTTCCGCGTGTTTGCGCAGGCCTTTGCCGGGCTCGACGCTCTGGTCTGCTACGCCATGAAGGCGAATTCCAACCAGGCGGTGCTAAAAATCCTGGCCAAGCTCGGCGCCGGCGCCGACGTGGTCTCGGAAGGCGAATTGCGTCGCGCGCTGGCCGCCGGCATTCCGGCCAACAAGATCCTGTTTTCCGGCGTCGGCAAGACCGCGCGCGAGATGGATCTTGCACTCTCGGCCGGCATTTTGTGCTTCAACGTCGAATCCGAGCCGGAACTGGAATTGCTGTCAGCCCGCGCCGCGGCGCTGGGCAAGGTGGCGCCGATCTCGCTGCGCATCAATCCGGATGTCGACGCCAAGACCCACAAGAAGATCTCCACCGGCAGGGCCGAGAACAAGTTCGGCATTCCCTGGCAGAAGGCGCGAAAGGTCTATGCCCGCGCAGCTGAGCTGCCTGGCATCAAGGTCACCGGCATCGACACTCATATCGGCAGCCAGATCACCGAGTTGCAGCCCTTCGACGACGCCTTTGCGCTGCTGGTGGAGTTGGTCGGCGTGCTGCGCGCCGACGGGCACGCCATCGAGCATATCGACCTAGGCGGCGGCCTCGGCATTCCCTACCGCGTCGACAACAGCCCGCCTCCCCTGCCGGACGCTTATGCTCAGATCGTCAAGAAGCACGTCGCCAAGCTCGGGCTGAAGGTGATGTTCGAGCCGGGCCGGCTTATCGTCGGCAATGCCGGCATCCTGGTCTCCCAGGTGATCTTCGTGAAGGAGGGCGACGCCAGGAATTTCCTGGTCGTAGACGCCGCGATGAACGATCTGATCCGGCCGACGCTCTATGATGCCTTCCATGACATCAAGCCGGTGGTGCAGCAGCCGGCCGCGGCGCCGCGCATGACGGTCGACGTGGTCGGCCCGGTCTGCGAGACCGGCGATTATCTCGGCCTCGATCGCGACCTGCCGCGGCTGAAGGCCGGCGACCTGATCGCCGTCGCCACCGCCGGCGCCTATGGCGCGGTGCAGGCCGGCACCTATAACACCCGCCTGTTGGTGCCTGAAGTGCTGGTCGACGGCGACCGTTTCCATGTCGTGCGCCGGCGCCAGACCTATGACGAGCTGATCGGCCTGGATTCGCTGCCCGATTGGCTTGAATAGACCCATGATCCCGAAAAAGTGAGAACCGGTTTTCGGAAAGGATCATGGTCAAACAAGAATGGATCGTCTGCAGCGCTACAGCCGGTGCTGAATCAGCGCCCTGGTCTCGGCGATCCTGCCTTCGTCACGGCGATAGAACGTCCACTGCTTGATACGCTTGCTGCGCAGAAGGCCGGCCTGGGTCAGCACCCGCATATGCTCGCTGAGCGTCGCCTGGGTGATGCCAAGCTTTTCCGCAATCAGCAGCGCGCAGACGCCGTCCTCGACCAGATCGCCATCGGTCTGCGGCGGAAAATGCTCGCGCGGATCCTTCAGCCAATCGAGGATTTGCAGCCTGCGCTCGTTGGCGATCGCCTTGAAGACATCAATTTCTTGCATTTAGCCATTTTGCTAAGTTACTAAGTGATGTCAACCCTTGGGAGCAGACCATGCTGAACGGCAATAGCATCACCCGCGAACGCATCGCCGCAATGGAACCGCGCATCCGGCCCTTCGTGCGCCACACGCCGGTGCTGCGCGTCGACATGGCCGATTTCGGCCGCCCGCCTCTTAGCGTCGACCTGAAGCTCGAATGCCTGCAGCATTCCGGCTCGTTCAAGGCGCGCGGCGCGTTCACCAATCTTCTCGAGCGGCCGGTTCCCGAGGCTGGCGTCGTCGCGGCATCGGGCGGCAATCATGGTGCCGCGGTCGCCTACGCCGCCATGCGGCTTGGCCACAAGGCAACCATCTTCGTTCCCGAAGTCAGCCCGCCGGCCAAGCTGGAACGCATCCGCGGCTATGGCGCCGAGCTGGTCGTCGGTGGCGCACGCTATGCCGAAGCGCTGGCCGCCAGCGAAGACTTTGCCGAAAGGTCCGGCGCGCTGCAGATCCATGCGTTCAACCAGGAGGAAACGCTGATCGGGCAAGGCACGCTCGGCCTTGAGATCGAGACCGACCTGCCTGAACTCGACACGCTGCTGGTCGCCGTAGGCGGCGGCGGCCTGATCGGCGGCATCGCCGCCTGGTTTGCCGGCCGCATCAGGATCATCGCCGTCGAGCCGGAGGGCGCGCCGACGCTTCATCGCGCCTTCGAGGCCGGCCGGCCCGTCGATGCGCCGACTGAGGGCATCGCCGCCGATTCGCTGGCGCCGAAGCGCGTCGGCGAGATGATGTTTCCGATCGCCGAGGCCTTCGTCGAGCGTTCCATACTGGTCAGCGACGACGAGATCATCGCCGCGCAGGCGGCGCTTTGGGACCGGGTGCGAATCATCTCCGAGCCGGGCGGCGCCGCGGCCTTCGCGGCGCTCCTGTCGGGCCGCTACGCAGCGGCTGCGGGCGAGCGTGTCGCCGTGCTGGTCTGCGGTGCAAACGCCAATCCGGCTAAATTCTGACGATAGCGGGGGCAGTCCTGTTCACGTTTTAGGGAACTGCCTCGCCTTCGCCGTGTTTCTTGGTATGTTTGGAGCGACGTGCATCTAAGACGTTGAGTCCTTCGCATCCGATCTTCGGGCCGGTGCGATAGATTTGTGAGGTTCGGGTTATCCCGCCCGAACAGGAAGGGCCGATGACGCAACGAGCCACCTTCACCAGCGATCGCAGCCTGGCCGGGCGCCTTGCCGTGAGCCGGCTGGCGACGCGGGTCTCGATGACGGTCGAGCGTGGCTGGCCGTTGCTGCTTCCACTCGTCATCGTCGCCAGCCTGTTCCTCAGCGTCTCGTGGCTCGGCCTCTTCCTTTTGCTGCCCGACATGGCGCGCATCGGTCTGGTGGCTGTGTTCGCCATCGCAGCCCTTGTCGCGCTCTATCCCCTGCGTTTCTTCCGGGTGCCGTCCAGTGCCGAGATCGATCGGCGCATCGAGGCCGCCAACCTATTGCTGCACAGCCCGGTGCTGGTGCAGACCGACCGGCCGAGCGGCAGGGAAAGCATTTTTTCGCAAGCGCTGTGGCGCGAGCACCAGAAACGCATGGCCGAAAAACTCGGCAACCTCGGTGGCGACCTGCCACGCACCCGGGTGCCGGAGCGCGACCCGTGGGGGCTGCGCGCCGTGGCGGCGCTTGTGTTGGTCACCGCTTTCGCCTTCTCGTTCGGACCGTCGGGCGGCCGCATCGCGGACGGGTTCAGTGCCCACGCGGCGCGCGACGCCGTGCCGCCGCGCATCGACGCCTGGGTGACGCCGCCGGCCTACACCGGCAGGGCACCGGTCTTCCTCACTTCCCCAGCCTTCGCCAACCCGGCCCTCGCCAGCAATGACAATCAGGCTGCGTCCACCTTCACCGTTCCGGAAGGCAGCGATGTCTCGCTGCGCGTCACCGGCGGCTCGGGCGAGGAAACGCTGAGCTATGCCGACGCCGACGGCAACGCCCGCACTATCGAGCCGGCCGGGCAGCAGGCCGACGCGGCCAAGCCGGCGGCGGCAACGCCCTCCACGGCAACGCCCTCCACGGTGCGCCAGTTCACCGGCAAGCTGACGGCCAACGGCACGCTGACGCTGAACTCGGGCGGCGACGAACTCGGCAGCTGGGCCTTCGCGGTGACCCCGGACAGGCCGCCGCAGATCCGCTTCGTCGGCGAGCCGAAACGCGCCGTCAACGGCTCCTTCGAACTCAACTACCAGATCGACGACGACTATGGCGCGGCCTCCGCCAAGGCGGATTTCGTATTGGCCGACCCACCGGCGCCGAATGCGCATCCGCTCTATGGCCCGCCCGAAATGCCGCTGACGCTGCCGCGCCGCGGCGTCAAGGGGAATGCCGCCAAGACCACGAAGGACCTGACCGAGCATGTCTGGGCCGGCGGCGACATCAAGCTCAGGCTTGTCGCCACCGACGATGCCGGACATACCGCAACCAGCGAAACCAGGACCCTGGTGATGCCGGAGCGGCCATTCTCCAATCCGCTGGCCAGGGCCGTGATCGAGCAGCGCCGCGCGCTGGCGCTCGACGCCAACGCCAAGAGCCGCGTGCTCGAGCTGATGGATGCGATCACGCTCAGGCCCGAAGACACGTTCGACAATATGGCGCACTACCTCGCCATCATGAGCGCCCGCACCCGGCTGAAGATGGCCGACAACGACGACAAATTGCGCGACGAGGTCGCCTATCTCTGGGAGATCGCGCTCGGCATCGAGGAAGGCAATCTTTCGGACGCCGAGCGGCGGCTGCGCCAGGCGCAGCAGGCGTTGCAGGACGCGATCAAGAACGGCGCCAGCGACGAGGAAATCGACAAGGCGATGAAGGAACTGCGCGAGGCGATGAACCAGTTCCTGCAGGAATTCGCCCAGCGTGCGCAGCAGAATCCGAACGCGCCGCAGATGCAGCAGAACGGCCAGGAACTGCGCCAGAGTGATATCGAACGGATGATGGACCAGATCGAGAATCTGGCGAAGTCCGGCGATCGCGACAGCGCGCAGCAATTGCTTTCGCAACTGCAGGACATGATGAACAACCTGCAGGCCGGACGTCAGCAGCAGGGCGGCCAGCAGAACAGCGAAATGCGCCAGCAGATGGACAAGCTCGGCGAGATCATGCGGCGCCAGCAGGAGATGATGAACGAAACCTTCCGCATGGACCAGATGCAGCGCGGCCAGCAACAGCGTGGGCAGAACCGAGACGAGCAGCTCGGCGAGAACGGCCAGCAGGGCCAAATGGGTGAACAGGGCGAGCAGCCCGGCCCAGGCGAAGACCGCGATCCGCTCGGCCGGCCGGAGCCTATGACGCCGGAGGAATTCGCCGACGCGCTGAAGCAGTTGCAGGAAGGCCAGGGCAAACTGCAGAGCGAGCTCGACCAGTTGAGAAAGGGTCTCGAAGGTATGGGGCTCGAGCCCAATGAGGGATTTGGCGAGGCCGGCAAATCCATGGGCGATGCCGAACAGGCGCTTGGCGACAGCGATGGCGATCAGGCGGTCGGTCACCAGGGCCGCGCGCTGGAGGCGTTGCGCAAGGGCGCCAAGGACATGATGAAGCAATTGCAGGCCATGCAGGGCGACGAGGGCGACGGCCAGCGCGGCGGCCGCCAGCAGAATGCCGACCGCGATCCGCTCGGCCGGCCACGCGCCACCGAGGGTCCAGATTTCGGCGATTCGGTGAAGGTGCCGGACGAGATCGACGTGCAGCGCGCCCGCCAGATACTCGAAGCGATCCGCAAGCGGCTCGGCAACGCGCTCAGCCCCGATATCGAGCGCAGCTATCTGGAGCGGCTGCTGGAGTTGAAGTAAAGCCGGCCTGCTCTAACGGTTGGTGAACGCCTCGCGGATCGCCTCTTCCATGCTGACGATGGCCTCGCCGGAAGCGTTCGGATTGCGCCGCAGCACCACGTTCGAGGAATCGATGTCGCCGAATCCATCGGCGGCGGTAAGCTCGCGGCAGCCGGCCGGGATGTTGCTGCGCGAGATCGGCGCAATCGCCAGCCCGGAGGTGACGGCAAGCCGCAGGCCGCCATTGGTATCGCTGGTATAGGCGACACGATAGGCGAGACCACGCTGTTCCAGCGACTTGATCGCAAAATCCTTGCACCAGCCGGCGCGATTGTAGAGCGCGATCGGCACCGGCCGCTCCTCATGCATGTGGTGCAGCTCCGACGTCACCCACACGGTCGGATCATGCATCAGCACTTCACCGCCGGAGAGGTCCTGCCATTCGAACACCACCGCCAGATCGAGCTCGCCGGCGGCGAGCGCCGCGATCTGCGCACCGGAATGCGCGTAACGGACGGTGATGTCGACCTGAGGATGGCGCTTGGCAAAGGCGCCGAGCGCGCGCGACAGGATCGCGTGGCCATATTCCTCCGGAATGCCGATGCGCACCGGTCCGCCAAGCGGCGCCGCGACCATCGATGCCGCCGTCTCGTCCAGCAGCGACACGATGCGGCGGGCGTTGACGATGAGTTCGCCGCCGCGGCGCGTCAGCGCCACACCCCGCGAGCCGCGCTCGAACAGGCTGTCGCCGACCATATCCTCGAGCTTCTTCATCTGCATCGAAACCGCCGACTGGGTACGGCCAGCCTGCACCGCAGCCTTGGTGAAATTGCCGGCGTCGGCGACCGCGACGAAGGTGCGCAGCAGATCGCTGTCGAGCGTGGGCTTCATTTGTCCGCCATAAGAAAATCTGATTGCTGGCATCATTCCAATTCGTTTGCAACATGTCAAACGGCGGATAATAGTCGCTTCACCCATTGGATATGCGGCTGCGAAATCGGCTGCGGACCAACGAAGTCCTCACTCGTACCCGCTGCCCGAAATGGTGGCGGGTTCTTTTTGATGCATGTCGCCCAAAAGCATGCCCTCGGGCCTGACCCTGGGCCTGACCCGAGGGTGCGAAGCGGTTTTGGGCGATGTGCATAAAACAAAGTTACGCGGGCCCGGCTCTCGGGCCGCGCACGCAAGGAGCCGTCGAACGCCATGCAGAACCGGATCGTCCTCGGCATGGCAAGCCTTTGCCTCGGCGTTCTGGTGTTCTCGCTCCAGGATCCGCTGATCAAGGCCGTATCGGGCACCTATCCGGTGACCGAGGTGATGGCGATCCGCTCGATCGTTGCCCTGCCCATTCTTCTCGTGCTGGTTCATGCCGATGTCGGGCTCAGGGCGATCTTTTCGAAGCGGTTTCGCATGTTGACGATGCGCGCCTTGATCCTGTTCACCTCCTACACGCTCTACTACCTGGCGATCGCCGCACTGCCGCTCGCCGACGCGGTGGCGCTCTATTTCATGGCACCGCTGTTCATCATGGCGCTTGCCGGCCCCTATCTCGGCGAACGGGTAGCGGGGCAGACGCTGTTCACCGTCATGGTCGGCATGCTCGGCGTGCTGGTGATGCTGCGACCCGGTGCCGGGCTGTTCGACTGGGCGGCGCTGCTGTCGCTGGCCTCGGCGGTGCTGTACGGTTTTTCGCAGGTGATGGCCCGCAAGATCGGCGACACCGAATCATCCACGGTCATGGCGTTCTATCAGAACGGCGTCTATCTCCTGGGCGCTGCAGCGGTCGCCGGGCTGTTCTGGCTGGCAGGAATGGCTCATGCCACGCATCCGAGCCTCGAATTCCTGGTCAGGCCATGGATCTGGCCGACGTCAATCGACTTCCTGACGATGGCCGCCTGCGGCGTCGTGGCTTCGGCCGGGATGATCCTGTTGTCGCAGGCCTACCGGCTGGCGCCGGCCAACGGCGTCGCCACCTTCGAATACACCGGCATCATCTGGTCGCCGCTGTGGGGCTTCCTGTTCTTTGCCGAAGTGCCTCGATCGACCACCGTCATCGGCGCCGCCCTCATCATCGGCGCCGGTCTGTTCGCGCTCAACGCCAGCCGGCGCAGCGGGCCGGCAATCGCAGCGACCTGCGATCCGGCCTGACCGCGCTCGATCTTAAGCGAAACAGGCGAGCGCCTGTTCGACGCGCGCGCGGATTTCGGCCAGCGTGAACGGCTTCTGCACGACGTCCACAATGACGCCGTTCAATTCCTCGGCGCGCTCGCGCTGGTCGGCATAGCCGGTCATCAGCAAGATCTTCATCGCCGGGAAAAGCGATGCAGCCGCCTTGGCCATTTGGATGCCGTCCATCTCCGGCATCCGGATATCCGAGACGACAAGGTCGTAGCCGCCACGTGCAGCGCGGATCAGGGCAAGCCCTTGCGCGCCGTCGGCGGCGATGTCGATCATATGGCCGGCGCGTTCGAGCGCGCGAGCGGCGAGGGTGCGGACGGATTCATCGTCCTCGACGATCAGGAGCTTTGCCATAGCGGAATTTTGGCGTGGAAAAGTTGACTTTTCCTGAACCGCAACCGCATCGAAGATAAATCTAGGCGTCGCCCTTGACGACGCCGACAAACGGCAGTTCGCGAAAGGCGTGGGCGACATCCATGCCGTAGCCGACGACGAAATAGTCGGGGCAGTCGAAGCCGACATAGTCGGCGTTGAGCGCGGTCTGGCGGCGCATGCGCTTGTCGAGCAGCACGGCGATGGCGCAGCTTTTGGCGCCGCGCGACAGCATCAGGTCGCGGGTGAAGGACAGCGTCTTGCCGGATTCGAGGATGTCGTCGATCAACAGCACGTCTCGGCCGGCGACCTCATTGTCGATGTCGCGCAGCACCCTCACCTCGCCGCTGGTGGTGCCGGCGCCGTAGCTGGAGATGAAGATGAACTCGACCTCCGGCGACAGGCCGACATCGTGCATGGCTCGGATGAGGTCGGCGGCGAAGATGAACGATCCCTTCAGCACCGAAATCACCAGAAGGTCGTGATAATCGTGCCCGGCGATCTCCTTGGCGAGCTCCAGATTGCGGCGGGCGATCGCCGACGCCGAAAACAGGACCTCGATATCCTTGCCGCGCACGACTGGCATTGGCTGCCCTTCCAGAAATGACCGCCGCTAATTGGCGAAGGTGACCGAGACGGTCTTGACCCCGTTTCTAGGCACGTCGAGCCGGCTGGAAAAGCCAAATCTTTCGCCGGGCGCCAGCGAACGGTTAAATGGCGCCAGCCTATAACGGGTTGTGCGCCTGTCATTGCCGGTGATCCGGACTTCCAGCGGTGGCAATGGCGACGGGCTGGCGCCGTCGTTCGCGGCCTCGCCACCGACGAACAGGACAGGTTGCGGCCCGGACGCATCGATACGCGACGTAACGCCTGAAATGGTCAGGGCAGCGCCCGCTTGTCGCGCCGCCAGAAGAAGCGGCGTCTGGCGCACCAGCGCGTGCCCGCCCGAGATCCAGAAGGCTGCAAACGCGGCACTGAGGCCGGCGATCCAGAAGATCGGCCCGCCGCGCGACGCCCGCAGCCGTTCCATCGCCGCAACCGGCTTGCGCAGCATGTCCATGCCTTTGATCGATGGCGTGGTGATCACGCGCAAAAGCGGCGGTGAAACGCCCGTGCTGGCGGTTAAACGCGGCAGCACCTCGTAGTCGGCGTCGACGATGTCACCGGCCGGATCACGCATGATGCGTTCCGGCGCAGGATTTGCGGCCGTATCGGTCATGATTTCGCCGGAAACCGGGCGCGCGGTTCGATCGTCAGCCATCGCGACCCCAGCACTTCGCACTTGTTCGCTCTTCGTTTCTTATGCGTAAACGGAAATGGTTAACGTTTCCCCCGGAAACCCCTTGTGACGCGCCCAAAAAACCCCAAAATTAACCGCCGGTTAACCATGCCGGCCGATGGTCTTTTCTCAGAGAAGGCTGCCTCGTCGCCGCCGCAAGTTTCAGGTCGTCGAACGTGATCCGCTTCGAAAATGTCGGCCTCCGCTATGGCATGGGTCCGGAAATCCTCCGCGACATTTCCTTGCACATACCGGAGCGCTCCTTCCAGTTCCTGAGCGGCCCTTCGGGCGCCGGCAAGACGACGCTGCTGCGGCTTTTGTTCATGTCGCTCAAGCCGACGCGTGGGCTGATCACCATCTTCGGCAAAGACCGCTCGCGCATCTCGCGCGCCGAGCTGCCGTATCTGCGGCGGCGCATCGGCGTGGTGTTCCAGGACTTTCGCCTGCTCGACCACATGACGACCTATGAGAATGTGGCCTTGCCGCTGCGCGTGCGCGGGCGCGAGGAGGCCAGCTACCGCACCGATGTGACCGAGCTCTTGAAATGGGTCGGCCTTGGCGAGCGCATGCATGTGCTGCCGCCGGTGCTGTCGGGTGGCGAGAAGCAGCGCGCCGCAATTGCCAGGGCGCTGATCGAGCAGCCCGAAATCCTGCTTGCCGACGAGCCGACCGGCAATGTCGATCCGCCGCTGGCGCGACGCCTGTTGCGGCTGTTCATCGAACTCAACCGGCTGGGCACCGCCGTGGTGATCGCAACGCACGACCTCGGCCTGATGGAACAGGTCGACGCACGCCGCATGATCCTGTCCGGCGGAAGGCTGGATATCTATGACTGACCTTTCCGCTCGCCATCTCGAAGACCAACACGCTGAGAGGGCCGGGACGCAGCGCGTTCAGCGCAAGATGGCGCCGATCGTACCGGCGCAGAACATCGCCGGCCGGGCGCTGGTCCTGGTGATCGCCATCATGACGTTCCTCTCCTGCCTGACCTTCGGCGCGGTGACGCTGGTGCGCGACACCGCCTCGGTCTGGGAGAACCAGATCTCACGCGAGGCGACGATCCAGATCAAGCCGATGGACGGCCTCGACATCGAGGCTGCACTTGCCCAGGCCTCGCAGATCGCCGGCGAATTTCCTGGCGTGAAGAGCGCCAGGATCGTCGACCGCGATGCCACGGCGCGGCTTTTGGAACCCTGGCTGGGTTCGGGTCTCAACATCGACGAGCTGCCGGTGCCGCGTCTGATCATCGTCACCATAGACGAGACCAACCCTCCCGATTTCGCCGCAATGCGCGCCGCGATCACGCCGAAACTGCCCAGTGCCTCGCTTGACGACCATCGCACCTGGGTCGACCGGCTGGTCGCCATGGCCCGCACCACGGTGACCATCGGCATCGCCGTGTTGGCGCTGATGCTGGCGGCAACCGTGCTGACCGTGGTGTTCGCGACGCGCGGCGCCATGGCCGGCAACGGCCACATCATCGAGGTGCTGCATTTCGTCGGCGCCGAAGCGCGCTTCATCGCGCGCGAATTCCGCCACCACTTTCTCGTCACCGGCATGAAGGGCGCCGCCGCCGGGGGTGCGGCGGCGGTGTTCGTCTTCATCGTCTTCTCGTGGTGGTCGTCGCGAAACATGGCGACGCCGCAGGCCGATCAGGCGACCGCCCTGTTCGGCAATTTCGCCATCGGTTCGGCGGGCTATCTCGGCGTTGTTCTCATGGTGCTGGTCATCGGTGCGCTGACGGCGGCAACCTCCCATGTCACCGTCGTCACCTATCTCAGCGACATCGATGTCCGCCAGCCGGACGCAGGGTGATCACGAATAGAGAATTAGCGTAACGAAATTTGTGCTTTCCGACCTACTAAACGCCGTATTTCGGAGTTAACGATAAGGACGATGGACGCGCGCGACTCGACCGGAATGGCTGGACAGTTGCCCTTGGTGATCACGCGTTCAAGCGAGCGCGTCAAGCGCGGCCGATTGGCGAGCGCGCTACGCATCTCAGCTTTCTTTCTGCTCGTGCTGGCAACGTTGTTTGCCGGCGGGTTCGGCTGGTTCGCCAACACCGTCAGCCGTCTCGCAACGCCCGCCAATCCGGCAAGGGCCGATGCCATCATCGTGCTGACCGGCGGCCATTCGCGTCTCGACGCGGCCATGGGTCTGCTGGCGTCCGGCAAGGGCGAGCGGCTGCTGATCAGCGGCGTGCATCCTTCCGCCAGCCGCCGCCAGCTTCAGGTCGCGACCCGCGGCGACAAGGAATTGTTTTCCTGCTGCGTCGACATCGACCGTGCCGCGCTCGACACGATCGGCAATGCCGAGGAAAGTGCCAAGTGGGTGGAAGACCACGCCTATGGCACCGTGATCCTCGTCACCAACAACTATCACATGCCGCGCAGCCTGCTGGAAATGGGCCGGCTGCTGCACAAGGCCAAGCTCGAGCCCTATCCGGTGGTCAACAGCAATCTTGGCAATGGCGGCTGGCTGACCAAGCCGAGAGCCTTGCGCGTGCTGTTCACCGAATACAACAAATATCTGCTGGCGCTGGCGCGTGGCATCGTGCCGGTCAAGCCAACGCCAACCGGCATCGCGCTGGCCGAGGCTGTTGCGCCGAACTGAGCCGATCTGGAACCGGCAGCGCTATCATTCCTTGAGCGTGGCGCTTGAGACGCTGCGCAGCCGCGCGATCTCCTGTTCGAGACGTTCGATACGCTTGTCCCGCTCGGCCAGCGCCGCCGCCACATCGGCCGCTTCGAAACGCTGTGGAATGTGCTGCGGGCAATTGGAATCCCAGGCCGAAACCGTGAACAGGATGATCTGCTCCGGGCGCGCCTTGTAGCCTTCCGGCATTAGCTTCGCCATCAGTTCGGCGTCCTGCTCGACGACCCGCGCGCTGCCCCAGATCTTGATGCGCTGCCGATGCGCATAGTCGATCAGGAACAGGAAAGCCCGCGGGTTGTCGTCCAGATTGCCCTGGGTGATGAATTGCCTGTTGCCGGAGAAATCGGCGAAGCCGATCGTCCGCTCGTCAAGCACCTTGAGGAAGCCGGCCGGCCCGCCGCGATGCTGGATGTAGGGCTGGCCCTCACCATTGGCCGTCGACAGGAAGACGCTGGTCTGCGCCTCGATGAAGGCGGCGAGATCGGGCGTGATATCAGCTGGCCAGCTGCCGCGCTGTTCGACGCGGGTATAGGCCTCGCGTGAGCCTTTGCGAGCCTGGATCGCCTTGACGGTTGGCGTAAAGGCGACATCGCTGGTGAAGACGTGAGCATTCATGGAAGGCCTCCTTTGAAGCAGAGCTGCGAGCCAGAGCCAGCGAAGAGATAACGCCTTCCATCTTCCGGATGCAGATGGCATTAATGCAAAAAAGCCTTCCAATTTCCGGGAGAAGTATGGATCGCCTCGAGGCCATGTCACTTTTCGTCGCCGCGGTGGAGGCCGGCAGCCTTTCGGCCGCCGGGCGCCGTTTCGGCATCCCGCTTGCAACGGTCAGCCGCAAGGTCTCCGACCTGGAGCGGCATCTGAAGACGCGTCTTCTGAACCGCTCGACGCGGCAGCTGACGCTGACCGACGCAGGTCACGCCTACCTCGCTGCCTGCCATCGCATTCTCGACGAGGTCGGCGAGGCCGAGCGGACCGCCGCCGGCGAATACAGCGCGCCGACGGGCGAACTGATCGTCACCGCACCGATCGTCTTTGGCCGCCTGCATGTGCTGCCGGTCGTCACCGGCTTTCTCGCTGCCTACCCCGACGTGGCTATTCGGCTGATGCTTGCGGACCGGATAACCCAGTTGACCGAGGAGCACATCGATCTCGCCGTCCGCATCGGCGTGCTTCCCGACTCGAGCCTGGTGGCCACCCGCATCGGCTCGATCCGGCGCGTTGTTTGCGCGAGCCCGGCCTATCTGGCCGAGCACGGCACGCCGGAGACGCCGAAAGACCTCGCGGCACACAACTGCGTCACCTTCGAGGGGCTCACCGCTCCCGCCGCATGGACTTTTTCCACGGGCAAGACCGACCTCACCGTTCCGATCCGCTCACGGCTTCGGGTCAACACCGCGGAAGCGGCGATCGATGCCGCGATTGCCGGGATCGGGTTGACGAGGGTGCTTTCCTACCAGATCGCAGCTGCAGTGCGGTCGGGCACCCTCCGCGCCGTGCTGGAGGCATTCGAGCCGCAGCCATGGCCGGTCAGCCTCGTGCATGCCGGCCAGGGTCTGCTGCCGGTGAAACTGCGTGCGTTCCTCGATTTCGCCGCCCCACGCCTGAAGAAACGGCTGGTGCAAGCGACGTGGCAGGCCTGACGAACGGATCGCGGCTTCATCAAGGCGGATAGATATCTGGCCATCGCACCGTTTCCTTTTTGCCCGCGCTTGGTGTAACCAACGCACACCTCCTCACCGGGCTCTTCCCGCATGCTTTATGTCCGCTCGCTGGCGTTCAACTTCGTCTTCTACGTCAATCTGATCGTCCAGATGATCCTCTGGACCCCCTACTATTTCCTGTCGCCGCGCCACCGCGCCTGGTTCGTGCCGAAATTCTGGTCACACACCAGCATGTGGCTCTATGACAAGATCGCCGGCACCAAAAGCGAGATCACCGGCCAGGAAAACCTGCCCGAGGGTTCCTTCATCCTGGCGCCGAAGCATCAGTCCTTCTGGGACGCGATCGCCTTTTTCCCGTTCCTGCAGGATCCGATCTACATCCTGAAGCGGGAACTGACCTGGATCCCGTTCTTCGGCTGGTATATCCTGAAAATGCGGATGATCCCGGTCGACCGCGGCAGCCGCTCGAAGGCGCTGAAAGCGGTGGTCGCCGCGACCAGGCAGGAACTGGCGCGCAATCCCCGCCAGCTGATCATCTATCCCGAGGGCACGCGCCGGGCGCCGGGCGACGAGCCGGCCTATAAATACGGCATCGTCGAGCTCTATACCCAGCTTGGCATTCCGGTGGTGCCGGTCGCCCATGTCGCCGGCCTCTACTGGCCGCGGCGGAAATTCCTACGCTATCCCGGCACGATCAAGGCCCGCTTCCTGCCGCCGATCCCGGCGGGTTTGGGCAAGGAGGAATTCATGGAACGGCTGATCGGCGAGACGGAAGCCGCCTGCGACCAGCTGCTCATCGAGACGTCCCAGGCGCCAAACCCGCCGCCAATGCCGCCGACGGCGGTAAAGCGGCTGGGGGAACTTGGCTCCGATACCCCGACCTGAACCATCTAAGCTTGCGGCACTGTCCCCCTAGGGAATCACAGCCAGCGCCGTGGTCAAAACCAGTGTTGCCGCGAACGTCAGATTGATGACCCGCGAGGCCAGCGGCTTGCGCAGGAAGCGCGCAAACGCTGCCCCTGCGAGAAGCCACAGGACATGGATGGCGACGATCATCGAAGCGAGGACCGCCAGCCTGAGCCCTGCATCGAGCTCACCGGCGGACGACGTGCCGGCAAATACGGCGGCAATCGCCACATAGGCTTTCGGGTTGGCGACGGCCAGAAGAAACCCGCCGAGGAATGTGGGATGTGCCGCCCCGCCGCTACGCGCTGCCAGAGGCGGGGCCGTTGCTATCTTGAAGGCGAGGTAGAGGATGTAGGCTGCGGATGCCACCGCCAGGAGCGGTGGGAGCGTCGGCACAGAGGCGAGCATGGTCGTAATGCCCGTCGCCACGACCAAAAGCACGGCGACCGTACCAAGAATGATGCCCGAGGCATAGCGGAGCGAATCGCCCAGGCCGAAGGCGGCGCCGACCGCGGTGACGCTTATCGTCGCCGGCCCCGGACTGCCCATCACGACTGCCGATGCCAGCACAAGCGCGAGCAATTGCTGCCATAGTTCCGGATGGGAAAAGACCTGTTCGGCCATCTGTATACCAGTATCCAGGCGCGATGCCGGCAATGGTATGGCAGGGCACAGCAGGCGTCTTGAACGATCGTGCAGGGAGCGTTCCGGCGCGGGCCGCGCCCGGTTCTTGGCTGCTGTTTGATCAAGCCACCGCTTCGCGCTGGCGTCTAAGCACTCGCGCTGTCGAGCTCGACGATATCGTCCGGACCGAACTCCAATGATGCGGCGCGGACGAGGCTGTCTACCTGATCCAATGTCGTGGCACTGGCGATCGGCGCGGTGACGCCGGGCCGCGCAATCACCCAGGCGAGCGCCACTTCCGCCGGCTTGGCCGCGTGACGCGCCGACACGGCGTCGAGTGCCGCCAGGACGCGCATGCCGCGCGCGTTGAGATAGTTCTTCACGTCGTCGCCACGCGCGCTTTTGCCGAGATCGGCCTGGCTGCGGTACTTGCCGCTCAAAAACCCTTTGGCGAGGCTGAAATAGGTGATGACGCCGATATCCTCGGCCATGCACAGATCGCGCAGCGGCCCATCGAAGGAGGCGCGGTCATAGAGATTGTACTCCGGCTGCAGTACCGCATAGCCCGGCAGGCCCCGCAAGCTTGCCACGTCGAGCGCGGCGCGCAACTGGCCGGCGTCGAGATTGGAGGCGCCGACATGGCGGATCTTGCCCTTGTCGAGCAGCTTTTGGTAGGCGCCGAGCGTTTCCTCGTAGGGGGTGGCCGGGTCCGGCCAGTGCGACAGATAGAGATCGACGACATCGGTCTGCAGCCGCTTCAGCGACGCATCGATGGCCTTTTCGATATAGGCGGCGGAGAGGTCTTTCCTGCCCTGCCCCATGTCCGACCCGACCTTGGTGATCACCACGACCTTGTCGCGATTGCCGCGGCTTTTCACCCATTCGCCGACGATCGTTTCGGATTCGCCGCCCTTGTTGCCGGGAACCCAGCGCGAATAGGCATCGGCGGTGTCGATGGCGTTGAGGCCGGCGCCGACGAACCGGTCGAGCAGGTCGAAAGAGGTTTTCTCGTCGGCGGTCCAGCCGAAGACGTTGCCGCCCAGAACCAGCGGCGCGATGGACAGGTCGGTTTGACCGAGACGACGTTTCTGCAAGGCTGATCTCCGTGAGGAAAGGAAAGAAGCGGGCTAAAAGCCCCGTGACCGGCTTAACCTATGGCGGGCCGCACCGACGTCAAAGGGCCGGCCGACTTTTCCACTGACCAGCGTTTCACAAAGGCGCGAGCCGACGCGCCACCTCTTCCAGCCAATGGTCGCGGATCCCCAGCGCCTCGAGGTGCTCCAGCGTGCTGGACACGTAGTCCTCATTCTTTCCCGACTGGCCGACGGCGCCGCGAACGACGCTCGCCGCATCGGCCGCATCGAGCGCACCGGCATATTGCTCGTGGCTACGGTCGACGACATAGGCGACAGCCTCGACCGTCTCGCCTCCGCCCGTCTCGCCGCCATTCTCGCCCCCACCCTTATCGGCCCCACGCGTGTCCCCCTTGTCGAGGCGAATGCTAAGCATGCGCTCGAGATAGACATTGGTGACCAGCTCGCGCTCGCGCAGATAGGTGATGACCTCGTTGCGCAGATCGCCGGGGACGCGGAAAGCCAGCCCGATGCAGGAGCCGCCACGGTCGAGGCCGAGCACCAGGCCGGGCCGTTCGCGCGTGCCGCGATGAACGAAGGAGTATACGCACAGCGAGCGGCGGTAGCCATGAAGGCGGGCGCGCCGCGTCTCGACATGCGCAAATCCCGGCCGCCAGATCAGCGAGCCGTAGCCAAAAACCCAAAAATCGCCCATATCGCCAAGCCTGGTTGCAGCACCGCACTGGAATCGGTGTTTTTTCAATCCGTCTCCGTCTACCCGATCTTGCCGGAAACGACAGTCCCCTCTGAACACGCGCCAACGAGAGCCGCAGTATGACGTCAAATGACGAACGCCCGCCGAATTTTCTCCGCCGGCTGTTCTGGCTCGGCGTTTTCATCGTCGTGCTGTTCGGCCTCTACAGCGCCGGCTGGTTCTACCTGGCAGACAAGGTCAAGAGCGAAGCCGGCAAAGCGGTGGCCGAGCTCAACGGCAATGGCATCGAGGCGGATTGCGTCAATCTCACGGTCAGCGGCTATCCCTCGAGCTTCGCCATTTCCTGCGACAGTCTGGCTTATCAGGACGACAGCAGGGACGTCGCCGCCTCGCTCGGCAGCCTCAAGGCAGTCACGCACATCACCCAGATCCTGTCGCCTGGCGCCGATCTGCGGGGGCCGCTCAGGACCTCCGTGCCGGGGATGGCGCCGCTGTGGATCGACTGGGATAATCTGCGAGCGAACGTCAAACTGTCCTGGCCCCTGCCCCGCCGCGTTTCACTGCAGGCAGAGGCTCTGTCAGCCCAGACCGATCCGGCCGATGGCACAGATCCGGTCGAGTTGTTCAGCGCTGGGACAGCGGCCGGAGAATTGCGTCCGAACGGCCAGGACATCGACTATGCCGGGAGTTTTACCGACCTCGAAATCGATCCGGGCGCGATCGATGGCCGCGTGCTGCCGCCGCTCGACGGCGGCGGCGACGTGACGCTGAAGAACGGCGTGGCGCTGATCAAGACACAAACAGAGAGCCTTCGCGGCCAGGCGGTGGATATCGGCAAGCTCGATTTGTCGTCGGGAAGCGCGCGCGTCACCGTTTCCGGACCGGTTTCGATCGATGCCGACGGGCTGATCGACGCCGACCTGATGATCAGGCTCAGCGATCCGAAGGCGGTGGCGGAAATCCTCGGCAAAGCCATTCCCGAGCAGAAGAGCCAGATCAAAACCGGCTTTGCCGGGCTGGCGCTGCTTGGCAATGAACCGTCGATGCCGCTCAAGATCGTCAAGGGCAAGGCCTCGCTCGGTTTTATCCCGCTGGGCAGCATCGAGCCGGTCGATTAGGCGATGATTGCGAACCTCCAGTTCGGAGAGACCATGGCCAAACAGGAAGATAGATGAACCGCCCGGTGAAGCTCCTGAGTGTTGGCGCGCTGACGCTCGATACGATCCTTCGCGTCGACACGCTTCCGGCGCGTCAGGGCAAGTTCATCGCGTCCGACGGCGTCCAGATCGCCTCGGGCATGGCTTCGAGCGCTGCCTGCGCCGCACGCCGCCTCGGCGCGGAGGTATCGCTGTGGGCGAGCGCGGGAGACGACCTCGTCGGCGATCAGCTGATCGCCGGCATTGAGGCCGAAGGCGTCGATTGCAGCTTTGTCCGGCGCGTCGCCGGCGCGCGGTCGGCACTGTCGGCCATCCTGGTCGACACGCATGGCGAGCGCATTATCGTTCCGTTCTATGACAAGCTCGCCCAGGCCGACCCCGAAGCGCTCCCCATTCAGGATCTCACCGCATTCGACGCCGTCCTGGTCGACGTGCGCTGGCCGGGCGCGGCAGCTCTGGCCCTGACGGCGGCGCGCGCAATCGGCCGTCCAGCCATACTCGACGCCGACACCGCGCCACGGGCCGTGCTGGAACGGCTGTTTCCGCTCGCCTCGCACATCGTCGCGTCGGAGCCGGCGGCGTTCATCCTCTGCGGTGAGGAGCAAGGCCCGCAGGAGGCCGCTGAGACGCTGGCCAGACGCACCGATGCATTCGTAGCGGTGACCGGCGGCGCAGCGGGAAGCTGGTGGTTCGACCGCTCGTTGGCGTCGGTGCGCCACGTCGCGGCGCCAAGGATCAAGGCAGTGGATACGCTTGCCGCCGGCGACGTGTTTCACGGCGCCTTTGCCGTCGGGCTGGCCGAGGCGATGCCGATCGAACGGACATTGCGGTTTGCCAGCGCCGCCGCCGCGCTCAAATGCCTGCGCTTCGGCGGCAGGCTGGGCGCGCCCGACAGGGCCGAGGCACTGGCGATGATGGCGGCTCACTGGCCGGATTGAGCGCGCGGCGGCCTTCAAATCGGATGGTACCGCCGCTCTATCTTTTGCCTGAGCATCCGAGCCAAAACCGGTACCCACGTTGTGCGTCCGATGGCTCTATCCCTTGGCCGGATGCTCGACTGCCTGCCGGCCAAAGTCCGGCACGTCGATGTCCTGACCGGCCTCGATGATCGAGCGGCGCACGGCGCGGGTGCGGGTGAACAGGTCGAACAGCTTTTCGCCGTCGCCCCAGCGGATCGCCCGCTGCAGCGAGGCCAGATCCTCCGAGAACCGCGCCAGCATTTCGAGGATGGCATCCTTGTTGTGCAGGCAGACATCCCGCCACATCGTCGGGTCGGAAGCGGCAAGGCGCGTGAAGTCGCGAAAGCCGGAGGCCGAATATTTGATGACCTCGGACTTGGTCACCGACTCCAGATCGTCGGCGGTGCCGACGATGTTATAGGCGATGATGTGCGGCAGGTGCGAGACGATGGCCAATGTCATGTCGTGATGCTGGGGATCCATCGTATCGATGTTGGAGCCGCAGCGGCGCCAGAATTCCGAGAGCTTTTCCAAGGCGGCCGGATCGGTGCCGGGCAACGGCGTGAAGATGCACCAGCGGTTTTCGAACAGTTCGGCAAAGCCGGCGTCCGGACCCGATTTTTCAGTGCCGGCCAGCGGATGGCCGGGAATGAAATGCACGCCGGCAGGCACATGCGGCTGCATCTGCGCGATGACGGACGCCTTGGTCGAGCCGACATCGGTGAGGATGGCGCCCGGCTTCAGCGCCGGCGCGATTTCCTCGGCGACCTCGCCTGAAGAACCGACCGGCACCGAAACGATGACCAGGTCGGCATCGCCGACCGCCTCTTTCGCATCCGTCGTGTAGGAGGAGCCGAGGCCGAGTTGCTTCGCCCGCGCCAGCGTCGTTTCGCTGCGCGTCGAGATGGCGACGTGACCGGCAAGGCCTTCGCGATGGATGACGCGGGCCAGCGACGAGCCGATCAGGCCGATGCCGACCAGCGCGATCTTTTCGAACCTCGGTGATGTCATGGTGTTCTAGCTTTTCAGAAATGTCGCGAGGGCGGCGACAACGCCGCGATTGGCCTCTTCGGTGCCGATGCTCATGCGCAGCGCATTCGGGAAGCCGTAGCCGGAAACGCGCCGCAATATGTAGCCGCGCGCACAGAGGTAATCGTCCGCGGCTGCCGCAGAATGTTTTTTGTCCTCGGGAAAGTGGATGAGGACGAAATTGCCGACGCTCGGAGTCACCCGCAGTCCGAGCCTGGTCATCTCCTCGCTCACCCAGGTCAGCCAGGTCTCGTTATGCGCCACGCTGCGCTCGACATGGGCGCGGTCGCGGATCGCGGCAATGCCGGCCTCGATCGCGGTCGCGTTGACGTTGAAGGGACCCCGCACCCGGTTGATCGCATCGATGACATGCAACGGTGCGTACATCCAGCCGATCCGCGCGCCGCCGAGGCCGAGCTTGGAGAAGGTGCGGGTCATGACCACGTTTTCCGCGCCAGCCACCAGTTCGACGCCGGCTTCATAGTCGTTGCGGCGGACATATTCGGCATAGGCTGCATCAAGCACCAGAAGCACGTTTCGAGGCAGGCCGGCATGCAGGCGGCGCACCTCCTGGAACGGCAAATAGGTGCCGGTCGGGTTGTTGGGATTGGCGAGGAAAATGATCCTGGTACTCGCCGTCACCGCAGCGAGGATCGCGTCGACGTCGGCGCGCTCACTGGTTTCCTTGACCGAGACCGGGACAGCACCTGCCGACTGGATGTAGATCTTGTAGACCATGAAGCCGTGTTCGGTGATCACAGCCTCGTTGCCGGGTGCGAGATAGGTCTGCGCAAGCAGGCCCAGAATCTCGTCGGAACCATTGGAACAGACGATGTTCGCCGGATTAAGGCCATGCACCTCGGCGATCGCCTCCCGCAGGCGCCTGGCGGTGCCGTCGGGATATATGTCGAGCTTGGCCGCAACGTCGCGCGCGGCTTCTATCGCCTTCGGCGAGGGGCCGAGCGGATTCTCGTTCGACGACAATTTATGGACCTTGGCAACGCCGGCCGGCGCCGTGCTTTTGCCCGGCACATAGGCTTCGATGTCCATGATCCCCGCGCGGGGCGTTGGACGTGCCTGATCCGATGCCTGGTTCATATTGCAAAAATCCGTCGAGAACGCTTCCGCTGCTCCAACGCGATGCGAATTTCGGATCCGCCACACTGGAAGCCGCCGCGGAAATACAAGCCGTGGCCTGGAATGTCGAGAGGCGGCAATGATCGGTGCGTGACTGGCCGTTGACGCCGAGGCGCGCCGGTCCTAAAGAAAGGCGAAATCCCGTGGTGATTTGGCCGGTCGGCTTGCAGCCACGTTAAACAACTCGCTAAAGGGCCGTTTGCATCCTGTAACCGGCTTTGCGAAGGCAATGCCGGTTTTTTGTTGTCCGCAGCCGGCCGGACAGTCGCATCGAGCCGAAAATCGCAATCGACTTTCGGAAAACACGATGGGTTAATGTAAGAGGATGCGATGGTCGCGCTGCGCACGAAAAGAACCAACAACGAGGCCGTCGAGCCGTCGAGCCCGGTGTTGCGGTTCGGCGCCGACAAGCCGCTCAAGCTCGATGCCGGCACGCTGCTGTCACCGTTCCAGATCGCCTACAAGACTTACGGCACGCTCAACGACGCCCGCTCCAACGCCATCCTCGTCTGCCATGCACTGACCGGCGACCAGCATGTCGCCAGCACCAATCCAGTGACCGGCAAGCCGGGCTGGTGGGAAGTGCTGATCGGCCCCGGCAAGATCATCGACACCAGCCGCTTCTTCGTCATCTGCTCGAACGTCATCGGCGGCTGCCTCGGCTCGACCGGCCCCGCCTCGACCAATCCAGTCACCGGCCACCCCTACGGGCTCGACCTGCCGATCATCACCATCCGCGACATGGTGCGGGCGCAGTTGATGCTGGTCGACCATTTCGGCATCGAAAAACTGTTCTCGGTGCTGGGCGGCTCGATGGGCGGCATGCAGGTGCTGCAATGGGCGTCGAGCTATCCGGAGCGCGTTTTCTCGGCGCTGCCGATCGCCACCGGCGCGCGCCATTCCTCGCAGAACATCGCCTTCCATGAGGTCGGCCGGCAAGCGGTGATGGCCGATCCCGACTGGCATGGCGGCAAATATTTCGAACAGGGCAAGCGCCCGGAAAAGGGACTGGCCGTGGCGCGGATGGCCGCTCACATCACCTATCTGTCGGAGGCGGCCCTGCACCGGAAATTTGGCCGCAACCTGCAGGACCGTGAAGCGCTCACCTTCGGTTTCGACGCCGACTTCCAGATCGAGAGCTATCTGCGCCATCAGGGCATGACCTTCGTCGACCGCTTCGACGCCAACTCCTATCTCTACATGACCAGGGCGATGGATTATTTCGACCTCGCCGCCGACCATGGCGGCCGGCTCGCCGACGCCTTTGCCGGCACCAAGACCCGTTTCTGCCTGGTCTCCTTCACCAGCGACTGGCTGTTCCCGACCGAGGAGAGCCGATCGGTCGTTCATGCGCTGAACGCCGCCGGCGCCTCGGTGTCCTTCGTTGAGATCGAGACCGATCGCGGCCACGACGCCTTCCTGCTCGACGAGCCGGAGTTGTTCGCCGCCATCAACGGCTTCATCGCCTCGGCGGCCCGCGCCAGGGGGCTCAGCACATGACCCCTAAAGATTGCAGCCTTTTCGAACCGGCATCTTGCGCCAGGCAGCAGCGCATGACGCCTGAAGTTTGCAGGCTTTTCGGATCAAGGTCATGCGCCAGGCATCAGCGCATGGCCCCGAAAAGTTGCAGACTTTTCGGATCAAGGTCATGCGCCAGTCAAGAGGCACGATCATGAGTGTCAACCACGCCCAGCGCGTCGACCTCGAAGTCGTCGCCGATCTCATCCCGCCGCAGTCGCGGGTGCTGGACGTGGGCTCCGGCGATGGTCTGCTGCTCGAATTGCTGCAGGCGACGAAGCAAGTCGACGGCCGCGGCATGGAACTGTCGCAGCGCGGCGTCAACGAATGCGTGGCGCGCGGACTGTCCGTCATCCAGGGCGACGCCGACAAGGACCTCAAATTCTATCCCGACAAGGGTTTTGATTTCGTCGTCCTGTCGCAGACCTTGCAGGCGACCCGCAACCCGAAGCTGGTGCTCGACGAATTGCTCAGGATCGGCAAGCACGCCATCGTCTCCTTCCCGAATTTCGGCCATTGGCGGGTGCGCCTTTCGCTGTTCGTCGAAGGGCGGATGCCGGTGACCAAGGACCTGCCCTATTCCTGGTATGACACGCCCAACATCCATTTCTGCACCATCCGCGACTTCGTCAATCTCTGCGAGGAGCTTGGCGCAACAGTGGAAAAGGCAACCGCGCTCGACGCCAATGGCCAGAAAATCGGCCTGTCGATGCCATGGTGGTTCTGGAATTTCTTCGGCCAGCAGGCGGTGTTCCTGCTGAAGCGATAACGGCGACCCGTCGCTTCGGCCAGCCGGCCCGAGTCCGGAGACATCCGGGACTGATCGCCATTCGTCGAGGTCTAGCGATCAAGTTCCGGAAAATACGGATCGGAGAAAAACCGCCGACCGCGCTCGCCTTGCAAACAGTCGACCGGTGCTGCCGCGTCGACCGGGACGGACCCGGGATCGGCATTGGGACGGGCATTGGGATCGGCAACACCGCTGACCTCGAGGACCAGCTTGCGGCGTATGGCGGTCACGAATTCCGAAGCGGCATAGACCGGCAGCACGAAGGAGCCTGGCCCGCCTGTGACGCACTCGGCATAGTATTGGTCGAGATGGCTGAAGCTGGGCGACGGGCTGATCAGGATCGGCAGGCCATTGATGACGATGCCCTTTGCTATCGCGGCGTCACGTGTCGTGGTGACGGGCATCCCGATATTGTTGGGACCATCGCCTGAGATGTCGATGACGCTGCGCGTCGCGTCGAAGGCGGCTCCATCCAAAAGCTTGGCGCCGAAGGCGAGCGCACCGGAAATCGAGGTGCCGCGAAAGCTCCTGAACGGGCGCGCCTCGATCTTGTCGGCGAATGCCTCGGCGCTCTCGGCATCGTCGATGACCTGCCAGGCAATGACCGCGTCGTCGCGGACGGTGCCTGCCCATTCGAAATAGGCCAGCGCAACGCGGCCGGTCACGCCCGAACGCACCGCATTGATGAAGTCGGGGTGGCGCAGCGCCTTGACATAGCCGGCGCGCTGCAGGGCGAATTCCTTTTCGTCCATCGAGTGCGAGATGTCGACCGCCAGCACCAGTTCGACGTCCACGGCAATGGTGTCGGCAGGCGCGGCCAAAGGTGCTGGCTGGGCACGGGCAAGGCAGGCAAGCAGGCTGACGCAGGTCGCCCAAAAGCGCGCAGCGGTTTTGGGGTAACGACAAGCATCGAAGCAAAGACTCAAAGCGTGTCGCATGAATCTCTTCACCAGGACGCGCTTTCAGCGCGTCAAGCATAGGTCCAACGCCGCAGGCTTCCGAACGATGCCGGCAATCTTTCGCCGCGATCACGGCAAAATAAAGCTTGGCTGTACCGCCGGCTATGCCTGTTGGCGGGCTTTGGCGACGGCCGGGGGTGGTTCGATCGCGCCGGCCCTGACGCGAACTGGCTTGAGAGCCGGTCGCTCGAAATCTTTCACGATCGCCAATGAGCGCGGGAAGAATTCAACATTGTGCTGGCCACGGCCGATATTGAGGATCGCGGCGTCGGCAAGACGTGCCTCCAGCATCGACAGCACCCGCCGCAGCGTCACGCCGTCGAACGTGTCCAAAGCCTCGTCGATGATCACCCATTTCGGCTGCCGCAAGACCAGCCGGGCAAAGGCAAGCAGGCGCTGCTCGTCATCGCTCAATTCGCGCTCCCAGCGCGCCGACCGGTCGAGCGAGGATGACAGCCGCCCGAGACCGACCTCGGCAAGCACCGCCGAGATCTCGGCGTCGCTGACCGCCGCATCGGCGTGGTCGAGCACCTCGCGCAGCGTGCCGAGCGGGAAATAGGGTTTTCGGGGAACGAAGGCCGGCACCTCTCCGGCCGGCATGCCAATCCGCCCGCTTCCCCACGGCCACAGACCGGCAATGGCGCGGAAGAACAGCGTCTTGCCAGCGCGCGGATCTCCGGTGATCATGACGCGCTCGCCGGCACGGATTTCGACATGCGGCTCGGCGAGCTTGGTGCATCCATCCCGCGACGCAACCTCAAGGTTCTCGAATGTCAGCCTGCCGTCCGGATTTTCGCCGAACTCGATGCGCCTCTCGGTGTGGTGCAGCACATCCGTTTCAACGAGCGCGATGCGGAAATCGGCGACGCGCATCAGCGTGGCGCGCCAATCGGCGATGCCGCCGATATTGTTGATGAACCAGCGCAACGAGGAATGCACTTGGTTGAAGGCGCCGACAGCCATCATCAGCCCGCCGAAGCTGATGTCACCGGCGAAATAGACCGGCGAGGCGACGAGGATCGGCGCGACGACAGTGATCCAGCCATAGGTGTCGGTCACCCAGGAAAGATTGATCTGGGCGCTGTAGATGCGCCGCATCGCGCCCAGCACCGTGCCGAGGTCGAGCTCGAGCCGCCGTCGCGCGTCGGCCTCGCCGTGCGCAAGCGCGATGGCATCGACATTCTCGTTGACGCGGACCACCGAGGAGCGGAGCTCCGCCTCGCGCGTGTAGCGGTCGCTGTTGAAGCGGATGAGCGGCCGTCCGACCAGCCAGCTCAGCCAGGAGGCGGTGCCGGCATAGAGGATCGCGGCCCACACCATGTAGCCCGGAATGGCCAGCGAATAGCCGCCGACATGGAAGACGAAGCCGGAAGACAGCGACCATAGGACGCCAACGAACGAAACAAGCAGAATGAACGACTGCAATAGTCCGATGCCGAGACCGGTCGAAAGATCGGAGAGATGCCCGGCATCCTGCTGCAGGCGCTGGTCGGGGTTGACGCCGATGGCGCCGGCGTTGGCGAGCCGGAAAGCCCGCGCCGGCCGCATCCATTCACCGATCAGATCGACGGTCAACGCCTCACGCAGCTTCAGCCGGATCGTCTGGTCGAGCCAGGTCTGGCCGACATTGAGCACCACGAGCCCGCCGGCGATGGCGGCAAACACCAGAAGCTGGTGCAGGAAGCCCTGCATGTCGCGCCGAGCCAGCGCGTCGTAAAAGGGCTCGTTCCAGCGATTGAGCAGAACCTGCCCGATCGAGGTTGCCACAATGACGGCGACGATGCCGAGGCAGGCCCAGAGCAGTTGTTTGCGGATCGGCGACGTCGCCAGCGCCAGCCTGATTGTCGCCAGCTGGTCGCGCAGGCTGCTGGCTTCGACCGACGCGGCAATCGGCTTGGCGCTGGCCTCGAAATCCGGATGATCAGCCATTGATGAAGACCCTTCGCAAGCGGTGCTGAAACCGGTGAGCAAGTCGACTCAATCGGGTACCAAACCCGCCCACGACAGATAGGTGGGAAAAAGCGTGATTCCGATCACGAAAACGTCATCAGCGGCCCGGCGATGGCGCCTTCCCGGTCGGCGATATCCGGCCGAGCCTTGTGGCGCCATGCGGCGAGAAAACTGGCACGAAGACGCGGCGAGAGGCGCGCTGGACGACCGGCACACCCTGATAGAGCCGCTTCTGCGCCTCGACGACGATGACGCCGGAAAAGATCGGCCAGAACCTGCGGCCGGCGCGCTCCAGCACATTGTGGAACCGCATCATGAAGCGTCGCCGCGATGGCGGGAAGAACAGGGCGTCGGACCAGGCCGCGGGCGTGAAATTCGCTTCGCGCAGCAATTCGGTGAGCTGGCCGCGCGAGAAAGGCCGGCCACTGCCGAACGGCGTATGCTCGAAACGGGCCCAGACACCGCGCCGGTTGGGCACGACGATGACGACGCGGCCTGCGGGCGACAGCACCCGCCAGATTTCGTTCAGCGTCTCGCGCGGGTTCTCGGCATGTTCGAGTGAATGGACGAGCAGCATGCGGTCGATGGAGGCATCGACCAACGGCAATTCCTCATCGAAGACCAACGCGGTCGCGGTCGGCCCGGTGGCCGGCCAGACCACCGCGCCTTGCGTCGCCGGCATGAAGGCAAAGACACGTTCGGCATCGGTGCCGAACCGCTCCAGCCACGGCAAAGTGTAGCCGAGGCCGACCAGCCGCTCATTGGGCACGACAGCCCATATCGAGGACAACGCCATGGTGATCGAGCGTTCGGCCAATCGCCCGAGCGTGGTCGAATAAAAGGAGCGAAGGTCGACGATATCGGAATGCATGCGCGGCACGCTATCTTCGATGCTGTCCAAGTTCAACAAAGGCGGATGACATCCGCGGGCAAGCGCCCTATGTCTGCGGCGACTGCTGCATCGGCAAGAAATCGGTTTCGATTTCGGAAGACACGATGCAGCAGGTAAAAAGTGTCAGAAGCGTCCTTTGCGCGTCCAACTGGACGCGCGGCGCTCTCGTGGAGAGATGCGATGCCGGTTGAAATCGAACAATTCATGTGCCGCAGCGACAATTTCGGTGTGCTGGTGCATGACCCGAAAAGCGGCCAGACCGCGATCATCGACGCGCCCGAGGAGGCGCCGATCCTGGCCGCGATCGAGCGCACCGGCTGGACGCCGACGATAATCCTGACCACCCACCACCATGTCGACCATGTCGAGGCCAATCTGGCGTTGAAGGAGCGGTTCAAGCTGCGCATCGTCGGACCGGAGGCGGAACAGGCCAAGATTCCCGGCATCGACGAAACCGTCGAGCAGGGCTCGGTCATCCACCTCGGCGACGAGAGGATCGACGTGATCGCCACGCCCGGCCACACGGCGGGCCATGTCTCCTATCATCTGCCGGCGTCGAAAGTGGCGTTCACCGCCGACACGCTGTTCGCGCTCGGCTGCGGCCGGCTGTTCGAATGCAAGCCGCCGGTGATGTACGATTCGTTGAAGAAGCTTGCGGCACTTCCGGCCGAGACGGTCGTCTATTGCGGCCATGAATACACGCTTTCCAACGCCCGCTTCGCGCTGACCGTCGACCCGACCAATTCGGCATTGAAGGAGCGCGCCGCGAGAATCGAAGCGCTGCGCGCCGACGGAAAGCCGACGCTGCCGACCACGATCGGCGAGGAGCTGTCGACCAATCCGTTCCTGCGCTGGCACGATCCGGCAATCCGCAAGCATCTCGGCATGGAGAACGCCTCCGACGCCGAAGTGTTCGCCGAAATTCGCAAGCGCAAGGACAATTTCTGAGCACCATTGATGGTCTGGCATCCATGAAGTTCTGGGGAAAATGACCAGTTCCGCCGAAATCATCGCGGCGCTCGGCCTGAAACCGCATCCGGAAGGCGGCTGGTATGCCGAGACCTTTCGCGATGGCGCGGAAGGCGCTCGCGGCCATTCGACCGCGATCTATTTCCTTTTGGAGCAGGAGCAAGTGTCGGCCTGGCACCGCGTCAAGGACGCCGCCGAGGTCTGGCATTTCTATGCCGGCGCCCCGTTGGCACTGTCGATGCATCGGGAAAACGGGCCGGTGATCGAGCAGGTGCTCGGCACGGCACTGGCGGCGGGCGATCGGCCGCAGATCGTTGTGCCGGCAGGCTGGTGGCAATCGGCACGCAGCCTCGGCGAGTGGACGCTGGTCGGCTGCACCGTGGCGCCGGGCTTCGATTTCGCCGCCTTCGAGCTGGCCGAACCGGGCTGGAGTCCTAACCCAGCAGGAAACCCACCGTGATCCCCAACTGGGCGGCGTAATACAGCATCCAGACCGCGTGGCGCGTCCAGTCGCGGTGCGGCGAGATGGCGCTCAGCAGGAACTTTTCCGAGGCGAGCAGCCCGTCGGACGCCATGAACAGCACGGCGCCGCCGACGACCCAGAGATTGCTCAGAGTGAGGGCCGAAATGCCCATGGCAAAAATTGTCGCGATATAGACGCTGATCGGAAGGCGCAGGGCGGGGCCGACACGGCGCCAGAGCGCAAAAAACATGGCGAGCGCCAATACGGCCATTGCCCCGGCAATCGCCGCGCGCCACGGCTCGGCCGAGAGCAGCCCGACCCCCTCGCCGGAGCGCAGGAACAGCGCGATGTAAAGCCCATGCGCCACGAGAAAACTGGCCAGCCCGCCGACAAAAGCCTTTTCACCGTCGCGCAACAGCAGCGCATCGCCGATGGCGCTGAGCGCCAGCGCAGCGATGAGCAGCCACGAACCGCCCTGCAGCGACGCCAGCACGGCAAGCATTGCCACGGCCAGCGTCTTGACCGCGGAACGCGCAAGCTTCGGCGGCATGTCGATGGTGAAGGCGTAGATCACCGCGGCGGCCAGCGAAAACAGCAGCGTCGCATTGGCGTCGGCGTCGATGCCGC
Organism: Mesorhizobium sp. WSM2561; assembly: GCF_000513915.1. Classification (NCBI taxonomy): domain Bacteria; kingdom Pseudomonadati; phylum Pseudomonadota; class Alphaproteobacteria; order Hyphomicrobiales; family Phyllobacteriaceae; genus Mesorhizobium; species Mesorhizobium sp. WSM2561. Next base: position 95,021 of record NZ_AZUX01000016.1, read on the forward strand.
CGGGAAACGGCATCACGCCCCTGCCTCGCTCGCAGCCCTCTTGCGCAAGAACAGCGATTTCGCCGCAAGCGCTGCGCCGCCGGTGATCAGCACGCAGGCGGCGAGGATGCGCAGGGACGGCTCGGCGAAGCCGGCTGATATCAGCACCAGCGTCGACAGCAGCGGCGCGGCATAGCTTGCCGCGCCCAGCACCTGGATGTTGCCGCGCTTGACGCCGATATCCCAGGCGTAGAAGGCCGCGCCCACCGGCATCAGGCCGAGGCCGAGCACGGCCAGCCACTGGCCGGCGCCAACAGGCAGCACTGTCTCTTCCAGAATGAGATGGCAGACAAGCGAAAGCGCTGCCGTGGCCGCACAGAACCAGGTGACAATGCTGGTCGGCACCGACGGAAAGCGGCGCGACAACAGCGAATAGGACGCCCACAGCACGGCGCAGACGCCGGCCATCGCATAGCCGAATGCATAGCGCGCGTCGAAGGCAAGCCCGCCGCCCTTGGTGACGATCAGAAAAGTGCCGGCAAGGCCAAGCAGTGCGCCGACGACATGGTTCCAGGCCAGCCGCTCGCCCGGCATCAGCGCCGATCCGAGCACGATCAGCAGCGGCCACAGATAGGCGATGAGGCTCGCCTCCACCGCCGGCGCGTTGCGCAGCGCAGTGAAATAGAAGAAGTGATAGCCGAACAGGCCGGCAATGCCGATCAGCCAAACTTGCGGCGGTATCTTCTCGCTCCCGGCGGTGGCCGGCATGAACAGCCGCGCGACGAGCCCGACGCCGGTGCCGATCGTGAAGGTGATCGCCGAGAGCAGGAATGGCGGCACCGCGCCGGAAGCGTCCGTAAGCAGCGCCAGCAGCGCCCACATGGCGACCGCCGAGAAGCCGATCAGTGTTGCGCGCCCCATGTCCGTCTCCGGCGGCGCGCGATCGCGCCTATTCTGTCGCTTCGAACCGCTCCGCGCTGACGGTGAGGGTGCCGATTTTCGTGCCGACCGTGGCGTGGATCGGCGCATATACGCCGGTTTGGCCGACCGGTGCAAACGTCACCATGATGCGGCTGCGCTTTCTCAGGTAATCCAGGGATTTGCGGTTCTTGCGATAACCCGCCACCGGCTCAAAATCCAGCCGGCAAGTGACGGTATCGCCCTCGTAGCCGCGCACCGACGTCGAGCCTTTCGACTCGTAGGTCAGCCTGAGATCGGCGCGCATCTCGCCGTCATAGAGCTTCACCGTGCGCCCGCAGACCTTGTCGAGACTATCGGCATGGATGACGGTGGCGGCCATCGGATCGAGCACCGAGGCGAGATGGCTGGCGGCCAGCGGTATCCATTTCTTGGAATTGCGCTTCTTCGGCGCAGGCACGACCTTGGTCGCGGTAACAGTGCCGTTGGCGAACTGGATATCGATCATCGATGCCTTGTCGCCCGATTTGTAGTCGGCGCGGAACGCCTGCGGCTGCAATTGCTTGCCCAAAATCTTGCCCTTCGACGAGACCGTGCCACGCGTGTCGTCGAATATTGTGGCGAGGCCGGCGCTGGAGACGCTGCCTTCGATCGAATAGGTATCGCCTTCGTAACTGCTGGAAAAGCTTGCCTTGGCCACCGAGAAGCCGTGGACCGAAACCGTATACTCGCCCTTGAAGGATTGTTGCGTGGCGGCAGAAATTGCCGTCGGCAGCGCCACGGCGAGCGATGCAAGGAGAGCATGAGACGAACGAAGCATGGCGGGATCGATCCTCGATATCAGCAGAAGCGCGCAACTCCAGCCTGGCATCTCCTTGTGCGACCGCTTATAGACTGAATTTCGGCCTTTATGTGAAAGACGTCGTCACACCCGGGCGCAAGCCGGAGCTTGACGCATCGCCGAAATGCAACTATGGAACGCCAACTTTTTCCATAAGGCCGCCTGACCGAAACCGCGCGCCACCCGGCGCGGGTTGAATGTTTGGCCAGACCGAGAACTGAAGGTTTAGAACCATGTCCCGCACCTGCGAACTCACTGCCAAGGCAGTCATGTCCGGCAACAATGTGAGCCACGCCAACAACAAGAGCAAGCGTCGCTTCCTGCCCAATCTCGTCAATGTGACGCTGATCTCGGAAGCGTTGAACCAGAATGTGCGCCTGCGCATTTCGGCCAACGCGCTGCGTTCGGTCGAGCATCGCGGCGGCCTTGATGCGTTCCTGGCCAAGGCCGACGCCAAGGAGCTGTCGCAGCGCGCGCGGCTGCTGAAGAAGCAGATCGCCAAGAAGCTCGCCGAACAGCCGGCCGCTTGATTTTTCAGGCAGCCGCCTTCGGCATCGGACCGAAAAGTGCGAAGCGGTTTTCGGAGAAATCCGATGGCCAAACAGCAATGGAGTGTCGTCCGAACTCGGTAAGACACCCCGCTGGTTCCATTACCCAGGATAAAAAAATGAGCTTTTTCTCCCGATATCTGCCCTTTGTTGCGGCCATGGCGCTTGTCGTGGTGGCGTCGAACGTCCTCGTGCAGTTCCCGCTGCAGGGTGCAATCGGCGGCCTGTCGCTGGCCGACATTCTGACCTGGGGCGCCTTCACCTACCCGTTCTCCTTCCTGGTCACCGACCTTGCCAATCGCCGCTACGGCCCGGCTGTGGCGCGCCGGATCGTGTTTGTCGGCTTCACGGCGGCAGTGATCTGCTCGGTCGTCATCCCGCCCTTGCTGTTCCGCTGCGGCCTGATCGAATTCGAAACGGCTGCCGACCGGCTGGTGCGCATTGCAGCGGCTTCCGGCATCGCGTTCCTGATCGCGCAGCTGCTCGACGTGACCGTGTTCAACCGGTTGCGCCGGCAGAGCTGGTGGCGGGCGCCGATCGTCGGCACGCTGGTCGGCTCGGTGTTCGACACCGCGGTGTTCTTCACGATTGCCTTTTCGGCGGCTTTCGCCTTCGCTGGCCCGAACGATGGCTTTGCGCTCGAAACCGCGCCGCTGATCGGCGTGCTGCCGGTCGAGGCCATGCGCTGGGTGTCATGGGCGCTCGGCGACCTCGGCGTGAAGCTGATCATAGCCGTGGTGGCGCTGATCCCCTACCGGCTGCTTGCCGCCCGCTGGAGCCAGCCGGCACTGGCGGCATAGAGCATGATCCCTGAAAGTGGGAACCGGTTTTCGGGAAAGATCATGCTCACAGGTTCTCAAGCGTGATCTCATGGGTCCAACTCGATACCGCGAAAACGCCTGACGGCGACCACGCGCTGCGCCTGAAACAACGCGGCGCCGAGTTCTCGATCATGCTCGGCTCGAACGAGCTGATGAACAGCCGCCTCAGCGGTTCCGAGGAAGCGCTGGCGAGGCTGTCCTGCCACAGGATTTCCGGCCGCCGGCAGCCGAAAATCCTGATCGGCGGGCTGGGCATGGGTTTCACGCTGCGCGCCGCGCTTGCCGAGCTTGGCGCCGATGCCGGCATCGTTGTCGCCGAATTGGTGCCCGCCGTGGTGGCGTGGGCGCACGGCCCGATGGCGGCGGTGTTCGGCGGCTGTCTCGACGATCCGCGCGTGACTATTCGCGAGGCGGATGTCGGGCAGATCATACGATCGGAAGCCTCGGCCTGGGATGTCATCCTGCTCGACGTCGACAATGGGCCGGAAGGGATCGTCCACAAGGCCAACGATGCTCTTTACAGTATAGCCGGGCTGATCAGCGCGAGAGCAGCGCTCAAGCCCGGCGGCGTGCTGGCGGTCTGGTCGCAGGGACCCGACAGCGGTTTTACCCGCCGGCTCAAGCAGGCGGGCTTCGCGGTCGAGGAGGCCAAGGTGCGAGCCAATGGCAAGCGCGGCGCACGCCACGTCATCTGGATCGCGACCAACGGACCCCGGCCTGCTGCAACCGGCGCCAAGCTGTAGCTTGTTATCGGCCGTCCTTTGCCGACCGCCTCTCAATCCTCGTGCAGCACAAATTCCAGATACAGATTACGCTGCAGCATCGAGTGGTTGTCGTCCGAGACCAGCGACACCATCAGCGCGCCGTCGTCGCGGGTCCAGACGTCGAGCCCTTCCATATTGTCGATCTGGTAGCCCATGTCGGCTTCCATCAGCATCGGCCCGTCGGCAACCGCGCCCTTCTCGACGCTTTCGCCATAGATGCGCCGCAGCCGCATCTTGACGCCGCCGGCCATCGAAAAGCTGCGCTCCAAAAGCAAGAGGTCGCCGTCCGGCAGGAAGGCGCCGTCGGCAATGTCGAAATTGCCGTTGCGCTTGACGGTGAAGACGCCCTTGTGCGGCCCTTCGATAACGGCCGCATAGATGTTGCCTGCCTTGTCGAGGCTCTTTTCCGAGACCACGACCAGCCCGCCTTGGTGCTGGCCGTCAGGATTGGCGTGGGTGACGGTCTCAAAGCCGCGATTGCGGCGAAGCTCCCAGGCTGGAACCAGGAAGTCCAATTGCCTAAACGGCGGCTTCATGTCGTCCGGGTCTATTCTGAACTGGGCGACGCGGTGGTTGCGCTCGAAGCCGACCGTGGCAATGCCGTCCTTGAGCGCAAGGCCTTCGGCGTCGACCTCCCATTTCTCGTCGATCAGCTGGCCCGCCTCGTCGGCCATCTGCTGCATACGGAAATTCCGGATGCCGGATGGGCGCTTGTCGGCATCATGGGTGACGGTGCCGAAGAACCAGAAACCGGTGTCGGCGACGCCGATGAAATCACTGCCGGGGTTGCGGAAACGAAACGCCGACAGCGCGCCAAAATCGCGTGACGGCGAGGTCATTTCCAGCCCGCCGACGAATTCGAGCGGGCCGAACCGCTTTTCGTCACCGCCGATATGAAACCGGTCTATCGGCCGTGCCGAGATTTCGATCGGCTCGACCGCAACGGTGCCGGCAGCGATGGGAGGCGACAAGGCGCTGCCGGCAACGAACAGGGCTGTGGCGGCGAAAAGCGTCTGTCGAAAGCCGCCGCGCGAAACAATCATCCGGCGCGCCGCATGCCGCCGCGTCGCGTGTCGCGCATGCTTTCCTCGCCAAACAGCGAGGCCAGTTGCTCGGTCATGGCGCCGGCCAGTTCCTCGGCATCGACGATGGTGACGGCGCGGCGATAGTAGCGGGTAACGTCGTGGCCAATGCCGATGGCCAGGAGCTCGACCGGCGAGCGCGTCTCGATCAGTTCGATGACGGCGCGAAGATGCCGTTCAAGATAATTGCCCGGATTGACCGACAGCGTCGAATCGTCGACCGGCGCGCCGTCCGAGATCATCATCAGGATCTTGCGCTGTTCCGGCCGCGCGATCAGGCGGTTGTGGGCCCACAACAGCGCCTCGCCGTCGATATTTTCCTTGAGCAGGCCTTCGCGCATCATCAGGCCGAGATTGCGCCGCGCCCGCCGCCATGGATGGTCGGCGGATTTGTAGATGATGTGGCGCAGATCGTTGAGCCGCCCAGGATTGGGCGGCTTGCCTTCCTTCAGCCATTTCTCGCGTGCCTGCCCGCCCTTCCAGGCGCGGGTGGTGAAGCCGAGGATCTCGACCGAGACGCCGCAGCGTTCCAGCGTGCGCGCCAGAATGTCGGCGCAGGTGGCGGCGACCGTGATCGGCCGGCCGCGCATCGAGCCCGAATTGTCGAGCACCAGCGTCACCACCGTGTCGCGGAATTTGGTGTCGCGCTCCTGCTTGAAGGACAGCGGCTGCATCGGGTCGATGACGACGCGCACCAGCCGCGCCGGATCGAGATAACCCTCTTCGAGATCGAAATCCCAGGACCGGTTCTGCTGCGCCATCAGGCGGCGCTGCAGCCGGTTGGCCAGCCGGCCGACGACGCCGGACAGGTTGGCAAGCTGCTTGTCGAGGAAGGCGCGCAGTCGATCCAGCTCTTCCTCTTCGCACAGATCCTCCGCACCCACCGTCTCGTCGAAGGCGGTGGTGAAGATCTTGTAGTCGATCTCCTTCGACAGATTGGTGAAGGGATTGTCGTTGCGGCGCGCCTCGCCGGGCGTCTCGGCATCGGCGTCCTCATCGTCGGACAGGTCGTCGGCGGTAGCATCGGATGCCTCCGTCTCGGCCGATTGCTCGTCGTCGGACGACCCCTCGGTATCGTCCGACTGCGACTGCTCGGAGCCGGAATCGTCCTCGCCGCCCTCCTCGCTCTGGTCCTCGCCTTGCGGCTGGTTTTCATCGTTGTCTTCGGAGTCTTCGGTCTCCTGGTCGTCACCGAGTTCCTCGGCCATTTCCATGGAAGCCAGCATCTCGCGCACGACACGGGCGAAGGCCTGCTGGTCGTCGAGCTTTGCCGACAGTCCGTCGAGATCGGCACTTGCCTTCTCCTCGACCCAGGGGCGCCAGAGGTCGACCAGCCGCTCGCCGCTCTTCGGCACGGCGCGGCCGGTCAGCTTTTCGCGCACCATCAGGGCCAGCGCCTCCTCGATCGGCGCATCCGCCTTGTCCTTGACGTCGATGAGGTGGGCCCTGGCGTATTTGTCCTCGAGCATCGAGCCGATATTGTCGGCCACACCTTGCATGGCGCGGGAGCCGATCGCCTCGACCCGGGCCTGCTCGACCGCATCGTAGATGGCGCGGGCCTGCTTGCCCTCCGGTGCCAGCCTGGTGTGGATGCGCGTATCGTGGCAGGCGCGCTTCAGCGCCATGGAATCGCCGAGTCCGCGGGTGATGGCGATGTCGGCCTTCGAGGCTTTCTTCGGCAGTTCAGGCAACCGGGCGCGGCTGCCGGCGAGCGCCGGCCGATCCTTGGCGAAACCGACTTCGAGGTCCTTGTCGCCGGCAATCGCGCGCATGCAGACGGTGACGGCGCGCTTGAAGCTGTCGGCTTCAGACCCCGTCTTCGACTTGTTGCGCGTGTTGTCGCCCGGACCCGCCATCGATCATTCCCCGACGCACGACCTTGTCCGAAAAGCCATGCTTACCCCAGCACCACGTTGGCGGCGCTCTCCGGCAAATCCTGGCCGAAGGCGCGCTGGTAGAACTCGGCCACGAGCGAGCGTTCCAGCTCGTCGCACTTGTTGAGGAAGGTCAGCCTGAACGCCATGCCGATATCGCCGAAGATCTCGGCATTCTCGGCCCAGGTGATGACCGTGCGCGGGCTCATGACGGTCGACAGGTCGCCATTGATGAAGGCCGAACGCGTCATGTCGGCGACACGCACCATCTTGCTGACGATCTCCTTGCCCTTGGCATCGCGATAGTGCTTGGCCTTGGCCAGCACGATGTTCACCTCATTGTCGTGCGGCAGATAGTTCAGCGTGGTGACGATCGACCAGCGGTCCATCTGCGCCTGATTGATTTGCTGGGTGCCGTGATAGAGGCCGGTGGTATCGCCAAGACCGACGGTGTTGGCGGTCGAGAACAGCCGGAACGCCGGATGCGGGCGGATGACCCGGCTCTGGTCGAGCAGCGTCAGCCGGCCGGACGATTCCAGCACGCGCTGGATGACGAACATCACGTCCGGACGGCCGGCATCGTACTCGTCGAAGCACAGCGCGACATTGTGCTGGTAGGCCCAGGGCAGGATGCCGTCGCGGAATTCGGTGATCTGCAGCCCTTCCTTGACGACGATGGCGTCCTTGCCGACGAGGTCGATGCGGCTGACATGACTGTCGAGATTGACTCGCACCATAGGCCAGTTGAGACGGGCGGCGACCTGCTCGATATGCGTCGACTTGCCGGTGCCGTGATAGCCCGACACCATGACGCGGCGGTTGTAGGCAAAGCCGGCGAGGATCGCCATCGTCGTGTTCTTGTCGAACAGATAGTCGGGATCGATGTCGGGCACATGCTCGCTCGTCACCGAATAGGCCGGCACCACCATCTTGGAGTCGAAGCCAAATTTCTCCTTCACCGGCACGGTGGTATCGGGCAGGTTGGCGATGTCGCGATCGACCTTGTTCATCTTTATCAACGTCTCCACGGCGAAGCGCCTGATTTCGCCGGCAATCGATTTTGTCCGGGGGCGGTCTTAGAGCCTTTTCCAACCTTATGAAAGTTGGAAAGCGACACGAACCGTAAGGTCGCTCAGCACAATCCTGCCTGCTTGAGCACGCGATAGGCCTGGAGCACATCGCGGAACCGGTCTTCCGAACCTCTGTCGCCGCCATTCGCATCCGGATGGTGGCGTTTCACCAGTTCCTTATACCGCGCCTTGATATCCTTGCCAGTCGCCTTTGTATCAAGGCCAAGCGTTTCCAGCGCCTTGGCCTCAAGCGGCTTGGCCTTGCGCTCACGCGCCTCGCGCGGATCCTTCGGGCCTTTGAACAGGTCGAACGGATCGCGCATGCGGTTGTAGTAGCCGGCGCGGCCGGAACGCTGCTGGGCGAAATCGGGCGAGGAGCGCGTCGAGGCGCCGTTGACGCCCATCTTCCATGTCGGCCGGTGGCCGGTCATCGCTTCCTTCTGGAAGCGGGCGATCTCGGTATCGGGGACACCGGAGAAATAATTGAAGCCCTTGTTGTACTCACGCACATGGTCGAAGCAGAACTGAAAATACTCGCCCTCCTTCATGCGCCCGACCGGCGCCCGATGGGTGCCGGCCTCCTTGCAACCGTCCCACTGGCAGATCGGCGAACGAGACTTCAGTTCCGCATCCTTCTCCGGGCGGATGCGAATTTTCTCGAAATATTTGGGGTACGGTTTCATCTCACCCATTTATGGGCTGTTCGCCGGTGCGAAACAAGAATTGACATTTTCGCGATGATCGCCCTAACCGCTGAATCGCGGCATAAAGCGGGCGATCGGCGAATTTTGTCGCGACGGCGGCGCCGCGCGTCCTTCCGGACGCGCAAAGGCCGCCGATTTTCGGGGGTTACGCCGGCCATATGTGGTGAAGGGAAGTAAGAATGTCCATACAGTCGACGATGGAAGGCAAGTTGAAGAAGGCGTTCTCGCCGGAGCGGCTGGTCATCATCAACGAAAGCCATCTCCATGCCGGCCATCACCATCAGGACTCCGACCATCCCGGCACCTATGACGGCACCGGTGAGACGCATTTCCGCGTCCGCATCGTCTCCTCGGCCTTTGCCGGCATGAGCCGCATCGAGCGCCATCGCGCGGTCAACGCATTGCTGGCCGACGAATTGAAGGCTGGTGTCCATGCGCTGGCGATCGAGCCGGCCGCGCCGGACGAAAAGACCAGATGGTAGGCCTCAGCCGAGCGCCGCCTTCAGGAAAAACATCACAGCACCGGTCAAGGCGTCGCCTTCGTCGCCGAAATTGCGATTGATCGACATGTGCGAATAGGCGCTGCCGTCGAACAGTGTCACCTCAGTTCCGGTCGCCTGCAGGCGACCGGCGAAGGCCCGTGAGGCTGCCGCACGACCCGCTGCGCGCGAATAGGCGATGAAGGTCGGCGGATGTTTGCGGCTCCCGACATGGGCGGCAGGCGACAGCGCTCGCCACTGCGCCGGGTCGCGAAAGGCCTTTGCATAGGCCCGTGTCATGCCGCCGCTCCGCGCAAGCGCCTCCAGGTCATAGGCCCTGGTATCGTTCAGAACCAAAGCGGCGACGCCGGGCAGACCGCCGCGCAGCCCGGTCAGTGCGGCGAGATGGCTGCCGGCCGAATGGCCCATCACCGCTATCCGGTTCGGATCGCCGCCATATCTGGCGATGTTGGCGCGCACATAGCGATAGGCCTGCTCGACATCGTTGGCCTGGGTGGCGACATCAGCCTCAGGCAGCATCCGGTAGTCGATCGAGACGAAACAGAAGCCATTGTCGAGCAGGAAGTCCGGCTTCACGTCGACGTTGGTGCGATTGCCGGCTCGCCAGGCACCGCCATGGATGAAAAGGATCACAGGCAGGGAGCTGGCGCTGGCGCGCGCGTAGATGTCGAGCCTGGCCGGACCGTAGTCGACAGTTTGCGGAGAGGGCGAAAGCCGGCGCGACGCCGCCCAAGCGCTGGCCGTCAACAAAGCCATCGACATCAAAAGCAGGGTTCGCCGATCGATCAACGTCACCTCCAGACAGCCCGGTCGAAAGTGCACGCCGGCGCGGCGAGCGTCCAGGATTGATTAGCCGCGAAAGAACCTATCAGAACTAAATCTCGCCGGCCGGCCTGATCCTCAGCCTTGCAATCCGGTTCTTGTCGCGCTTCATGACGACGAAGCGCTTGCCGTGAAAGGTGAAAGCCTGCTTCTCGTCCGGGATCAATTGCGTCTCGTGGATGACGAGACCGGCAATGGTGGTGGCTTCTTCGTCAGGCAGGTCCCAGTCGAGCGCCCGGTTCAGGTCGCGGATCGACACAGTGCCATCGACGACGACGGAGCCGTCGGCTTCCTGCTTGACGCCCTGCATGTCGATATCGTGCTCGTCGGCGATCTCGCCGACGATCTCCTCGATGATATCCTCCAGCGTCACCAGCCCCTCGACCTCGCCATACTCGTCGACGACGATAGCGAAATGCGCCTTGCGCCGCAGGAAGGCGTTGAGCTGTTCCTGCAGCGTCGTGGTATCGGGCACGAACCACGGTTTTGAAGCGATCTTCATCACATCGATCTTGGAAAAGTCGTTGCCGACATCGTTCAACGCGCGCAGCAGGTCCTTGGCGTGCAGCACGCCGACGATGTTGTCGAGCGAGCCCTTCCACAAGGGCATGCGGGTATGCGGGCTCTGCAGGATCTCGCGCACCACCGCTTCCGGCGGATTGTCGGCATTGACCGAGCGCATGTTGGTGCGATGGACCATGACATCGGACACTTCGAGCTCATCGAGATCGGACAGGCGACCGATGCGGGCGCGATCCTCGCGCACCACCTGTCCGTCGCGACGAAAATCGTCGACGGCGCCGCGCGATTCATCATGGTTCGAATGCTGCGGCTCGATGCGCTGCAATTCATAGCCGAAGGCGGCGAGCAGGCGCGCGCGAAAGGCAAAGGCAAGCAGGCCGAGCCCGGCAAGGACAGCAGCGACAATCCAGCCGGCCTCGCTCATCCCGGTCGGCCTTTTGGCTGACCCGGTCGGCCTCTCGGCTGACCCGGTCGGCCTCCCGGCCGACCCGGGCGGCTGTTCTGCTGACCCGGATGGTTCTCCCTCAGAAACGACAGCACTTCCGACGCCGGCACATCCTTGGCGATGAAGGCCTGGCCGATGCCGCGCGTCAGGATGAAGGTCAGCGCGCCGCGCGACACCTTCTTGTCCTGGGCGATAAAGGCAAGCAGCGCCTCGGCGTCAGGCAATTCACCCGGAATATCGGCCATGCGCCAGGGCAGGCCAACGGCGCGAAGATGCGCCTCGACGCGCGCCGCATCGTCGGGACTTGCCAGGTTGAGGCGTGACGAAAAGCGATAAGCCAGCGCCATGCCGATGGCGACGCCCTCGCCGTGGACGAGACGGGCGCTGTCATATTGGGTGGCGCCCTCGAGCGCGTGGCCGAACGTGTGGCCGAGATTGAGCAGCGCGCGGTCGCCGATCTCGAACTCGTCGCGGCCGACGACATCGGCCTTGGCGCGGCAGGCCTCGGCGATGGCCTCGGTCCGCTCCGGGCCGCCGGCGAACACTTTGCCCCAGTTTTCCTCCAGCCACGCGAAGAAGTCGGGGCGATCGATGAGCCCGTATTTGGCGAGTTCGGCGTAACCCGCCCGGAATTCCCGGATCGGCAGCGTGTCGAGCACTTCGGTGTCGGCCAGCACCAGTTTCGGCTGATGGAAAACGCCGACGAGGTTCTTGCCACGCGCACTGTTGATGCCGGTCTTGCCGCCGACGGAAGAGTCGACCTGCGCCAGCAGCGAGGTCGGGATCTGCACGAAATTCATGCCGCGGCGCACGATGCCGGCGGCAAATCCGGCCAGATCGCCGATGACACCGCCACCGAGCGCGACGACGACATCGCCGCGTTCCAGTCTTGCGGCGAGCACGCCGTCCACCACCTCTTCGAGATGCGCGAAACTCTTGGTCTTTTCCCCCGCCGGCAGCGCGATGACGGCGGGCCGAATGCCGCCCTTTTCAAGGCCGGCCCTCAACGTCTCGAGGTGGGCGGCGGCGACATTGACGTCGGTGACCACCGCGGCGCGCGTGCCGGGCAGGCGGCGCGAAATCTCGGTGCCGGCGCGCAACAGCAGGCCGGAGCCGATCAATATGTCATAGGCGCGATCGCCGAGCCCGACTTCGACGGTGACTGTCGCATTGCTGCTCACGAGCCCACCTCGCCTGTCGCGGCTGCCACGCCGAAATAGCCGCAAAGCGCGTTCACCACCTCGGCGGCGATGACCTCCTTGCGATCGTCGCGGGTCGGCACGGTAACATCGGCGGTTGCGTAGACCGGATAGCGCTCGGCCATCAACCGCTCGATCACGGCACGGGGATCGGCGCTTTTCAGGAGCGGCCGGTTCTGCTTCTTGGAAACGCGGTCCATCAACAGGTCGATCTCGGCCTTCAGCCATACCGACACGCCATGGCCGGCAATGGCCTCCCGCGTCGGCGCGCTCATGAAGGCGCCGCCGCCCGTCGACAGCACCTGCGGGCCGTGTTCCAATATGCGCAGGATGACGCGCTGCTCCAGCGCCCGGAACTCGGGCTCGCCATAGCGTTCGAACAGTTCCGGGACGCTCATCCGCGACACGCTTTCGATTTCCTGATCACTGTCCATGAAAGGCAGTCCCAGCATCCCCGCTACCTTACGGCCGATCGCCGTCTTGCCGGCGCCCATAAGACCGACAAAGACAATGGAACGGCTGCCCAGCCGGCCGAGCAGCGCGGCATGGCTCTCATCGGGAGGATTGGCTGGCAACGCGTTCATGACACCATGATGTTTCTAAGCAGGTTCCGTAGAAGTATCCCAGGTTTTTGCGGCAGAACCTGCGACAAGCCAAACAATCCAGGCAGGGCTTTCAGGGGCTAGCCCACGAATGCCTGCTTGGGCCCTCTTGCCGGCGTATCGACATCAAAAGCCTGATTGCGTCAAGCGTGGCGCCGCCGCACGTCGTCCGCGCTTCGCCCTTGAATTGGCCGGATTGGCGTCTCATAAGGGCACAGGGTTTGGAAACGCAGAACAACAAGACGGGCGAGAATTGATGCCGACACTGTTCCGCTTTGTCGTGACGCTCACGATTCTGGCCGGCATTGTCTATGGCGCGATGTTCGCTCTGGCGATGTTCGTCGAGCCGAGAAAGGCCGAAATGAGCGTGCGCATCCCTCCCGAAAAGCTGAATCCCAAAAAAAAAACTGACCCGAAGCAATGAACAGCGCGGCCCGCATCGAAGCCTTTCTGGAAATGATGAGCGCCGAGCGCGGCGCTGCCGAAAACACGCTTTCCAGCTATCGCCGCGACCTCGAAGATGCGTCAGCCGAGATCGACGGCGGGCTCGCTGGTGCCGCCGCTGCCGATATCCGCAACTATCTCGACGAGATAGCCGCACGCGGTTTTGCCGCCACCTCGCAGGCACGCAAGCTGTCGGCGATGCGCCAGTTCTTCAAGTTCCTCTACGCCGAGGGTCTGCGCGGCGACGACCCGACCGGAACCCTGGACAGTCCGAAGAAGGGCCGGCCGCTGCCGAAGACGATGAGCGAGGCCGACACCGGCCGGCTGATCGACCGTGCGGCGCAGGAGGCAGCTGACGCCTCGCTGAACGATGGCGACGGCCTGGCGGCGCTACGTCTGCATGCGCTGGTCGAGGTGCTCTACGCCACCGGCCTGCGGGTTTCCGAACTGGTCGGCCTGCCGGTGACGGTGGCGTTGCGCGACGATCGTTTCTTCATGGTGCGCGGCAAGGGTGACAAGGAACGCATCGTGCCGCTATCGGCAAAGGCGCGCGTGGCCATGCGGGCCTGGCTCGCTGCCCGGGCAACGGTGCCGGCTTTGGCGGGTAGCCCGTTCCTGTTTCCGGCGGCAAGCGACAGCGGCTATCTCTCCAGGCAGGTCTTCGCCCGCGACCTGAAGGGCCTTGCAGCGCGGGCCGGCATCGCCTCGGCGAAAATATCGCCGCATGTGCTGCGCCATGCTTTTGCCAGCCATCTCTTGCAGAACGGCGCCGATCTCAGGGCCGTGCAGCAGTTGCTTGGCCATGCCGATATTTCAACGACGCAGATTTACACACATGTTCTGGAGGAGCGGCTGGTGCGGCTGGTCAACGATCATCATCCGCTTGCCGACTAGGCGTCATATCGCTATGTGAGGACGACGTTCCACCGCCCGGAGCCTCTATTTTCCAGGTTCCGTCAGTCATTGCCTCCCGGCTTATCGGTCCGCTCAAGAATGTACAATTACCTCGATTTCGAAAAGCCGGTCGCCGATCTCGAAGGCAAGATCATCGAGTTGAAGAAGCTCGCCGAGAATGGCGAGGCGGTCGATGTCGGCGATGAGATCAGCCGTCTCGAGAAACGCGTGCGCGACGCATTGCGCGACACTTACAAGGCACTGACCCCGTGGCAGAAGGTGCAGGTGGCGCGCCATCCGGACAGGCCGCATTGCGTCGACTACATCAAGGGGCTGTTCAACGATTTCACGCCGCTTGCCGGCGATCGCAATTTTGGCGAGGACCAGGCGATCGTCGGCGGCTTCGCCCGCTTCCGCGGCGAGCCGGTGGCGATCATCGGCCAGGAAAAGGGCTCGGACACGGCCAGCCGGCTGAGGCATAATTTCGGCTCGGTGCGGCCGGAGGGCTATCGCAAGGCGGTGCGGCTGATGGAACTCGCCGACCGCTTCAATATCCCGTTGCTGACGCTGGTCGACACGGCCGGCGCCTATCCGGGCGTCAATGCCGAGGAGCGCGGCCAGGCCGAAGCCATCGCCCGCTCGACCTCGGCCTGTCTTCGCCTGAAGGTGCCGTCGATCTCGGTGGTCATCGGCGAAGGCGGCTCGGGCGGCGCCATCGCGATCGCCACCGCCAACCGCGTCTACATGCTCGAACACGCCATCTATTCGGTGATCTCGCCGGAGGGCGCCGCCTCGATCCTGTGGCGCGACACCACCCGCTCGAAGGATGCGGCGACCAACATGAAGATCACCGCCCAGGATCTGCTGGAGCTGAAGATCATCGACGCCATCGTTCCCGAACCGCTCGGCGGCGCCCATCGTGGCCCGGATACGGTGATTGCCGCCACCGGCGATCTCATTGCCAAAACGATGAAGGAATTCTCCGGCGCCAACACCGATTTTCGTGAGCAGCGCCGCGAGAAATATCTGGCTATGGGGCGAAACCTCTAGACCATGATCCCGAACCGAAGGTCAGCGCAGCAAAAAGTGGGTACCGGTTTTCGGAAAGGCATGGTCAAACAAGAGGATTCAGGCCGGCCGATTTCAATCGGACGGACGCCGGACGGTTTCGGCGCCGCAATGTGGCGAGATTGAGCACCTTCGCCACAAAAATGCCGCTGCGCTCGTTTCAATCGGATTGCCGTAAGGCCCGGCGCTTGCGGTAAGGAATTTTCAAGGTTAACGGGCTTAGGGTTGGGGCTGTCGGCGCCAATGCCTGCGGTCCGAAAGAAAAGACATAGCCATGTTTGCCAAGCTTGCCCGCACCGCACTTGTGATTGCCGCGATAGGCGTCGCCGGCTGCAATGATTCTTCGATGAAGGATTTTGCCCCCCACGCCAACAAGCCGTTGCCCGACAAGATCCTGGCCAGCATGAAGGCCAAGGGGATGACCCGCACCTCGCCGGTGATGGCCCGCATCTTCAAGGAAGAGGGCAAGCTCGAAATCTGGAAGGCCAAGACCAACGGCCGCTATGACTTGGTCGCCAGCTACGACATCTGCAAATGGTCGGGCAAGCTGGGTCCCAAATACACCGAAGGCGACCGCCAGGCGCCGGAGGGCTTCTATACGGTCCGTCCGGCGCAGATGAACCCGCGGTCGAGCTACCACCTTGCCTTCAACATCGGCTATCCCAACGTCTACGACCGCGCCAATGGCCGCACCGGTTCCCATCTGATGGTCCATGGCGCATGCTCGTCGTCGGGCTGTTATTCGATGACCGACGCGCAGATCGAGCAGATCTACGCCTTCGGCCGCGACGCTTTCCAGGGCGGGCAGACCGAGTTCCAGATCCAGGCCTTTCCGTTCCGCATGACCGCCGCCAACATGGCGCGCTATCGCAAAGATCCGAACTACGAATTCTGGAAGATGCTGAAGGTCGGCTACGACAATTTCGAGATCACGAAAGTGCCGCCGAAGGTCGATGTCTGCGAGAAGCGCTATGTCTTCAACCAGGTCGCGCCTGACAGCGAGAGCTTCGATCCGACCGGCGCCTGCCCCGCGACGACGCAGCCGGATTCGCTGAAGAGCGCCTTCAATGCCTACCAGAGCACCTACGAGGCGGCTTTCAACGGCGCGGTCAAGGCCAGCGTGCCGGCGCCCAAGCCGACCATCGGCGGGATCAAGGAAGCCAGCATCGTTTCCGAGTGGTCGAAGAAACGCGCCCGTGGCGAACGCGTGCCGATCGATCCGCCGTCGTTCAACGCCGACGGCTCGGTGACCGAGACGGCGCGTATGGGCCGCATCGATTCGCCGGCGGGCCGCAAGATGGCCGCGCTCGACGCGGAGAAGGCCGCCAAGCAGAAGGCCGAGGAGCAAAGGCTTGCCGCGATAGAAGCGGCCAAGGCCGCGAAAGAGGCGGCCAGGGCTCAGGCTCTGGCCGAAAAGCAAACGGCCAGGATCAATTCGCTGGCCGAAGAGGAGGAGGCCAGGGCCGCTGCCGAAGCGCCTGTCGCTACCGCGACAATCGCGTCGTCCCCCGATGCCGCCCCGGCCGCAACGCAGGCGGCGAATGCCGGTGAAAGCAGGACGACAAGGCTGAAGAAGAAGCTGCTCGGCATGTTCGGCGGCTGAGCTTCATGCCTGAACACGGAGATGGGGGCCAGGAAGACAGGCCCTCAACCAGCCCCGCCCCTGTCTACGACCTCAAAGGCCTGAACTGCCCGTTGCCCGTGCTCAAGGCAAAAAAGCGGTTGGCCACAATGAGGCCGGGCAGCCGGCTATGGCTCGAAACCACTGACCCCCTCGCCGTCATCGACATTCCCGCCTTCTGCGCCGAGAGCGGCCATCGATTGATTGAAACGGCAGCGGTTTCCGGCGGCCATCGCTTTCTGGTCGAGCGCGGCGGCGGCTGAGCGGGATAATCTCCGGATAATCTCCCCCCTTGAGGGGGAGATGGCCGGCAGGCCAGAGGGGGTTGCCGCGCGTGAAGCGCCAACCTCATCTTTCGTTCCTACGGGGCGTCGCACCAGCCGAAACGACCCCCTCTGTCGCCTTCGGCGACATCTCCCCCTCGAGGGGGAGATCAGCCCGCTTCACCGCCCGGCGATGGCCAGCGGGTTGTTTTCCAGCGCTGCGCGGTCCGGTGTGTCGATCGACGGCCGGTTGGTGAAGGCGGCAAACAGCCGGCGGACGTAATCTTCCGGCATGTCGAGCGTGATCAGCACCAGCCTTGTGCCGCGTTGGCCGTCCGGCCAGGACGGCAGCCGCGCCGGCGGATGCAGGATCTTCTGCACGCCGTGGACGACCAGTGGCCGTGACGGGTCTTCCAGCAATTCGATGACGCCCTTCATGCGCAACAGGCGCTCGCCATGTGCTGATCGCAACAGGTCGAGGAACATCTCGATCGCCGAAAACGGCACCGGCCCCTCATGAACGAGCGAGTAGGAGCGCACCCGGGAATCGTGCCGATGGTCATGATCGTGGTCGTGGTCGCCGTGGTCATGGTCGTCATGGTGGTGGTGATCATGGGCGGCTTCCTCGCCCAGCCAGCGCCGCACGTCGGCGGACTTGGTGGCTGGGTTGTAGAGGCCGCAATCGAACAGCGCCGCTACATCGGTCCTTCTGTCACCCGCATCGAGCAGTTCGGCACCCGGATTGATCTGCCGCAGCCGCGCCCGCAAGGCCTCGACGTCGCGCGGATCGGTGGCCAGATCGGTTTTCGTCAGCACGATGCGGTCGGCGACCGCCGCCTGCTTCACCGCCTCGACATGGGCGTTTAGCGTCGCATCGCCGTTGACCGCGTCGACCAGCGTGATGACCCCGTCGAGCCGGAAGGCCTCGACCAGCGCCGGATGGGCCATGATCGACTGCAGCACCGGCGCCGGATCGGCGAGGCCGGTGGTTTCGATGACGACGCGGGCAAGCCTGGCGATGCGGCCGGTCTGCAGCCGGTCGACGAGATCGGCCAGCGTGTCGACCAGTTCGCCGCGCACCGTGCAGCAGAGACAGCCGTCGGAAAGCTGGATGATCCCGTCGGAGGCCTGTTCGACCAGGAGATGGTCGATCGCCACCTCGCCGAACTCGTTGATGATGACCGCGGTGTCGGCGAGCGCGGGATCCCTGAGCAGCCGGTTGAGCAGCGTCGTCTTGCCGGCGCCGAGAAAACCGGTCAGCACCGAGACGGCGATGGGAAAGCCGCTGCTCATCAGACTAGTTCACCGCCTTGGCGGGCTCCTGGGCCGCGGTGGCGGAACCGATCACTGCCGGCTCGGCGCCGGGCGGCGGCGGCAGGTCGGGCCGCCAACTCGGCAGCGGCACGTCGGCATACTCCTGGCCCGATGCATCGAGCATGGCTTTCGGTATCGGCCCGGTGGCGCCGCCAAGGCCGACTGCGACCAATGTCGGCGCGTGATCGAGTTTTTTTCGATAGGGAGATTTTGCCGCATTCTTATCGCCGACGGGGGGAGCTTCCGACTGCTCCTTAGCCGGCTTCTTCCTGCAAATCTCGTCATTCAGGTTGTTGATCGATGTGGTGTCGCCATAGGAAGGCAGCGCGGCCACCGTCAGCCAGCCCGGTGTCGGCGTGGCAAAGCCGTGGTCGAGCAGCCTGGCGACGGTCTCGGCGCGGGTTATGGCCGACTTCTCGCCAAGCACCACCGCCACCAGCGTGCGCCCGTCGCGTGTTGCCGAGCCGATCATGTTGAAGCCCGAGGGACAGACGAAACCGGTCTTCATGCCGTCGGCGCCGGGATAGCGGCCGATCAGAAGATTGTAATTCGGGATCTGCTTCTTGCCGACGGCCAGGCCCTCGATCGAGAACCATGGGGCATATTGTGGAAATTCCGTGCGGATCGCCATCACCAGCAAGCCGAGATCGCGCGCAGTCGTATACTGGTCCGGCGAAAACAGCCCGTTCGGGTTGACGAAATGCGATCCGGTCATGCCGAGCCGGCGCGCCTCGGCGTTCATGCGTTCGGCGAAAGCGGCCTGCGAACCGGCGATGTTCTCGCCGACGGCCATGGCGACGTCGTTGGCCGATTTGACCAGCATCATCTTCAGCGCGTTATCGAGTCGCATGACCGAGCCCGGCTTGAAGCCCATCTTGCTCGGCGGCTCGCTGGCGGAACGCTTGGTGACCTTGATCGGCGAATCGAGCCGGACCTCGCCCGCGGCAATCGCGCGGAACGTCACATAGGCGGTCATCAGCTTGGTCAGCGAGGCAGGATACCAGCGCTTGAAAGCCTCCTGGTGCTGGACGATCTTGCCATTCTCCAGGTCGAACACGATCGTCGGATTGGCGAGAGCCGGACCGGCCAGCGCCGGCAGCGCCACAGCGCACGCCAGCAATGCATGTCGCGCAAAAGTGCGCAGCGGTTTTGCGATAACGACATGCATAAAAACAACAACGCTAAAGCGCGTCGCATGAGGCCGGTCAAACGCGACGCGCTTTAGTTTGAGGAAATGCCTGTACCGCATAGTGGAATCCGAAATCGCCTCTTGCCGCAGTCGCCTCTGGCTCCGTAAGATTTGTTACGCGATCGCCAGCATAGTGATCCGGTCCCTCTATCCGGATCACTGTCTTGCGGTGCTATTTAGCCTATGTGACGTCAAGATGGCAAAGTGCCTGAATGACAATTCTAATACAGCAGGCACAATTGCAAAGCAGCAGGCTGAATCCGTCTGCTCCAACAGCGAGATGGACATCATGCCGATCCTGAACCGCGCCGCCGAAATGCAAGACGAGGTCGCCGGCTGGCGCCGCCATCTGCACCAGACGCCAGAGCTGAATTTCGACGTCTTCGAGACCGCCGCCTTCGTCACCGAGAAGCTGCAGGCCTTCGGTTGCGACGACGTGGTGACCGGGCTCGGCAAGACCGGTGTCGTCGGCATCATCCGCGGCCGCCTGGGCGAAGGCACGAGCATCGGCCTGCGCGCCGACATGGATGCGCTGCCGCTCAACGAGATCACCGGGAAACCCTACGCCTCGACCATTCCGGGCAAGATGCACGCCTGCGGCCATGACGGCCACACCGCGATGCTGCTCGGTGCCGCCAAATATCTTGCCGAGACGCGCAATTTCGCCGGCTCCGTCGCAGTGATCTTCCAGCCGGCCGAAGAAGGCGGCGGCGGCGGCAACGAGATGGTCAAGGACGGCATGATGGAGCGCTTCGGCATCTCCAAGGTGTTCGGCATGCACAACATGCCGGGCCTGCCAGTCGGACAATTCGCCATCAAGCCGGGCCCGATCATGGCGGCGACAGCCGAATTCACCATCACCGTCAAGGGCAAGGGCGGGCATGCGGCGATGCCGCACGGCACCATCGACCCGATCGTCATCACCAGCCAGCTCGTCGGCGCTCTGCAGACGATCGCCTCGCGCAGCACCGATCCGGTCGAGGCTGTCGTGGTGTCCGTGACGAAATTCCACGCCGGCGACGCCTACAATGTCATTCCCGGGAGCGCCGAGATCGCCGGCACCGTGCGCACGCTGAAGAAGGAGGTCGCCAGGAAGGCTGAGCAGCGTGTGCGCGCCATCTGCGAGGGCGTGGGCGCGGCCTTCGGCGCAACGATCGAGGTCGATTACAAAGCCAATTATCCCGTCACCTTCAACCATCCGGAGGAGACGGTCTTTGCCAGCGATGTCGCCGCTGAAATCGCCGGCGAGGCACAGGTGCAACGCGCCATCCAGCCGGTGATGGGCGGCGAGGATTTCTCCTACATGCTGGAAGCGCGGCCGGGCGCCTTCATCTTCATCGGCAATGGCGACACCGCCGGTCTCCACAACCCTGCCTACGACTTCAACGACGAGGTCATCCCGCACGGCATGAGCTATTGGGTGAAGCTCGCGGAGACGGCGCTGGCCGCTTGATGCATCGGCCATAAAACCGCCCTGCGGCTTGATCCGAGGGGTGCGCTGCGATTGGGATGGCTGCAAGGCGGTCGGGCCCGGGACGTGGCGATGCTCCGATCGTCACTTCCGACCGGACCGCCTCCGCGCAAGACCCAAGGCAATGCCCAGGGCGATACCGATTCCGATACCCGCAATGATATTGTCCAACGCGACGCCGATAGCCACGCCGATCACAACGCCGAGTGTGATGTGTTTGGCATCTATCATGCCGGGTCATGTAGAGTGGAAGGGGAGAGCTGCAACTGCTGGTCGGCTGCCATCCGATGTTGCCTGGGATCGCTACGGCCCGCTCTTCGGGTCGTCGACCTCCAGCGCCTCCATGACGGGCGCCAGATCACTCTCTTCGGCCGGATCGTCAGCCTGCGGCTGTTCGCCTGTCCGGGCCCTGTTCAGAGCTTTCTCAATGGCCTCTTCGATGTCGCCGATCTCGTCTTGGCGCACCTCGTGACCATAGCCGGCCGCATCGGCATCCTGCTCGAATTGCTGAACCAGGACGGCCACGCTCACTTCGCTTTCCGCGGGCAGGTTACCGACGTTCTCCTGGAGCCAGGTTTCGAAGAACTCTTTCGTGGCACTCATGCGGGTCTCTCCTTCGGCACACTAAAGCGCGGCGGTGGTCCGAAGTTCCGCTATTTCCGGCTCATCTTTGCGGTCCACACTCGTGGTTCAATCGTAGGCTGACGAGGACGCAATTTTCGAATTGTGAGCAGAAGCCTCTCGACGGCTATGCTTCATCGGCCATTGTCGAAACCGGTTGATTGGGTACAGAGCGCCTCTTGGCGAAACGGTCCGAAGCGGTTATGTGTCGGGCCGCGTGGTCCCGTAGCTCAGTAGGATAGAGCGGCAGATTCCTAATCTGTAGGTCACAGGTTCGATTCCTGTCGGGATCACCATAGTTTTCAATTACTTGGGGAGCCATCGCCGTAACCGGGGCAAAACCGGTGGCGGACGCGGCGTTATAACTCGGGTGTATCGGGTTAGAGCGGGTGGCGGTTTGGCGGGCGGCGTGATTCTGTCGGGCTATGGCGAAGCCACCGCGGGCAGCATGAGCGGATTTTTCACGACCATAGCCGTGGCAAAGAGCGAAAACCAGAAGCAGCACTGAAATTAGGACGAGGCCGCTGCCACCGATCAGCAACGGCACCACCACCACCAGCGCCTGCGGCATCGGAGAGACGCTTTCGCGGACGTTGCAATAGGCCCGAGCAGTGCAATTCGGATGCTTGCGCCCGATGTGGCGAGCGGTCCGGCCGGCTATCTGTGGCCATCATAAGATTGCCGCGGCAAGTGACTAGCGGAACAGATATTTTGATACCTCTGGATTGCCTCGTCGCCACATAACATTATCCAGGAAGTAGTGGTGCACGTTGATGAATATCCACGCTATGAAGAGGAACAGCGACGAGCCGAGCACCTCTTTATTATAAGGAATCAAAGCAGACAACGCGATCGGGACCAGCCAGAAACCGAGAATCCCAAGAATACTGCCAATGATGATAAAGCCCAGCACTCGCAACCTATATATCGGGCCAATAATGGACAGGACCTTGAATTCGGGTTCTATAACAGCATCTGAACGGTCGAGCTCTACATTGGTCTGATAACGCCAGACCACCGCCAGGTACTGCAACGAATGGAGCGCCGGCACCACAAGCAACCAGAGCGGGTTTATCCTCACAAATAGAATCCAGGCGTATAGAGACACGACGTAAGCGACGACGCCGTTGTACGGTAGCGTGCCACCATGCTTGCGCCAGCGATTGATCAGCATCACGACCGTGGCTGCCGTGGAAGCAGCGGCGGCAAATACGGCAATATTGGTGACCCATGAGGGGGCGGCAAATGTGTAGTAGTCCAAGCCCCAGAATTGCCTTTCGGTGATCACCGCGTTTGTCTGAAGCCAAGCGAACAGCCATACGGCATAGCCGTTGAACAGCAGCACTTTCTTGTCTTGCTCGTTGAAGAACCTGCGCTTCAATACGGCGTCCACCATAAGCATGCCGTAGCCTTGCTTGACATAGTGCCAGCCGACAAAGAAGGCCATCGCATTGCCAGCATACCCCAGCAGGCGCGCATTCCCCGCTATTGAACCGTAAGCAAAAAAACCGCCCATGATCAGCGGGACGACAACGCCCGCGAAGATGTAACGGACCTGAAGGTTCTTGTCATATCCGTCTCCGCGCACCTTCCGCCCGAAATTGCGATAGAAAAGTTGATACGAGTGGGCAAAGTGCGGATGGTTTATCAGATGAGCCAGCAACAACATCGTTGCGCCCACGAAACCTTCGTACTTAAGAGGGACAAAAAACAAGACCGGCAGGATGAGGAACGCGCTCCCGCCAAGCATGAGAAAGTCAGCGACCGGACCAAAAAGATACTTCTGTGGGGCCGCCGCCACAGGAACCTGCGCATCCGCCGAAAGGTGAAGTGCCATATTTATGTCCCTTGGGAAAACTCATTTAACAAGACCGTCGTTTCCTAACGGTTAACGTGAAACGGTCTTTGGGCGTCATGAACGGAACCTACTGCTCATCGACCCCCACAATGGCGTCCGACGCGAGCCGCTTGAGGCCGGCTCAGACTCGTAGTGCTGATTGGTATGCCGGTGGCGACAGTCGTTGCTGGATCGCGAAGGCGTCCCCAACATCTATGTCTTCCCGCTCGGCGGCGGCAGGTACGGCATCGAAGCAGTCCGCGTGCCCGCCGACGATCTCGTCAGCATGCGCCAACCGAATGCGACGCTCCTGAACGCGCAGGAGTAGGCTAACGGTGACAACTGCCCGGACGCCATCGTCGCCTATGACCCTGTACTCAAATGGGTCATGCGCGGCCCATTGAAGGCACTCATAATTGATAGCTATTCGGTGGGCCGGGAAACCACGATCATCTATTGCGTGGGGAGTACCCTGTGCCCCGTATTTTGGGATCAACCGGTGGGGAGCGTTATGGGGAAGCATCTGTGGTTAGGCTTGGCGTTAGCCTGCTCGGGAATACTGTTGAACCCGCCGGTCGCCGAGGCAAAAGCTTTCAAAAATTTCCAGGGCAAGCAATGCAACCGTGACTACAAACGGCTCTGCCCAATGATGCCGATCGGCAAATGCGATCTTGAAAGCATGATCGAGCAGTTGTCACTGCCCTGCAAGGCATTCGTCGAGGAGCACCGATAAAGTCGCTATTGCGTTTGCCACACTGACCGCACTCATCCCGCCGGGTGATGCGACGCCAGCTACGAACCGCGTCCAAGCTCAGCGGTGGCGAGAGAATGCCTCAGGGCCTGCTGCATGATGGAGGGCAACATGCACACTTCTTTCCGGCGTACGTTCATCAATCTGGATCGAGTACTCCTGAAGCTCGCGTCTGCTGTATTTCTCTTTTGCGCGTGGAGCGGGGATATCCATGCGGGAGAGTTCAAAAAAACGAATTGCTGGTTCGAGATCCCGCGCGACCGTGGAATGACGTGCGGGACTCTCAATGTCCCTGAAAACCGCAAAAAAGCTTCTGAGACTGAAATCACCCTATCGGTGGTGGTCTTCGAACCCGACCGCGAGCGGCATGAGCCCATTGTGTTTCTCACGGGCGGGCCTGGCCAGCCCACCGATATTGGCGACAGGGAAGACATCGAGGCATGGTGGCAGTTCATAAGCGATCAAAATTGGATGATCGGGCGTCGAGTGGTCGTGGTCGACCAACGAGGGATAGGAAAGTCAATTCCCAGGCTGAGCTGTTCGCGATACTTCAAGGCCGATCATTGGAACTCCATTTCGCTAAGCGTCGATGCTGAAATCAGCTTTGAAAAGCTCATGAGAGATGAGGTGGTCGCGTGCCGAAGCGCGCTGATAGCAAAGGGCATTGACCTCTTCGCCTACAACACCGCCGAAAATGCAGCAGACGTCAACGACGTTCGCATGGCTCTTGGCATAAAGAAGTGGGTACTCTACGGCGTCTCTTACGGCACAAGAGTTGCCTTGGAAGTGATGAACGAGCATCCAGAGGGCGTCTCGGCGAGCATTCTGGATTCCGTTCTTCCCCTTGATATCGACTACCTCAAGGAAGATGGGCGAAATCTGGATCGTTCCTTGCGACTGCTGGAACGAGATTGCCAAAAATCAAAAAATTGCATGCGCGGACTGGGAGACGCGGTGCGAGCGATCGTAAAGCAGCTGGACAAACAGCCGGTGCTTTTGCGGAGCGATGACAGGGAAAACGCTCCCGCTCAGTACAGATATGTCTCCGGTGCGGATTTTCTTGAGCTTATATTCGGGCTGCTATATGATCGTTACGCTATCGAAGATCTTCCAAAGCTAGTCGAGAAAACATACAAAAACGATTTCAGACCGCTTGCGGATATGATCTTTGAGCATGACGATACCGAGATTGCCCAGGGCATGGATTTTTCGGTCACTTGCTCTGAGACCAACAGATACGAGTTGCCTGACAAGCGCCTCGAATACTGGACGAAGTGGATCGGAGAGGCCGACTATACCTGGGTTTGCCCGCTTTGGTTTCCTGAAGGAATGACGGTTTCGCAAAAGCATCCTCGCCGCCTGGATATCCCGACCCTGCTGTTGTCGGGAGAGTATGATCCGGCAACACCAACTCACTGGGCATATCGTGCGGCCAAAAGCCTTCCTTTTGGGCAGGTCGTCGTGCTTCGCGGGATTGGGCACGATGTGATCGATTCCGACCCTTGCGGATCTGAGGTTGTCGCCGATTTCCTGGCGAACCCCAGACGCAAGCTGAAGACTGGGTGCATTGGGCGGATGCAGGCCCCGCAGTTCACCGCCGCGTCGGAGGAGCAGTGGCGAGGGCCGGTAACGCAGCGGGCTGCGGCGATACGGTCGCCAAAGCAGATGAGGTCGCCGTTCCGGTTCGGGCACCGCTCTTCAACAACGCCCAAGGAACACTAGTTCCGGCGACCTGGCGGCAAGCACCGCCAAGCTGCATCACGATCGCGGGCGGCCCTGAGGGCGGCCCGACTCGCAATTCAAACTTCAATGTGTTTGGATAGGTGCCTACCAAGGGGCTAGCGGTGGGCGCTGCTTTCGATTTTGACGCGATCGGTGTTGCCTTTGTCGAGGCAGCCCTCGATCCATCACGCTGGGATGCCGCGATGGAGGTGGCCGAAAAGGCCACCGGGAGCGCCGGAGCGCTGCTCTTCGACATAAAAGGGCATTTGCCACACGTGCCTTGCAGCCGCACCATGGCCCCTTCTCTCGACACCTATGTCCGCGATGGTTGGATTGACCGCGACGAGCGGTATCGCCTTGTCAACTTCCTCGATCGGAAAGGCGTCACCTCGGAGTTCGACCTGCTGACGTCAGACGGTATCGCCAGGCATCCATACTACCAGGAATTCCTCGCGCCTTTCGGCCTGCGATGGTGCGCGCTCGTCAAGATCGCTGCAGGAGACGACTTCTGGGCACTGTCGCTGCAGAGGTCGATCCGACAGGGTCCGTTCACGCCAGACGAAATGAGACAGCTGGCGGACCTTTCAAGACAGCTGGGCTCTGTGGCCGCAGTTGCGCGGGCAATCGGTTTCGGGAGGGCCGACGCGGCACTGGATGCGTTTGGCGCCACCGAAACGCCTGCCATCATGTTGGACAGGAGCGGCAATGTGCTCCGGTCCAACGCTCCGGCGGAAACGCTTCTGGGACGAGGCCTGCAGATTACGCGCCGGCGTCTGGTCTCCTTTGACCGAACCGCGACAGATGCTCTCGACCGATCGCTGAAAGCGCTGCTGTGTTCGCCCGACACGGCCGCATCGATGCCACCCGTGCCGCTGCCCAGACTGCAAGGGCGGCCGCTTCTTGCCTATCCGTTGCGACTGCCGAAAGTCTGCTACAACGCGCTGGCGCCGTGCCAGGCAATCGTCATCCTCATTGATCCTGACGCGAGACCTCCTCCTGCCGAAGCCGTGCTGCAGTCCTGCTTCAGGCTGACAGCGTCCGAAGCGAGGCTGGCGAGAAAGATTTGCTCGGGACACGGCGTTGAAGCTGCAGCCGACGAACTTGGCGTTTCCTATGAGACCGGGCGCAACCAGCTGAAATCGGTCTTCGCGAAGACGCAGACGCATCGGCAGTCGGAGCTGGTCGCGCTTCTCACAAGGCTCTCGAACGGCCGATAGTTCGCGTGAATATCGTCTTCACGTGAGCCAACCCGCCACGCCGGCCACGCTAATCACATACGCCGACCGGTTTTCGCGTCGAACAGGTGGGCGCAGGCGCGATCGACTTCGAACCGTACCTGGGCGCCCTGCTTAAGCGGCAGCCGCTCGCGGAACAGGCAGGCAATTTCCTCGCCGGCGCAGTCGACCTTGGCGAAGATTTCCGAACCCGTGGCTTCCAGAAGCGTGACCGTGCCCGGCATGCCCTGGGCAGTTGCGCGGATGTGCTCGGGACGGATGCCGTAGACAAGTTCGCGTCCTGCAGCGTCGGTCGGTCGGGCGCCTTCCGGCAGCGGCAGGGTCAGCCCGCCGGCGCTGCGGAACACGCCTTCCTCGATGCGGCCGGCAATAAAATTCATGGCGGGCGAGCCGATAAAGCCGGCAACGAAGAGATTGGCCGGCTGGTCGTAGAGGTCGAGCGGCGCGCCGATCTGCTCGACCAGGCCGTCATGCAGCACGACGATCTTGTCGGCCATCGTCATGGCTTCGATCTGGTCATGCGTGACGTAGATCGTGGTGGTGCCGAGCCGCTGGTGCAGCGCCTTGATCTCGCCGCGCATCTGGACGCGCAGCTTGGCGTCGAGATTGGAAAGCGGCTCGTCGAACAGGAAGACCTGCGGGTCGCGCACGATGGCGCGGCCCATGGCGACGCGCTGGCGCTGGCCGCCGGAGAGCTGACGCGGGTAGCGCTCAAGCAGTTTTTCCAGGCCGAGGATGGTGGCGGCATTCCTGACGCGGCCAGCGGTATCGGCCGGATCGGCTTTCTTGATCTTGAGGGCAAAGCCCATATTGTCGGCCACCGTCATATGCGGATAGAGCGCGTAATTCTGGAACACCATGGCGATGTTGCGGTCCCGCGCCCGCAGATTGTTGACCATGCGCTCGCCGATGGTGATCTTGCCGCCCGAGATCGTTTCAAGTCCGGCGATCATGCGCAGCAGCGTCGACTTTCCGCATCCCGACGGGCCGACCAGGATGACGAATTCGCCGTCGGCGATATCGACACTGACGTCGTGAATGATCTTGGTGGCTCCGAAAGCCTTCTGCACGTTGTTGATGGTTACCGATGCCATTGGATTTCTCCGGGAGAAAAATTGATGTCGAGCTGGAATGCGTCTTCAGCCGCCCTTGACCGCGCCGGCGGTCAGTCCCGCGACGATCTGCTTTTGCGCGAACATGGTCAGCACCAGCACCGGCAGCGTCACCACCAGTGCGGCGGCGGCGAGCGGCCCCCAGCTCACCTGCTCGTAGGAAAGCATGTTGTAGACGGCGACCGGCAGCGTCCGCGTCTCACGGCTGGCGAGCACCACGCCGAAGACGAAATTGTTCCACGAAAAGATGACCGACAGGATGAAGGCGACAACGATGCCCGGCTTGGCGATGGGCAGGGCAACCAGCCGGAACACCTGCCAGGAGCTGGCGCCGTCGATGTTGGCCGCCTCTTCCAGTTCCATCGGCGTGGTTTCGAAATAGCCGATCATCACCCAGACCACGATCGGCACCGTCACCACCAGGTGGATGATGATCTGCGGCCAGAGCGTGCCGAGGATCCCGATCCATTGGAACAGCAAAAACAGCGGGATGAGATAGGACAGTCCCGGCGTCATGCGGGCGATCATGATGACGACCGCCGATTTTTCGGCCTTGAGCCGCGCTATGCCATAGCCGGCCGGTACGCCGATCAGCAGCGCCAGCAGTGTCGCCGTGCCGGTCACCAGAACCGAATTCCAGAGATAGAGCAGGAAATTGTTCTCCTCGAACACTTTTACATAGTTCGACCAGGCGAAGCGTTCGGGGATCAGGATCGGCGGATAGGCGCCGTTGTCGATCTCGAATTTCAGCGAAAGCGAGATCATCCAGAGAAAGAAAAGAATCGCCGGCGAGACGATGACGAGAGCCGCGAAAAACAGGCCGATCTGGTTGAGCAACCGTGAGCTCATCTATTTGCCCTCCGCGTCGTTCCACTGCGAGCGCTGGCGCAGCATCAGGAGAATGAAGGACAGCGCCACGATGACGATGAAGAACACCACGGCCATGGCCGAGCCATAGCCGATGTCGTAATAGGAGAAGGCGGTGTTGTAGAGATAGATGTTGATGGTTTCGGACGCCGTGCCCGGTCCGCCCTGGGTCATCGCATAGATGATGTCGAAGCTCTTCAGCGCATCGATGGTGCGGATGATCAACGCAATCATCAGGAACGGCGCGATCATCGGCAAAGTGAGGTAGCGGAATTGCTGCCAGGCATTGGCGCCATCGATCTCGGCGCTCTCGAACGGCTCGCGCGGCACCGAGGCCAGCCCGCCCAGCACGATCAGCATCACCAGCGGCGTCCACTGCCAGGTCTCGACCGCGACCAGCGAAGGGATGACCGTGTTGGCGTTGAATATCCATTCCTGCGCCGGGATGCCGACCAGCGACAGAAGGTAGTTGAGCACACCGAGCTGGGGATGGAACATCATGGTCCAGACCAGCGCCACGGCAACCGGCGTTGCCATCATCGGCATGACGAAGACGCCGCGCAGCAGGCCTCGCAGCGGAAACCTGGCGTCGAAGATCAGGGCGGCGACGGTGCCCAAGAACATCGGCGCTGCCACCGACAGCGAGGTGTAGGTCAATGTATGAACAAGCGATTCCCAGAATCGCGGGTCGCTGGCCAGACGGAGATAGTTTTCCATCCCGGCAAAGCTCCGCGACTGGCCGAGCGTCCAGCGGTTGACGCTCATCCAGAGCGTGAACGCCCAGGGAAAGACGATCACGGCGCTAACGACGACGAGCGCCGGAACGACGAAGGGCCAGTAGTTGGGAGCCAGCCGAATCGTCTGGCTCCCTTCGATGGCCTGTTCAGTCGTCACCCCGGTGCGTGCAGGGGCGATGGTCGACATCAGCCCTGCTCGCTCCTGTCGAGAACCGGCTGGAACTGTGCGGTGGCCTTCTTCAGCTCTTCGGCAGGATCGGCACCGGCAATCATGTTGGTCAACGCCACGCCGTAGATGTCGCGGAACTCGGTGACCGGGATAATCACCGGCAGCGCCAGCCTGCTGATATTGCCGGACTGAACCACTGCATCGAGCCAGCTTGCCGGCATGGTGACGCCTTCGCGCACCTTTGGGTCTTCCAGCACCGACTTGCGGAAAGGCACGCCGGCGCCGGCCTGGAGCAAGCGCGCGCCCATCGCCGGGGAAACCGCCCACTGACAGAACAGATAGGCGGCTTCCTTCTTTTCGCTGGAGGCGGTCACCCCGAGGCCGTCGCCAAACGTCCCGGAGGCATGCGCCTTGGGCCCCTTGGGCATGACGCCATAGCCGACCTTGCCGACCACGCGCGACTTTTCGGGATTTTCCATCGGCGGGGCAAAACCGACGCCATCGAACCACATGCCGATCTTGCCCTGCAGGAAGGCGGACTGCGCTTCAGCCCAATTGAAGCCGGTGACACCCGGAGGGGCGGACTTGGTCATCAACCTCTGGTAGAGGGCAGCGGCCTCGATCGCCTCTGGCGTTTCGGTGCGCAGCTTTCCCTTGTCGTCGAGCGGCGTCATGTCGTAGCCGAGCATCAGCGACGTCCACACCGGCGTGTTGGCATTCTTCAGACCGCGGGCGACGAAACCGAACGTGTTGGTCGATGGATCGGTCAGCGCTTCGGCGGCGGCCACCAGCTGGTCGAACGATTCAGGGTATTTGAGGCCCTTGGCCTCGAACAGCTCCTTGTTCCAGTAGACGATCCAGTAGTCCACCGAGAAGGGCAGCGAACGCAGCACGCCCTGGTTGTCCTTGGCGAAAAGCATGCCGGCCTCGGCGAAATCGCTTTCGACCAGGCCGGGATCGGTCAGCGTCGGATCGGCGAGATAGCCGGCGATGTCGGCCAGCCAGCCACCCTTTTCGAACTGGCGTTTCTGCACGTGATAGCTCAAATGCACGACATCGAAGCTCGGTCTGCCGGAGCTGAGCTCGATCACCGTCTTCTGCCGCTGCTGCTGTTCCGGCGTCGCCTCGGCATTGACCTTGATGCCGGTCAGTTCCTCGAATTCGGCGATGTATTTCAGGATGGTGTCGCTGCGCGGGCTTTTCACCAGATTGACGTCGAGCGTGGTGCCGGCAAAGCGCTTCCAGTCGACGCTGGCGGAAAAGCTCGGGCGAAGGCCGGCCAGGCCCGCGGCGGCGAGCGCCGTGGTTCCTGCAAGGACTTGCCTTCTCGTTGGCTTGATCGGATTAGACGACATTTCTTCCTCCCTTGGGTTGCTGTCGTTGTTGATAGTGTCGCGGCAGCCGCGAACCATACGTCCTCAGATCTGGAGCGCCAACCGGCGCGCATTGTCGATATGCCGGCTGATCGCCTCGACCGCCTTTTGCGGATCGCGGCTCTCGAGCGCTTCGATCACCGTCAGGTGCTCCTGCATCACCGGCACGACGCGCCCATCGATGCGGAAACGCTCCTGGTGGATCAGCCTGATCTTTACCGAATTGACCAGATACGCCTTGGCGATGATCTCGTTGCCCAGCGCATCGATGAAGGTGTCGTGCATGGTCCAATCGATGTTCTGGGCCTTGGCTTCCATTTCCGGCGTCGGCGTCTGCGACAAGGCTTGAGCCAGCATGTCCTCATGTTCGCGCCGCAGGCCGGCGAGCACGGCGTCGGAGGCGTTGACGGTGAACAGCGCCACCGCCTCACGCTCCATGAACAGGCGAAACTGGAAGGCCTCGCGGATCAGGTTGATGTCGATATGGGCGATCTGCATGCCGCGCTGCGGGATGGTCGTCAAAAGCCCCTCGGCCTCGAGACGCGGCACGATCTCACGGATGGCGCCTAGCGGCAGCCCGGTAAAGGCAACCAGTTCGCGCTGCGACACGAACTGTCCCGGCCGCAGATCGCGGGCCAGCAAATGCCGCGTGAAGCTGGCATAAGCTCTTTCCCTGAGGGTTGCCGGTTCGCTGCTGTCGTCCATTTCAAGCGCGCTTCCCTTTGCCGGTCAGGCCGGCTCTGTCGCAAACAGCCTGTCATAGGCGGCAGCAAGCTGTTGCCGCCCCTGCGAACCGATCGGCTCCAGCGGCGGACGGACCGCCAGCCAGCGCTCGTCGCCGGTTTTGCGTGCCACCATGACCTTCACCGCCGGGATGACCGAATATTTGAGCAATTCGAGCACGAAGCTCTCGACACGGGCATCGTCGCGCCCATCCTCGGCCATGGCGCGGATTTCGCCGGTGACGAAATTGGCCATGCCGGAAATGGCGCCCTGCCCGCCCTGGCGCACGCTTCTGGCCAGGTGCCGCTCGTCGCCGATCAGGATCACCAGGTCGCCATGGGCTCTTAGCAGCGCCTCGCTGTAACTCCAGTCGCCACCCGAATCCTTGACACCGGCGATCACGCCGGGGAAGGCCGCACACAGCCGACCGATCAGGGCAAGCGGGAGCGGCACCATGGTGACAGAGGGGATGTTGTAGAGGAGGATGCCGCGAGCCAGCGGCCCGAGCGCAGCGAAGACGGCAGAAAACCATCCGAACAGCCCGTCCTCGCCGACATTCTTGAAGTAGCTCGGCGGAGCCAGCAGGATGTTGCGGATGCCGCACTGCAAGGCATGCCGCGCCTGTTCGGCGGCGTCTTCGGCCGCGTCGACCAGCACGCCGGCAACGAGCCGATGTGCCGGAATGCCGGCGGCCAGCATGGCCTCGGTAACAATCCGCCGCTCTGCCGTGCCCACGGAGGCGCCTTCCCCGGTGGTGCCAAAGAGCGTGGCGCTGCTGCAGCCGGCGCCAAGGCAAGCCCGGGCCTGTGTGACCATGGGAAGGATGGCGATCTGCCCGGACGCATCGAAAGGCGTGGCGAGAGCAACCGAAAGACCAAAGCGCGAGACCACTATTCTCTCCAGATGTCGATGTGCAAGCAGTACTACCACACTGACATGTTAGTTGTAAATTGCGGCGGGACCTTTTCCAAACGGCGTCGACATCGGACGAATATATGATGCGGATTTGGGCGGCTGCCGTCTTTCCGGCAGCGCGATCCCTACTGTCCCGTCGCGTCCGCGTAGATATCGAGGACACGCGTGATGCTGCCGATCAGAAGCTCGTGAGCGAGGGGCTTGACCCGGCGTGCGGCAACCTCGGCGTCGAGTTGCCCCAGATACTGGCTGATCAGCGGCCGGGGTATATCCTTCTCGCCCAATACGTCCAGCAGCGTCCTTGTTGCGCGCTGCGCCTCCGGCGTCGGCCAGTAATAACGGATGCGGTCGCTGAACGAGAAATGCCGCTGCACGCGCTGCTCGTCCGGCGTGCCCGGATAGTATTGCTGCCAATTGTCCGGCGACGCCAGCATGATGCGTTCCATCGCGGCAGGCAGGCTTTCGCGCGAAGGGTCCGAGGCGAGGATATCCGCGATATGGCTGAGCCCATACAGCGCTTGGCGAAGCGCGAAGGTCAGCCAAGGGCCGACCTTGAGGATGGCAAAACCGTCGCGAACCAGAGCATTGAGCGCTTCGGCCGGCTGGTAGTCGGTTGAATGCGCCTCAAAAACCAATTGCGGCATACGGTCGAGCACAGCCACCAGTTCAGTCGCCTTGGCCGGTGCATAGGGCACGATCTCGGTGTTGCCGAACTCGACGCCGGGCTGGACGACGACACCGACCGCACGGCCAAAAGCGGCTTCGAGGCCGACGCGGGAAAACGCTCGCGCGTGGATTTCTACGGTGCGCAAGGCATCGCCGGGCGCCGTCACATGCAGGTGGTCGAGCGCCTCCAGAGCCCCGCCCGGCACCGGCACTTCGGTGCCGATGACGTAGACCGGTTTTTCGCCGCCTGCCCGCTCGACCGCCGCCTCGGCGATTTCAGCAAGTTCAGCCGCGCGCGCGGCGATCGTTTCATCGGCAAGCACGGCTGGATCGTCGGCGCAGGCCATGCTCGTATCCAGATGCATCTTGGTGAAGCCGGCGCTCGCATAGGCATCGATCATCGCCGCAGCCTTCTTCATCGCGGCGGCGGCAGCCATGTGCTTCCAGGGATTCGGCCCGAGATGATCGCCGCCGAGGATCAGGCGATCGACGGGGAAGCCGACTTTGTGCGCTTGCGCCTCGACGAAGCTGCGGAACCCCGCAGGTGTCATCCCGGTGTAGCCGCCGTCGTGGTTGACCTGGTTGCAGGTGGCCTCGATCAGCACATCCGCGCGCCGCGCCGCACCATGGCGCAGGGCAGCCTCGATGACCAGCGGATGCGCCGAGCAGACCGAGGCGATGCCGCTTCTCTCGCCTGCGGCGCGTCGGGCCGCAATGTTCGCAAACCTTCGCGTCGCGTCACTCACTGCGTGTTCCCCGTGGCAATGAAGGCCTCGACCGCTTCAAGCGGGAAAATGCCTTCCATCGGCCCCTTGCGGGTGACGGCAAGCGCGCCGCAGGCATTGGCGATCCGCAGGGCTTCGGCAGGAGCCGCCCCGCGCAACCAGAACGAGACGAAAGCAGCACCGAAGCAATCGCCCGCGCCGGTCGGATCGACCTCGTCGACGGCAAAGCCGGACGAGGCGACCGCACGGTGATGATCATGATAGACGGCGCCGGCGGCGCCTTTCTTCAGGACGATGCAGGACAGGCCGCGGGCCAGCAGTTCGTCGACTGCACGCTTCTCGTCCTTGGCGGATGAAAACAGGAAGAGCTCCTCGCCGCTCGGCAGGAAGATGTCGGCTTGCGCCAGCACTTGGTCGAGTGCTTCGCGCATGCCGGATGCCTGCATGATCTCGCGGCGGATGTTCGGATCGAAGGACACGGTTCCCCCTTTGGCCTTGACCGTCTCGATCGCCGATAGCGCCACCGCGATGGCGCGGTCGGAAAACAGCGACGAACCCATGACATGGACATGATCGGCACCGGCGAGCAGCTTTGTCGCCGCCGCGTTTGTCTCGATCAGGCCGGAGGCGCTGTTGCGGATGTTGAAGACGAAATGCCGGGTGGCGTCGGCGCGGTAGGTGACGAAGGCCGTGCCCGTCGCATGGCCCGGGTGAACCGCGATCGCCGACACGTCGGCGCTCAGTGCCCGCAGCCGATCGATGTTCAGCCTGCCGAAATCGTCGTCGCCGACGGCGCCGATGAGACCGGCCGGCTGGCCGAGCGCCGCCGCCTGGCCGATGAAGATCGCGGGCGCGCCCGACGGGTAAGGTCCAAGCAGCGGACCAGGCTCGAGAAAGCTCTGGCCGATCCGCTCGGCCATGATTTCGACCAGAATCTCGCCGGCACCGACCAGCTTCTTCATCTCGCGGAATCCCTCGAATTCGCCCACTGCAAGTGAATACGGCTTGTGCTTTTTCGCGTCAATTAATAAATTTACGCATGGAAACTATGCAATTTTTCTGTAAAGTTTCGCCTTGCATTCGGGGGTTTTGATGTCGATGACGCACAAGACGATGGAGGATTTTGCTCGCTCTTGTGGTGTCTCCAGGCCGACACTGTCGAAATACTTCGACGATCCGACCAGCGTCAAGCCGGCGACACGTCAGCGGATCGAAGTGGCGCTGCGCTCGTCCGACTACCAGCCAAATCTCTTTGCGCGCAACCTCAACCGCAAGCGGACCCGCAGCATCGGCATTGTCGTGCCGACGCTCGGCGATCCCTTCTATTCGGAAATGGTCAGCCGCATCGAACTCAGGCTGCGCGACGAAGGCTACTGGCCGATCGTGATCTCCTCGCACGGCTTGCGCGAGCTCGAAGTGGAAGCGACACGAACCATTCTTTCCCTGAAAGTTTCCGGCGCGCTGATCGCGCCGCTCGGCCTGCGCTCCGACGAGCGCACGCTGGAGAAGCTGACACAGACCATACCGATCGTCTATTTCGACACTTATCTCGAGGGCGACACGCCGTTCGTCGGCAACAACAACAGCCAGAGCGTCTCGACCATCGTCGATTATCTCTGCCGCTCCGGTGACGCCCCGGTCTATTTCGACATCCCGCACGTCAACCACAATTCGCGCGAGCGCCTGAACAGCTATGTCGGCGCCATGCAGCGGCTCGGGCATGAGCCGGTGCTCATCGGCACCCCTTATGACTACACTTGGGATTTCGAACGGATCGGCTACCAGCAGATGAAAGCGATGCTCGCGCGTGGCGGTCTGCCGGGCAAGACCATTCTGTGCGCCAACGACCGTCTCGCCTTCGGCGTGATGGCCGCCGCCTACTCGCAAGGCCGCAAGGTCGGCCGCAAGGGCGATTGCGACCTGCGGGTCGCAGCCCATGACGACCATCCGCTGAGCCGCTACACCTGCCCTGCCCTCACCACCATGGCGCAGGACTTCGCTTCGATGGCCGGACGCAGCGTGGAGACGCTGCTGGCCTTGCTGGATGAGGACGACGCGACAGTTGCAGCCAAGGTCAAACTCGACGCGACGCTGGTCATGCGTCAGTCGGCCTGAGCGTTTCCAAACACAGGATCGAAGCCGCGCCATGCGGCAACTGCCGCGCCGACCGCTTGCCGCGCCGCCGGACCGTGGCGGCCCATCGAAACGAAGCCGTGGATCTGGCCGGGCCAGCGCCGCAGAACGACCGGCACCTCGTCATCTTCCAGACGCTTCGCGTAGGCCTCGCCTTCGTCGGCGAGGATATCATGGCCGGCGATTGCGACAAAAGCCGGCGCTGCGCCGGCAAGGCTTGCGGCCTTGAGCGGCGACACGCGCCAGTCATCAATATCGCCAGCATGGTTGATATAGTGGTCGCGGAACCAGGCCATGGTCGCCGAAGTCAGGCCATAACCGTCGGCAAAGCGGCGATAGCTGTCCGCCGCCTGCGAGGCGTCCGTGTTCGGATAGAACAGCAGCTGCGCCGCCGGCGGCTTCTTGTCGCCGCGCGCAAGCAGGCAAAGCACGGTAGCGAGATTGCCGCCGGCACTGTCGCCGGCGACAGCGATCCGTTCGGCGTCGATGCCGGGATCGCCCGCGCCGCCCTGCATGAAGGAAAGTACGGCGCGGCAATCTTCGATGGCCGCCGGAAATTTGTGTTCCGGCGCCAGCCGGTAGTCGGGAGAGACGACGACGCAGGCCGCCATATTCGCAAGCCAGCGGCAGATCTCGTCATGCGACTCGAGATTGCCGATCACCCAGCCGCCGCCATGCAGATAGAGCAGCGCCGGGGCAGCGGCTCCGACCGCGCCCTGTCCGCGATAGATTCTGAGCGTCAACGGGCCGCCGGGTCCGGTGATGGTGCGCTCGGTCAATGAGCCGACCGGCTCGCGCTCGCCCTGGAGTGCCGGAACGCCCTCCTCATAGGCGCGGCGCGCCTCTTCAGGCGTGCCGGCTTCGAATGGCGGGGCGGCCGCCTGCCGGTCAAGGTCGAGCACATGCCGGGCCTCCGGATCGAGCAAGGGTGAAAGCAATGTCGTCATCGTAAGCCCTCCGATATCAGGCGAGCAGGCTCGCCGCTTCGGCGTCCTGGAAGCGCGGCGGCTGATCGACCGTTGCGTTGACGGCGACGGACTCGCGGCTCTCACCCGAAGCGAGGATCGCCTCCATGATTTCCAGCACATGAAGCGCAAGGTCGCCGGACGCCCGCGGCTTTCTTCCTGTTGTCAGCGCGCGCGAAAGATCGGCAACGCCGAGCATGCGGTAATTCGCGCGGTCGGGCGCGGCGAAGGGCCAATTGCGCGCGCCATAGAGTTCGCTCTCACTGTGGAAGTCGGCCCAGTCGGCCCCTCGTTCCGACAGCGAGACGGTGCCGCCGAACGTATCCGGATCGGGCAGCCTGAGCGAGCCTTCCGTCCCATGCAGCTCGATCGGGTGGTTGGAGTGCCTGAAGACATCCCACGAGGCGCCGAAGGTGACGGTGGCGCCTGAGCGAAACTCCAGCAGCGACAGGATGTTGGTCGGTGTGCCGACCTTGAAGCTGGTGTTCCGGTAGGGGCCTTCGGCGGTGATCAGCCGCTCCTCCTGGCCCCGCGTCGCCATCGCCATCACGCGGGCCACCGGCCCGAGCAAATTGACCAGCATCGTCAGGTAGTAGGGACCCATGTCGAAGACCGGTCCGCCGCCGGGCTGATAGTAGAATTGCGGATTGGGATGCCAGTGCTCCATGCCGCGCCCCATCATGAAGGCGGTGCCGGTCACCGGTCGGCCGAGCGCACCCTCGTCCATGAGGCGGCGTGCCCGCCGTCCGGCGGCGCCAAGGAAGGTGTCCGGGGCCGAGCCCAGCAGCAGCCCGCGCTCCGCCGCCTCGGCGACAAGCCGCCTGCCGTCCTTGGCCGAGGTCGCCAGCGGCTTTTCGGTGAAGACGTGCTTGCCCGCCGTAAGCGCTGAAAGCGAAACGTCGAAATGCGCCACCGGGATGGTCAGGTTGAGGACGAGGTCGATCTCCGGGTCGGCCAGAAGCGCATCGACGCTGACCGCCCGGATGCCGTATTCGCTGGCGCGCAGGGCCGCCAAATCGGGCGATATGTCGGCGCAGGCGCGTAGCTCGACCTCGCCGAACAGGGCCGCATTGCGCAAATAGGTCATCGAGATATTGCCGCACCCGACAACGCCGATGCCGAGCTTAGCTCCTGATTTTCCTGGCATTTTCCACTCTACCTCCCGACGTCGCAACGCTCTGGTTGAATCATTGCACCAGCAACGGATCACATTCGAAAGCCGCTTTACAGCATTTTAAATATTGACGCGCGTAAAATTATTATAGAACATGCGAAAATGATGGCGCAACATTGGAGGCCGCCAGCCTTGAGGAGGAGAACATGACTGACGGCCAACAGCCGATGCGAATCCCGTGGGTCATGCGCGCACTGGATCTTTCCGTCGCGGTCAGGGACCGAGATGGGTTCAGGCATAGATCACCTTGGCCCCGGTCATCTCAAGCTGGCTGCGTATTGGACCGGGCAGGCCATCGTCGGTGATCACCACATCGACGGCCGACAGCGAAAATGCCTTGGAGGTCCCGCTGACGCCCCATTTGCTCGAATCGGCGAGGAGGACAACGCGCCGCGCCATGCGAACGAGGTTTCGCTTCGTTCGCGCCATGTCTTCGTTCACGTCGACCACATCCAGTGACGAGTCTATCGCATGCGCTCCAACAAAGACCTGATGCGCTACCAAGCCGCCGAGAGCCGTATCGGCATCGGTGATCAGCGTGCTCACCGTGTCGGGATAGACCCGGCCGCCGATCATATGAACGTCGAGCCCGGGACGATGCATAAGATGCTGCACGATATTCATGGCCGTGGCCGCGACCACGACATTGCTGAGCGGCGGTAACTGCATGGCAACCTGCATCAATGTCGAGCCGCCGTCGAAGATGACCGATTGGTTGTCCTCGAACAGGTCTAGCGCCGCCCGGGCGATGCGCTTCTTTGCGTCGAGGTTCGTTTGCATCCGCCGGGCGAACGCGGCCGTAGTCGAATCGGTGGTCCGGGTCACCGCCCCTCCACGGGTCTTGGTCAGCAGTCCCTTGCGGTCAAGTATCTCGAGGTCGGAACGCACCGTGACCTCCGACACGCCAAACCCGTCTGACAGGTCCTTCGTGCGCACCTGTCCGCTGCGCTGCACCTCACCCAGGATCGATTGGCGTCTCTGCTCCGACAACATTGCCCTGCCCTTCCCTGCGCCAAGCAACCGCTCTGGCCTCGGTTCAGCTTACCAAAAATATGCAAATTCGAAAGCTTTCGAAAGATTGTATTTCTTGTTTCTTTCGGAAACACTGGGTCCAGGATTTTGAAATCAAACGATTGGGGAATTTTGCACTCATGAGCCTAGGAACCAAGGTGCGTCTTGCGCGCCTCTTCTCGCATCCATCGGGGAAACTTTTTGGCGGCGCGGTCGACCACTTCGTCGGCTATGGCGACGTGCGCAAAGGCGGCCTTGCCGACCTGCCGGGTGCGCTCGCACGCGTCATGGTGGGCAAACCCGACTACGTCAGCATCCAGCCTGGCACCGCGCGCCATCTGTGGCCGCAATATGCGGGCAAAGCTTCCCTGGTGATTCAGGCGGGCTGCTTCACTCCGGACGATCGCATCAGCGAGTTGATCGCAACGCCCGAGGATGCGGTGCGCGCGGGGGCCGATGCGTTGGCCGTGGCCATTCCGGTACGCGGCGCGACCGAGGGCAAATACATACGCTGGCTGACCGATTCGGTAAATGCAGCGGCCCGCTACGGCATGCCTGTGGTGGCGCATATCTACCCTCGCGATTTCACCGACGGAGCAAAAATCGTCTTCACCCCCGACGAGATCGCCTATGCGGCGCGCATCGGCTACGAGTCCGGCGTCGACGTGATCAAGATCGGCTACACGGGCGATTTCGAGTCGTTCCGAGAGACCGTCCGGACCTGCCCGGTGCCGGTTGTGATCGCGGGCGGTCCAAAGACCGATACGCTGCTCGGCGCGCTTCAGCAGACGGCGGACGCCATCCGTGCCGGCGCACGCGGCGCCGTGGTAGGCCGCAATCTCTGGGGGCATGGCGATCCGGAGAAGGCAGCGCTTGCCTTTCGGGGCGTCATCCATGACGGCCTTTCGGCGCAAGACGCCCTGGCGAAGGCGGGTGCCTGAACGATGCCCACCGTCCCCGCGATCCTCGGCTTCGGCGCTATTGCGATCGACGACATCGTCTACGTCGATCAGCCGTTGTCGGCGGGCAAGGGGAAGGTTCTGCAAAGTGCCCGCGCTTTCGGGGGAAATGTTGCGACGGCGCTGGCCGCCGTCGTGCGACTCGGCGGAACCGCCGGGTTCGCCGGATGGCTGGGCAGTGCCGCGGACGACGCCGTGCTGCGCGATCTCGTTGCGAGCGGTGTTGAAACCGCATTCGCGCCGCGCCACCCCGACGCGCGCCCGGTGCGCTCGCGGATCACCGTCGGCTCGGACGGGGAACGGTTCATCGCGTATGACGACGATGCGATGCTGGGCACCGCTCCGGATTTTCCGGACGATATCCTCAGCCGCGCGACCGTCCTGATCGTCGATAGCTACGCGATCCGGTCCCTGGATGTCGTGGCTCGGGCTCGCGATCTCGGCCTTGCGATCCTCGGCGATATCGAATGGAGCAGCGGCCCAGCCACGGAGCG
The DNA here is from genome assembly GCF_000513915.1 of Mesorhizobium sp. WSM2561. Lineage (NCBI taxonomy): Bacteria > Pseudomonadati > Pseudomonadota > Alphaproteobacteria > Hyphomicrobiales > Phyllobacteriaceae > Mesorhizobium > Mesorhizobium sp. WSM2561. The sequence continues at coordinate 136,165 of NZ_AZUX01000016.1, forward strand.
GCTGATCGCGCTCTGCGACCATCTCATTCTTCCACTCGGCTTTGCGCGGACTGCCACGGGGTGCCGATCGCCCGCCGAGATGCTCGATGCATTGTGGTTGCCGTCGCGGTCCGCAGTGGTTCTGACCGACGGTGGCAGGGGCGTGTACTATCGCGGGCGTGAAGAGACAGGTCTCTGGCACCTGCCCCCGCACAGAATTGTGGTCGTCGACTCGACCGGTGCGGGTGACTGCTTTCATGGCGCCTATGCCCATGCGTTGACGCGCGGAGCCGGCACCGCAGGCCGGGTGGCATTCGCGGCCGCGGCGGCAGCCCTTTCGATAACGGGCCGTGGCGGGCGCGAGGCGCTTCCGACCGACGACCAGGTTACAGAACTCCTGGCATCGACGAACGCGCCGTCAGCAGTCGAACTGAAAAAAACGCATGTCAATACTGGAACATAGCTAGAAACTATACGATGAAATATTTCGCAGGTGAACATGCTCCGAGGAGGGTTATAAAAATCAGCGGCTTATACTTGCGGAGGGAGGAATATGGCAGAAGTCATTCTTGAGAATATCTGCAAAACCTACGGTAACAATTTTCGCGCAATCGACCAATTGAACCTATCGGTCGAGGACGGCGAGTTCTTGATTCTCGTCGGGCCGTCCGGCTGCGGCAAATCCACCGCGTTGCGAATGATCGCGGGATTGGAGGACATCACCAGCGGCAGCCTTCGGATCGGCGGAGTCGACGTCGTCGACATGCCGCCCAAGGACCGCGACATCGCGATGGTCTTCCAAAGCTACGCGCTCTACCCGCATATGACGGTGTTCGAAAACATCGCCTTTTCGATGCGGCTGGCAGGCAAGCCGAAGGCCGAGCGCAAGAAGCGCGTGGACGAGATCGCCAAAACCCTTCAGCTGACGTCTTTGCTGGACAGCAAACCCGCGAACCTTTCAGGCGGACAGCGTCAACGGGTTGCCATGGGCCGCGCCATGGTGCGCGAGCCGGCCGCCTTTCTCATGGACGAACCCCTTTCCAATCTGGACGCGAAACTGCGCGTGCAAATGCGCGCCGAAATCACCAGTCTGCAAAAGCAGCTCGGCGTAACGACCATATACGTGACCCACGATCAAATCGAAGCGATGACGATGGGGGACAGGGTCGCGGTGTTGAAAGGCGGCGTGCTGCAGCAGGTCGATACACCCAAGAGGCTCTATGAATCGCCGGTGAACGCCTTCGTTGCCGGCTTCATCGGCTCTCCTTCGATGAACCTTTTCGAGGCGACCCTGACGGGCGACGAACTGATGTCCGGCCCCTTCGCCATCCGGCTGCAGGAGGCAGCCTTCGTGCGCAGGCCGGGCTTGAGGTCGTTTGCGGGGCGCAAGGTCGTGTTCGGCATACGACCGGAGGATCTTTATGACAGCAGCCTCGAATCCGGTCGCAAGTATCAGACGATACCGGCCAAGGTGACCTCGATCGAAGAACTCGGATCCGAACATATTGTCCATCTGAACATCGACGCGGTCCGGGTGGACTCCGGCGATCCGGACGCGGTGGACGATTTTGGCCTGGCATCGAACGCGGTGGCGAGATTCGAGCCGATCAGCGCCGTCCACTCCGGCTCGGAAATCCGGTTGGCCCTGGATGATGCCAAGTTCCATTTCTTCGATCCCGAGACGCATCTGGCGATCTGAAGATCTGCGGCAGACCGCAGGCGAGAGCGAGGCGCCTGCGAAACGCAAGAAGGCTTCTGAGTAGAGCAGACGATCGTCCGCATTGTGCGGTCGATCTTAAAGAAGGAGGAGAAAATGATGTTTCGGATACAACCCGCGATGCTGAAAATAGCCGCGGCCGCATGGTTGCTTGGCGCAACCGGCGCCATGGCGGACACCACGCTGGAATTCACCCAATGGTGGGAGCCCGAATTGCCGGCCGGCTCGCTCAGGGCAATCATGAATGACTTCGAGGCTGCAAACCCCGGAATCAAGGTGACGCTGGTCAGCGGCCCCTATGCGACCACGCGAGACCAGATCTCGGTTGGTGCTGCAACTGGAACGCTTAGCGACGTCGTCGGTCTCGACGGCGCCTGGGTGAACAATCTGAACGCGCAGAATGCGCTGGCCGACATGAACCCGATGATGGATGCGAGCGAGTTCGACCAGACCCAGGTCGCGGATATCATCAAGGTGGACGGCAAGGCGGTGATGTTTCCCGTGGCTTCGTTCGTCTATCCGGTCTTCGTAAACATGGATCTCGCCGCCCAGGCAGGCGTGACCAAGCTGCCGTCGACCCGCGCGGAGTTTCTCGAAGCCGCCAAGAAGATGACCCATGCCGACAAGAACCAGTATGGCTGGGTGCTGCCCTTGTCGCTGCAAACGCCGTCCGGTGTCCAGAACGACCTGATGTCGTGGGTCTGGGCCTCGGGTCAATCGATGATGGCTGACGGCAAGCCGGCTCTCGAGGGCAAGCCGGTCGTCGATATGCTCACCTTCGTCAAATCGCTGAACGACGCCGGCGTCATTTCGCCCGGCATTGCCACCAAGACCGAGCAGGAAAAGGTCGAGGAATTCGTGAACGATCGGGTCGGAATGATGATCGACTCGCTCGCGCATGTGAACCTCATTCGCAAACGCAATCCCAAGCTGAACTTCGACCTCATCCCCGTCCCGGTCGTGGAGAATTACAACGGCAAGCGCGGCCTTCCCTACGCCTCCTGGGGCATCGGCATCTCTGCGGCCTCAAAACATCAGGAGGAAGCCTGGAAGCTCGTCCAATATCTTATGAGTGAAAAGGTGAACGCCAAGCTCGTGACGCTTGCAAACGCCTTCCCGGGCAACGTCAATGCCAAGCCCGATTTCGTGACCTCGGACAAGGCTTTCGCCAAGGCTTTCGAAATCTTCAAGACCGGCTATCTCGCCAACGAGTTCACGGGTCTGCCGGTGGCTGAAGACCTGATGACCCAGTTCGACGTGGAAGCCCAGAAGATGCTCGCCGGCGAGCAGTCTCCGGAAGAAGCCGCAGCCAACGCTCAAAAGGGCTGGATGGCGAAATTCTGAGCGACCTGTTCCCCGTTGCTATCTTCCACCGGGTAGCCTGACTTAGGGCAGGCCACCCGTCAACAACGGATCGGCAATTTGAGATGGACCTCTTTCCGAAGCGCACCTTCCTCTTGAAGGCACATCCCAAGGGTGGCACATGACTCGGCAGAAGCGCTCCCACCATCGACTGAAACGAGCGGTCGCACCCTATCTCTATCTGTCACCCTCGCTCCTCATCATCGGCCTTCTGATGCTACTGCCGATGGTGACGGTGATTGGCTATTCGTTCCAGAACAGCGCGGTGCTGCGTCGCGACCCATCCTTTGCCGGACTGAAACACTACCACGCGATCTTTGCCGATCCGGTGTTCTGGGCCTCGCTGTGGCACACGCTCTACTTCACCTGCATGAGTGTCATCTTCCATATGACCATCGGCATGGTCTTCGCACTCATGCTGAACAGCGACCGCATCAATCCGACGCTGCGCAACATTCTGCGCGTGCTCTACATACTGCCTTGGCTGTTCACCGCGGTGATTATCGCCGTGATCTGGCGCCTCCTGCTCGAGCCGAACGGTGTCGTGAACAGCGTTCTCATGCAGATGGGCATCATCGGTTCCAAGGTCGAGTGGTTTTCCTCGACGGCGACCGCGCTGCACGCCGTCACCTTCGCCAATATCTGGGCGGGCTACCCGCTTTTCATGGTCAGCTTGCTCGCAGGCTTGCAGGGCATTCCCAAGGATTTCTACGAGGCCGCCGATATCGACGGGGCGAAGGCCTACCAGAAACTGATCTTCATCACCATCCCGCAGCTGATGCCGATCATCATCAGCATCTCGCTGCTCGACTTCATCTGGACCATGCAGGTCTTTCCATTGATCTGGATAACGACGGGCGGCGGTCCGATCTACTCGACCGAGGTCCTCAGCACCTACACGTACAAGCTGGCGTTTTCGAGCTACAACCTGTCGCAGGCGTCGGCGAGCGCCGTGGTCATCCTGCTGATCTCTCTCGGCCTGACGCTGTTCTACATCCGCTATCAAAAGGCTCGGTAGTCACCATGAGGAAAAGGCACACACCGAAAGACAGACTGATCACCGTCGCGCTCCATGTCGCGCTTGCCGCAGGGCTCTTTTTCGCGGCCTTCCCGATCTACTGGATGCTGAGCAGCTCGTTCAAGTCGAATACCGAAATCTTTGCCCTGCCACCAACCGTCCTGCCGAAGGCCTTCACGCTGGAAGCGTATGCGGCCATCCTTGGCGACCCGGTAAAGCTGCGCTTCTTCTTCAACAGCTACTTCGTGGCCGGAGCGGTGACCGTGCTGACGGTCCTGATCGCCTTGCTGGCGGCTTATGGGTTCAGCCGTTTCAATTTCCGCGGAAAGGGCAGCCTCAACACACTCATAATCAGCACGCAGACGATTCCGCCGATCACGCTTTTGATCCCCTTCTTCGGGCTTGTCGTCTCGTATGGCATCTTCGACACCTACGTCGCACTGATCCTGACTTACCTGGTGTTTACGCTGCCCTACGCGATCCTGCTGATGACGGGATATCTGAACACCTTGCCCCGCGATCTCGATGAAGCGGTGGCTGTCGACGGCGGCACCAGCTGGACCGCACTCTGGCGGGTGATCGTCCCGATTTCACTGCCTGGTATCGTGGCGACGTCGGTCTACACCTTCCTGTTGTGCTGGAACGAATTTCTCTTTGCGCTGACGCTGACGAAGTCAACGTCCATGCGCACCGTCCCGATCGGCATCCAACTTTTGATGGGGCAGCACGCCTTCGAATGGAACCAGATGATGGCGATGAGCGTGCTGGGCTCGCTACCGCTCTTGCTCATCTACCTCGTTGCCCAGAGGTTCTTCCTCGCCGGCATGACCGCGGGTTCGGTCAAGTAGGATGTCCCTCCCACGGAGAACCGATGGGGAAGGCCGCGCGTCGAAATCGATGGATTGGACCTTCTCTGCTAGCAGGCGATATCGCCGCGGCCTCGGGCGTCTTCATAGCGCCGCTGAATCGTGCTCGTGCTGTTCATCCAGCGCCACATCAACAAAGGGCTGACGCAGTGCGGCATCAAGGAATGAAAGCATGAAAGACCTGAAAGTCGGTTGCCAGACCTTCACCTGGGAAATGCTCGGAGAGCGTTTTACCGGTGGTCCCGACGATCTGCTTAAGGTGATCGCCGATGGCGGCTATGCCGGCATCGAGATCACCGACACGATGATCGGCCGCTATGCCGACAGGCCGGCGGAATTCGCCACGGCGCTAAGATCGGCCGGCCTCACCCTTGTTTCTTTCGCCTTCGGCTCGAAGAGCGGCTTTACGCTGATGGAGAGCATCGGCGCCGACCTCGAGACAGCGAAACGCTGGATCGATTTTGCCGCTGCCTTTCCAGGCGCGCTGGTTTCGATGGGCTCGGCCACCGTCGTGTCCGACGGCCCGCGTGACGACAAGTTTGCCATCGCGGCCGAGGTCTACAACAAGGCCGGCGAACTCGGACGCAAGGCCGGCGTCGACATCGCCGTCCATCCCAGTTCCCACCACAACACGCTGCTGTTCGACCGTGCCGACTACGATCGGATTTTCAGGCTGATCGACCCCTCGCTTGTCGGCTGGGTGCCCGATACCGGCCACATATTGCGCAGCCATCAGGACATGGCAGATACGCTCACCACCTACCGCGACCGCATCCGCTACGTGCATCTGAAAGACGTCGATGCCAGCGGCACTTGGGCGATGCTCGGCAAGGGCGTCTGCGATACCCAAGCGGTGATCGATATCGCCAGCGCCGCACCTCGTTTCAACGGCTGGCTGGTGCTGGAAGAAGAATCCGAGACTGCCGCCGCCGATCCGGCCGCCGCGGTCAAGACCAACCGCCAGACGATGCGCGGCTACGGCGCGTGAGGAAAAGACCATGATCCGGAAGCAAGACCGTCGCCTTCGTGTCGGCGTGCTCGGCTGCGGGCCGATCGCCCAATTCGCCCATCTCGAATCCTGCGTGAAGGCCGGCAACGCCGACCTCTATGCGATCTGCGATGCCGCCCCCGATCTTCTGGCGCGCATGGGCGCGACCTATGAACCCGAAAAAATCTATGGCGATTACGATGAGATGCTCGCCGACCCGCAACTGGAAGCGGTGATCGTGGCGACCTCCGACGCCTATCACGTGCCGATGTCGATCAAGGCGCTCGAGGCCGGCAAGCACGTGCTGTGTGAAAAGCCGATCGGCGTCTCGGTCGAGGAAGGCGAGATGCTCGCCGATGCGGTCCGGCGCTCCGGCAAGGTGCTGCAAGTCGGCCATATGAAGCGCTTCGACCCGGCACTGGAAGCAGCGCGCGATTTCGTCCGCGACGAGATCGGCGAGATCTTGGCGCTAAAAGCCTGGTATTGCGATTCCACTCACCGCTACACCAACACCGACGCGGTCCAGCCGCTGCCGGTCACCAGCAAGCTGGCGCGCAAGCCGGGCGGCAATCCGAAGGCCGATCTCAGGCAGTATTTCATGCTCGCGCACGGCTCGCACCTCGTCGACACCGCGCGCTTCCTGTGCGGCGAGATCGTTGCCGTGCGCGCCCGCCTCAACCAACGTTTCGGCGCCTATTGCTGGTTCGTCGAAACCGAGTTCGCCAACGGCGCACTCGGCCATCTTGACCTCACCGTGGCCGTCCGCATGGACTGGCACGAGGGTTTTCAGCTCTATGGCGAACACGGCTCGGTGATCGCGAAGACCTTCAATCCCTGGTATTTCCGGGCGAGTGAGGTCGATATCTTTCACGAGAAGGATGCAACGTCGCGAAGGCCGCTCGGCGCCGACGGGCATTTCTTCAGGCGCCAGCTCGAAGGCCTCGCCGAGACAATCCTTGACGGCAAGCCGATGCGCGGCGCCAACGTCGAGGACGGACTTGCCTCGATCCGCGCCATGGTGGCGATCGCCCGTTCGGTCGAAACCGGTGATCGCGTCGAGGTCGCTTCCGTAACGGGAGCGGTCTGATGCAGATCGGGGTGTTCGCCAAGACCTTCCCGGGCAGCGAGCCGGCTGGCGTGCTGGCAGCGGTCCGCGACGCGGGATTTGCCGTCACCCAGTTCAACCTTGCCTGCGCCGGGCTGCCGTCGATGCCGGATGCGGTGCAAAAAGACGCCATTGATGCCATCGCGGCCGCATCGAATGCTTGCGGTGTCGTCCTTGCAGCGCTCTCGGGAACCTACAACATGGCCCATCCCGCCAAAGCTGTGCGCGACGACGGCCTGCGTCGGCTTGGCGTGGTCATCAAGACCGCGGCAGAGCTTTCCGTTCCGCTGGTCACCTTGTGCACGGGAACGCGCAACGCGGACGATCAGTGGGCATATCATCCCGACAATACCGAGCCCTCGGCATGGGACGACATGGCGAGCGAGATGGAAAAGGCGTTGCAGCTCGCGGAGCGCCACGGCGTCGATCTCGGCATCGAGCCCGAACAGGCCAACATCGTCACCTCCGCGTCGGACGCGATGCGCCTCATCGCCGAGATGGGGTCGACACGGCTGCGCATCGTGCTCGATCCGGCCAACCTGTTCGAGCAGGCGAGCTCGGCCGAAGCACGCGCCATCGTCGCCGCCGCCGTCGAACGCACTGCGGGCCACGTCGCCATGGCGCATGCCAAGGACCGTTTCGCTGACGGCCGCTTCACGACGGCCGGCCGGGGTGTCGTCGACTTTGCGGATTTCGTCGCCAGGCTGAAAGCATCGGGCTTTGATGGGCCGCTGGTCACGCATGGCCTCTCGGCCGAACAGGCACCCAGCGTTGCCCGCTTCCTCAAAGGGCTGGTGTGATGGCGCGCCTGGCCACGCTGCTTCGCGATGACGCCGCGCTGCAAGTCTTCGACCATGGCGACGGGCTTGCGGTCATCTTTCAGCATGGGCTGGGCGGTGGCGACGCGCAGGTCGCCCAGGCCTTCCCTTCCGGGCCAGGCTTGCGGCGCATCACGCTGGAATGCCGCGGACACGGCGCCTCCGGACTGGGCAGCCGCCGGCCTTTTTCCCTGAGCATGTTCGCGGACGATGTTGTTGCCGCCGCCGATCAGGCCGGTCTCGATCGTTTCGTCGCCGCCGGTATTTCCATGGGCGCCGCGATCGCCATGCGCCTGGCGTGCCGTCATCCGGACCGCGTCGCGGGTCTTCTCCTGGTGCGGCCGGCCTGGATTTTCGACGACGCGCCGGTGAACCTGCTGCCGATCGCCGAGGTTGCCAGGCTTATCCTGGACCACGGCCCCGACAAGGCGAGGTCGATCTTCGCGCAATCGGAAACTGCCGCGCGCCTGCAGCGTGAAGCACCCGACAACCTTGCCTCGCTGATCGGCTATTTCGACCGGCCGGACGCCGCGCCATTCGCGCAGGTCCTCGCCGACATTGCCGCCGACGGCCCGGGCGTTTCGGCGAGTGACGCGGCGGTGCTTGGCATTGCCACGCTGGTCATCGGCAATGCCATGGATACGGTGCATCCGCTCTCGGCGGCCCTAAAGCTCGCCGCAGCCATTCCCGGCGCGACCTTTGCCGAAATCCATCCCAAGGCGCTCGACAGCGTCAGGCATTTCGCCGAGCTGCAGGCTGAGATCACGACCTTCCTTCTTACCTACTCGAATTTCCGGAGCCTCGTTCCGTCATGACGACCAAATCCTTGTCCGGTCCCGACGCCATCGCCGCCCTGCCGCGCAGCCGGCTGCTCGGCGAATTTTCCTTGTGGTCGGCCGATCTTGCCAATATGGAGCGCGACCTGAAGCGCATAGAACCCTATGTCGACCTCCACCACATCGACGTCGCAGACGCCCGCTTCACCCCCGGCTTCCTGTTCTTCCCGGATCTGGTGGCGCGGATCGCCGGGCTGACGGCAAAACCGATCCATGTTCACCTGATGGTCGAAGCGGAGATCGTCGAGGAGCAGGCGCGCCAGTTCATCGAGGCCGGTGCCGACCTGGTCAGTGTCCACGCCGAAAACGGCGAAGCCGGCCTGCGCGCCGTGCGGCTGGCGCATGCGCTCGGCGCCGAGGCCGGCGTGGTGCTCAGGCTGGAAACGCCGGTGGCCGCGGTCACGCCTTTCCTGTCGCAAGTGGCGTTTGTGACGCTTCTCGGCACATCCATCGGCGTCAAGGGCCAGAGCCTTTCCGAGCGGGCCTGCCCACGTTTGATCGAAGCGCGCGCACTGATGAGAAAAGCCGGTCGCGAGACCGACATCATCCTGGCTGCCGACGGCGGCATCCGCCACGAGACGGTGCCGCGCCTGCGCGCCTCTGGCGCCGAGACGGTGGTGCTCGGATCGCTGGCGTTCGGCGACCCCGACCTTGCGCAGCGCATGGCCTGGCTGCATGGATTGAGGGTCGCCGCCTGATGGCAAGACTGGCCCTCGCCTTCGATCTCGGCGGAACGGAGCTGCGCGGCGCGCTGGTCGAGAGCGACGGCGGCGTTGTCGCGCAGGTCTCGGCGCCGACGATGGCGATCGCGGGATCGGATGCGGTGATCGGCCAGATCATCGCACTGGCCGGGGCTCTTCTGACACAGCGCCCACAGGCGGATGTCGCCGGGATCGGCATCGGCGCGCCGGGACCGCTCGATCCCAAGGCCGGTATCGTGATCGCGCCGCCGACGCTGGCCGGCTGGCACGACGTGCCGTTGATCGACATTCTTGGCAAGCATTTCGGCCTGCCGGTGCGGCTGGAAAACGACGCTAACGCGGCCGCCCTTGGCGAATGGCGCTTCGGCGCCGGCCGAGGCAGCGACTCCCTGGTGTTCGTCACCGTGTCGACCGGCATCGGCGGCGGGGTCGTCGCCGACGGCCACATCTATCACGGCCGGCGCGGGCTGGCGGCCGAGATCGGCCACATGACCATCACCGGCGAGGGCGACCGCTGCTTCTGCGGCGCCGTCGGCTGTTTCGAGGCGGTCGCCTCCGGAACCGCGCTCGGGCGGCGTGCCACGGCACTGACCGCGCCGGGCGACGGCTCCCTGCTCAGGCGCCTTTCGGCCAACGGCGACGTTTCGGCCAGGCACGTCGTCGAGGCCGCACGTGCCGGCGATATCAGCGCGCTCGAGTTGATCGAGGTGGAGGCCAGATGGCTCGGCATCGGCTTCACCAACCTGCTTCATCTCTACTCGCCGGACCTGATCGTCATGGGCGGTGGCCTCGCCAACGGTTTCGACCTGCTGGCTCCAACCATCAGGGCAACCGTCGAGCAGCGGGCGATGCCAGCCTACCGGGATGTGCCGGTCGTGCCGGCGCAGCTTGGCGACCGCGCAGGACTGATCGGCGCGGCCAGCCTGATTCTGTGGGAAGGCGAACCGGGCGCGCCATTGCCGTCTACTTCCCGCAATGGTGATCGTTGATCTTGTTCAACGCGTTCGCGTCGGGCCCGACCCTGTGGTAGGAGCAGGCTCCTGCGGCTGTCGTGAACAACTGCTGGTCATAGTAGCGCGGGCCGCCGAACAGAATGTCGATGATGTTGCCTTCGGCGGGAACGTAGCGCTCGGGATCAGCCCGTTGGTCGCGATTTCCTGCGAGGGCCGAAGCGGACACGCTGCAGCCCGTCGCGAAAACGAGAGCAAGGATCGCAAAGCGTTTTGTTGTCATCGGCAATCCCTTCTGACGGTTCGGCTTCTCACCATACATGCAAAATCGCGAGGCGGACAAAAGTTCCCTCACCCTGGCCAGACCAGCTCAACCATATGACCTGTCACAATAGGTTTATCCTGCAGCGATAGGGAGAGCGTTCTCGTATCCGGCGCCGAGCCGGATCCGTCTCTTCACACGAAGTGGGGTTTTCCATGCGCAAGATCATTCTCGCTGCCATGCTTTTGGCATCCGCCATCGCAGGCGCTTCGGCTGCCGACGGCAAGCTGGTCGTCTACACCAGCCAGCCCAACACCGACGCCCAGCAGACCGTCGATGCCTTCATGGCGAAATACCCCGCAGTCAAGGTCGAATGGGTGCGCGATGGAACGCCGAAGATCCTGGCCAAGCTGCGTGCCGAAATCGAAGCCGGCCAGCCGCAGGCGGATGTGCTTCTGATCGCCGACGTCGTGACCATGGAAGGGCTGAAGAAAGAAGGCCGGCTGCTCGCCTATGCCGAGGCTGATGTCTCCGGCATCGAGGCTGCGCTCTACGACAAGGACAAGACCTATTTCTCGACCAAGCTGATCACCACCGGCATCGTCTACAACACCAAGGCGCCCTTCGTGCCGGCGAGTTGGGAAGATCTCACCAGGCCGGAGGCGAAGGGTCTTGTCGCAATGCCCAGCCCGCTGACCTCGGGTGCTGCAATGATCCACACCGTGACGCTGACCGGCAACCTGCCGCAAGGCTGGGACTATTATGACGCGCTCGCCAGGAACGGGGCTCAGGCAAGCGGCGGCAATGGCGACGTGCTGAAAGCCGTCAGCGGCGGCGACAAGCTGTTCGGCATGATCGTCGACTACATGCCCATTCGCGAGAAGGCCAAAGGTGCGCCCGTCGAGTTCGTATTCCCCAGGGAAGGTGTCTCGGCCGTCACCGAGCCGGTCGCCATCCTGTCCACGGCCAAGAACGCCGACGCCGCCAAGGCCTTCGTCGATTTCCTGCTGTCCAAGAACGGACAGCAGGCCGCCGCAAAAATGGGCTACATCCCGGCGCGCGCCGATATTGCCTTGCCGGCCGGCTATCCCGACCGCTCGTCGATCAAGGTGCTGGGTTACGATGCGGCCGCGGCACTCGCCAACGACGCCGCCAATAAGGAAAAGTTCGGCGCCGTGATGAGCCAGTAGCCAGCCCGTTACCCAGTGGTGTCGTCCGCGCCGGATATCCTCGCCGGGCGGTCCGCGTCGGCTCGGCTCCGGCCCGGCGTACGGGCCACATCAGGGTTTCGCGCGTCGGCGCTCGCCGTCCTGCTGGTCATCGCTCTGCTCAGTCTGCTGCCGATGGTCAGGCTTCTCGTCGCAGCCGTCGCGCCGGGCGGCGAACTCGATTTCGGCGCATTCGCCGACCGTTTGGCCAAGCCCGCCGCCTTGCGGGCGATGTGGCATACGCTGGATACTGCTTTCTTTGGCGCCGCGTTGGCGATCTGCCTCGGCAGCCCCTTTGCCGTCGCCATCACGATGACCGATCTGCCGGGACGAAAGCCGCTTGGCTTCCTGCTTTTGCTGCCGCTGATGATCGCGCCACAGGTTACCGCGTTGTCGTGGCTGCATCTGTTTGGCCCGTCCAGCACGCTTCTCGGCATGGTCGGTATGGCGCCGCCGCCGGGAACACCCAACCCAATGCTTGGCCGCAACGGCATCATCCTGCTTTACGCCGTCCAGCATGCACCGATCGTCTTCATCACGCTGCGGGCCGGACTTGCGCGGATCCCCCGCGATCTCGTCGAGGCGGCGAGGGCCTCCGGCGCCAGGCCGCTATCGGTGCTGTGGACCATCGTGCTGCCGGTCGTGCGTCCGTATATCGTGGCTGCGGCGGCACTGGCCTTCGTTTCGGGCGTCGGCAATTTCGGCATTCCCGCTTTGCTCGGAATGCCCGTCAACTATCTGACGCTGCCAACGCTGATCTATCAGGACCTGTCGAGCTTCGGGCCCGGTGTCCTGCCGCAGATCACGGCGCTGTCGGTACTGGTCGGGGCACTGGCGCTGGCCGGTGTTGCTTGCCAGTCGCTGGCCCTGCGTGGCGCCGCTCACCGCTTTACGTCAGGCACGCCGGCGCGTTTCGAGCTCGGGCGCTACCGCCTGTTGCTGGCCGGCCTCGGTTGGCTGGTGATCGGTTTCATCCTTGTGCTTCCGGCTTGCGCGCTGCTGGCAACGTCGCTCGTGCCGTCCTTCGGTGTGCCGCTGGGCTGGCAGACGATGACCGCGTCCAACTACGCCGAGGTTCTGGTCCGCCAGGCGTCAACCGTCCGTGCCTTCCGCAATTCCCTTCTGTTTGCCGGCAGCGCGGCACTGATCCTCGCCATCGGCGTCATACCGGTGACCGCCATCCTCGAACGGCTCGGCCGGCGTTGGCAGCGTCTGCTCGGTGGCATCGTCGACCTGCCCTATGCGGTTCCCGGCGTCGTGCTGGCCATTGCCTGCATCCTGTTGTTCCTGCGCCCGCTGCCGCTAGTCGGCAGCCTCTATGCAACGGCCTCGATTATCGTGGTCGCCTATGTGATGCGGTTTTTCACGCTCGCCTTGAAACCGGTGGCGACCGCGGTTGGCCAGATTTCACGCGATCTCGACGAGGCAGCGGCAGTGTCGGGAGCCGGCTCCCTTCGCCGGCTGGCATCCATAACCGCGCCGCTCGCAGCACCCGCGGCAGTGGCGGGCGGACTGCTCGTCTTCATGAGCGCGTTCAACGAGCTGACGGTCTCCGCCTTGCTCTGGTCGAGCGGCAACGAGACGTTGGGCGTGGTGCTGTTCAGCCTCGAAGAGGCCGGTCTGGGAACGCAGGCCGCCGCGATCGCCGTTTCCACGATTGTCGTCGTCGTCGTCCTGCTGCTTGTGCTCGACCGGTTCGGGCGGCGGCTTCCGGCCGGCGTCTTGCCCTGGCGGTAATGCATGTCGCCCAAAATCATGCCCTCGGGCTTGAACCAAGGGTGCGCAGCGGTTTTGGGACAACGACATGCATAAAACAGCGACTTAAAGCGCGTCGCATGATCCCGCGACGCGCTTGGTTCAGGCGCCTGGAATGATCCAGGCGTCCGAGACGGTCAAATGCACTCTCTGGCCGACTGCAACTGCCTCGGTGCTGTCGATCAGCAGTTCCTGCCCCGGGTCCTGTCCTGGCCCCCGCCCCGCCATCGGCAAGGCCAGCCGCACCTCATGGACCGGGCCGCGAAAAATGCTGTCGAGCACCGCCGCCTGCATGCCCTCAGGTGAAATCCGCAGCGCTTCCGGCCTCAGCAACACCTTGACCGCTCCTGCCGGGCTTCCGGCGGTTCGTACTGGGAAGCGATGCCCTGCTACGTCGACCGTCGCGGTCCCTACGGCCTGATCGACCACGAAGCCCGAAACAATGGATCCTCGCCCAACGAAGCCGGCAACAGTGGCATTGGCCGGCGCGCGATAAACCTCCTGAGGCGCCGCCGCCTGCAGCACCTTGCCTTGGCTCATGATGGCGACGCGGTCGGCCAGCGCCAGGGCCTCGGCCTGGTCGTGGGTGACGTAGACGATGGTGGCGCCGGTGCGGCGATGGATGTCGCGAAACGCGTCGACCATCGACGAGCGCAAATGCATGTCGAGATTGGCGAGCGGTTCGTCGAACAGGATAACTTTGGCGTCGGCAACGAGGCAGCGCGCCAGCGCCACGCGCTGGCGCTGGCCGCCGGACAGTTCCTCGATACGGCGGCTTTCAAATCCGTTGAGCCCGACGACATCGAGAACCGCGCCGACACGGCTCGCAATCTCGCTCCGTTTGACATGCCGGGCCTTCAGGGGATAGGCGACGTTTTCGCCGACATCCATATGCGGCCAAAGCGCATAGGACTGGAAGACGACACCAACGCCGCGCGCTTCCGGCGGCACCTGCCGCTGCGGATCGGCCATCAATTCGTCACCAAACAGCACGCGACCTTCGCTGGGCGCCTCGAAGCCGGCGATAAGCCTCAGCATCGTGGTCTTGCCGCAACCGGACGGGCCGAGCAGCGCTGTGAAGGAGCCCGCCGCAAAGTCGAGCGAAACGGCGTTCAGCGCGGCGGTTTCGTTGAACCGCTTGGTGAGACGCTCCACCCTGATTTCGCTCATGCTTCACCAATCGTCTTAGCTTCCGTCATGCGCCCGATCGCTCGCGCGGCCGTTGCGGCACCCGGCGGCCAATACGTTGGAAATCTGGCCATGACAATGATGCAGCCGGCCCGCGAGATCAGGTTTTCCGTAACGCAGCGGCGGTGACAGGCAGGCATCAATGTCGGGAGAAATGGGATGTGTCGCCGGCCTGCGCGGCAACCTATCCCGCAATCTCCAACAAGGACGATATCAGCAACCGGCGTTCGTCGACCGAAAGAACATCCGAATCGAAGAGATTCATGCTGCGAAGTCCTTCGATGGCGAGGTAGCAGACCAGCAGCGCCTTGAGGTCCGGCGTCTCTCCCTTGAGCCGCTCGAAAACCTGCCGCCTGAACGCTTTTATCGGCGTCAGGAAATCGGGATCCTCGGCGATCGCCGAAAAAATCCAGGAAGCTGACGGTTTCGATTCCGCGGCATGTTCGGCCGAAAGCTTGATGTAGGTCGCAAGCGGGCTCTCGCCGCTGACGCCGGCAGTGCGGGCGGCGTCCAGCGCCTGCTCGAAGGCGCGCAGATAATCCTCAACCAGCGCCTGCATCAGTTTCGCCTTGGTCGGGAAATTGTACAACAAGCCGCCTTTCGACACCCCGGCCCGGCCGGCGACGGCGTCCAGCGACAGGCTGCCCGGCCCCGTCTCACGTGCCACATCAGCGGCGGCGGCGAGAATTTTATCACGCGAATTCGTTCTTCGGGCCTTCATCAATCGTTCCCCCATACATTAGCCTACGCGGAATTGACAAGACCGTCCAGACGGTACAGTAAAGTCGCCGTCATTTGATATCGGGACCAGTCACAGCTATGTGTTTGGCTCATCCGACTGTTGTGCCGGGCCATGGCCAAGGGGACTGCTCGTGATCAAGCGCTTCATCATCGCGTTCATTCTGCTCGTGCTGGTCTGCGGCGGCATCGTCGGCTTCAACTTGTTCCGCGACAATGCAATGCAGCAGTTCTTCGCCACGATGAAGCCGCCGGCCGCGACGGTGTCGACGATGATCGTCAAGCCGACGGAATGGACGCCGGGCGTCGAGGCGATCGGCACTGTCAGTGCGGTCCGCGGCGTCGACCTGGCCGTCGAAGCCGCCGGCATCGTCAAGGATATCCTGTTTCACGCCAATCAGAAGGTTGAAGCCAACGCGGGTCTCCTTCAGCTCGACGATGCCGCCGAGCGCGCCGATCTCGAGGCGACGAAGGCGCAAGCAGCGCTCGACCAGACGGCGTTGACACGCGCCCTTGAACTGCAGAGACGCGGTGTCGGCTCGGAATCGACGCTCGACTCGGCGCGGGCAGCCGCATCGGCTTCCACTTCGCAGGTCAACAGGCTGCAGGCGGTGCTCGAGCAGAAGCTGCTGACCGCGCCCTTCAGCGGCACGGTGGGTATCCCCAGGATTGACCTCGGCCAGTATCTCACACCCGGCACTTCCGTAGCGACCCTGCAGGATCTGGAGACGATGCGGGCCGATTTCTCGGTTCCCGAACAGCAGCTTCCGCTGCTCAAGATCGGCCAGAAGGTGCGGCTGGGCGTTGGTGACGGCGAGTTGCCGTTCACCGGCACTATTCGCGGTATCGACCCGAAGATCGACCCGGCCAGCCGGCTGGTGACGGTCAGGGCCGAGGTCGCCAACCCCGAAGCCAAGCTGACCCCTGGCCAGTTCGTGCAGGTGCGCGTCGAACTGCCCGAGGAAAACAACGTGCTGACGGTGCCGCAGACCGCGCTGACCTCCAGCCTCTACGGTGACTTCGTCTTTGTGGTGCGTCCGGCGAAGCCAGCCGCGGCCAATGGCGCCGCCCCTGCCGCCGCGGCCAACGCGGAAGAAAAGCCGGCCACGGATAGTGCGAAGCCCGCGACTGAAGCGCCCGCGGCAAAACCCGAGGAACAATCGGCTGCTGCGCCGGCCGGACCGACGGCGGAAGAACAGAAGCCGCAGCTCGTGCTTGCCCAGGTGTTCGTCAAGCCAGGCCGCCGTAATGCCGGCCTGGTTGAGATCCTGGAAGGCATCGCGCCCGGCGACGAAGTCGTTACCGCCGGCCAGAACCGCCTTTCCAACGGCATGTCCGTTGCCGTCGACAACACCATCGATCCGACCAAGCCGGCAAACCAGCAGGCAGCCCAGAAATGAGCTTCTCCGACATCTTCATTCGCCGTCCGGTCCTTTCGACCGTGCTCGCCTTGATGATCCTGCTTCTGGGGTTCCAGGGCATCTTCAGCCTCTCGATCCGGCAGTATCCGGAAGTCGAAGAAACGGCCATCACGATCACGACGGCCTATCCCGGCGCCAGCGCCGACCTGATCCAGGGGTTCATTTCCGCGCCGATCGCCCGTGCCGTCGCTTCGACCGAAAACATCGATTACGTCACGTCGGCGAGCCGGCCGTCCTCAAGCACCGTGACGGTGCAGATGAAACTCGGCTCCAACCCCGACGTCGCGCTGAACGAAGTCTTGTCGAAGGTACAAAGCGTGCGCGGCGACCTGCCGGACGAGTCCGAAGACCCGGTGATCGTCAAGGGCACCGGCGAGCAGTTCGCGATGATGTATATCTCGATGCAGAACCCGAACATGACGCCGGAACAGCTCACCGAATATATCGAGCGCGTCGTGCGGCCGCGCATGTCGACGGTCGAGGGTGTCGCCGACGTGCAGATCTTCGGGGCCGCCGAATATTCGATGCGCGTCTGGATCGATCCGATCAAACTGGCGGCGCGCGGCGTGACGGCGTCGGACGTGCTGGCCGCCATCAACGCATCGAATTTCCTGTCAGCACCCGGCAATACCGAAAACGAATACGTCGCCTCCTCGATCACCGTCCGCTCGACGCTGCAGACGCCGGAGGCTTTCGCCGCTCTTCCGCTTCGTTCGACAGACGGCAATGTGGTGCGGCTGCGTGACGTGGCGCGCGTCGATCTCGCCGCGGCGAGCACCGACACCAGGGTTACTTTCAACGGCAAGCCCGGCATCTTTCTCGCCATCTTCCCGACGCCGGCCGCCAATCCGCTGACGACAGCGGAGGCGATCCACGACATCGTGCCGACGATCCAGGAGACGCTGCCGCAAGGCATGACGATCGAGATCGTCTACGATTCGACCGAACAGATCAGCGCATCGATCGAGGAGGTGTTCAAGACCATCGGCGAGGCAGTCATCATCGTCATCGTCGTCATCCTGCTCTTCCTCGGCTCGTTCCGCTCGGTGCTGATGCCGATCGTGACCATTCCGCTGTCGCTGATCGGCGTCTGCTTCCTGCTGTTTTCGCTGGGCTATTCGATCAACCTTTTGTCGTTGCTGGCTATGGTCCTGGCGATCGGCCTCGTCGTCGACGATGCCATCGTGGTGGTGGAAAACATTCACCGCCACATGGAGGAAGACGGTTTATCGCCGATGCAGGCGGCCTTCAACGGCATGCGGGAGATCTCGTCCGCCGTCATCGCTATGACGATAACGCTGGCCGCCGTGTTCGCGCCGCTGGCCTTCACCGGCGGCCTGACCGGCGCACTGTTTCGCGAATTCGCGGTGACGCTTGCCGGCTCGGTGGTGCTTTCGGGTGTCGTTGCCCTCACCGTCACGCCGATGATGTCGGCACGCATCCTCAGGCCCGGCTCGCACAGCCGCTTCCAGCGTATTGTCGACAACACGTTCGGGCGCGTCGAAAACATCTATGAGCGGCTGGTCAGCGGCTCGTTGAAATATCGCCCGGTGACGCTGATGATCGTCATCGCACTGGTCGCCACGACCGCCTTCATGTTCACCAAGACCGCGAGCGAACTGGCGCCGGAAGAAGACCAGGGCTTCTTGCTGTCTATTGTGAATGCGCCGCGCTATGCGACGTCGGACTACACCGAGACCTATGTGAACCAGATTCTCGGGCTGATGAATGATATCCCCGAAACCAGGGCTCGGTTCTCCGCCGTTGCCTTCCAGGGCCCGACGAACAACGCCTTCGTCGGCTTCGCATTCAAGGATTGGGCCGAGCGCGAGCGCAGCTCGAAGGAACTTCAGGAAGACATCACCGCCCGCCTTGCCAAGGTGGCGGGCGTCGAGGCTTTCGTCTTCGCCCCGCCGACGCTGCCCGGCTCCGGCGGCGGCCTGCCGGTGACGATGGTGGTGCGCTCGACCGGCGATGCCTCCCAGGTGTACGAGGCCGCCGAGGACATCAAGAACAAGGCGCAGGCCTCCGGTCGCTTCCTCGCAGTGCAGAATTCGATGTCCTATGACGCACCGCAAGTGACGGTGACGATCGACCGCGACCGCGCTGCGGCGCTCAACCTGCCGATCGCCGACATCGGCCGGACGCTGACCCTCCTGGTCGGTGGCGCCGAAGTGGCGCAGTTCGACCGCGAATCCAACAGCTACGACATCATCCCGCAGGTGCCGCAGAACTTCCGCGACAACCCTGAAAAGCTGGCCGAGTATTTCGTGCGCAGCGCGTCGGGTGAGATGGTGCCGCTCTCGGCGGTGGTGAAGATCTCGACCAACGCCTCGCCGGCCGTGATCGAGCAGTTCAACCAATTGAACTCCGCCACGATTTCCGCTCTGCCATTGCCAACCGTCACCACCGGCGACGGGCTGAGGACCATCGAGGATATCGCCAGGGAAAGCCTGCCCGACACGTTCTTCATCGACTATACCGGCCAGTCGCGACAGGAGAAGGAACAGGGCTACACGATCATCATCGCCTTCGCGGCAGCCGTTCTCGTCATCTATCTGGTTCTGGCGGCGCAGTTCGAAAGCTTCCGCGATCCGCTGATCATCATGATGTCAGTGCCGCTGTCGATCTTCGGCGCAATCGTGCCGCTCAATCTGGGGCTGGGAACGCTCAACATCTACACGCAGGTCGGGCTGATCACGCTGATTGGCCTGATCACCAAGCACGGCATTCTTCTGGTCGAATTCGCCAACCAGCAGCGCGAGCTCCACGGGATGCGGCGGCGCGATGCGATCGTCGCCTCGGCCAGGGTGCGGCTAAGACCGATCCTGATGACGACGGCGGCGATGGCGCTCGGCGTGGTGCCGCTGATCATCTCCAGCGGCGCCGGCGCCGCAGCGCGCTATTCGATGGGCCTGGTGATCTTCACCGGCATTCTGGTGGGAACCATGTTCACCCTGTTCGTGGTGCCGATGTTCTACACCTTCTTCGCCAGCAAGGACCTGCCGCATCACGCCGAGAAGCCGGACCCGAAGCTGATGCCGGTGCCGGTCGATTGATTGAGAAAAAGGCCGGAAATTTCCGGCCTTTTTCTTGGGCAGTGATGTCCGACCGCAACGTATTTATAAAGGCGGATCGTCTTGCTTATCATTTGACGATGACGATCCTGGTGTTGGTCGGACCGAACATCTCGACAAGCTGGTAGAAGTCGGCGGCGTTGTCCGGATGCAGCCGCACGCAGCCATGCGAGGCCGGCTGGCCGAGGCGCCTGACGAAATTGGTCGCATGCACGGCGTAGCCACCCTTGAAGAAGACCGAATGCGGCATCGGCGCGTTGTCATATTTCCTCGAATACCACATCTGGTGCATGCGGGTCGGCTTGAACGACCCGGTCGGGGTGAGATGCCCCCTACCGCCGGTCGAGACTTTCCACGCGAAGGTCGGCCGGCCGTCGACGAGGACTTCCATCGTCTGCTGCGAAAGCGAAATCCGCGCCACGATCTGATTGGCCGCCCGATTGGCAGCATCGGCAACGCCGTTGCCGGCGCCGAACAGAAGAACCGTGCCCGCGGTGACGGCGGCGGCGATGTTGATGAGCTTGGCGGAAATGGCAGTGTACATGATATCCCCCTGTCTGCCGGGCATGGCCCGGCTCCAATTCGATGACTGGCTTGTCGTTGGGTCACGTTTCGAATTGATTTCGCACGGCCGACGTTTCTGTTTCGAAACTGTTTCCTCTGGTTAACGGCCGGAGGCCCATCCGAGGCATTTGCAGGGGTGAAACCAAGGACAGGACGGTTTGCCTGGTCGAGCTCGGACCCGCGAAAAGGTACTGCCGTCTCCCGGGGAAAGTGCGGTCTTGCCTCACATGAAAGAAATTTGACTTGGCTCGAAACCAATCGGCAACAAAGCGCGGACTCGAGCGGCATGATCTGGATACAGGCCGCCCGCAGAGTTGACCCAACGAAAACAGCCGGCACAAACGAAGATGAACATGCAGTCTAACGCGATCTCCTGGCTGTTCAGGATAAGCATAGCCGCAGTGTTGATTTGCATGCCGCACTGTTTTCGCCACGGTCTGGATCGTGTCCAGCCTGCGCATAACCGGCTCAAGGCCCTCTGGCGGGTCGGTTTTGGGCTGAAGAAGATGCGCGGCACCTCCGGCAACTTGCAGCCGAGAGGACCGAAGGCCCGCGCCGCAACGGGGGGCTCCGATGGCGGCGCGGGCACTTCGGGGTTTTCCCTGAAGCGAACCTGAAACCAAATTTGGGGGACGAAAACGATGAACACGAAATTTGCAGCTTCGGTGCTTTCCGCACTGCTCTACGCACAGGGCCTGCTCGGCTTTGCCGGCCTCGCCACCGTGCTTCTCAGGGATCGTGCCCATGCCAGCGAATTCGTCGCGGCCAGCGAAATGCCGTCAGGTCCGTCGCTTCTCGTGGTGCGCTGAGCGCCTGGGCCTGTGGACAGTACGGTGAGGGCCGCGGCCTCAGTCGGCGAACTGCGTCGGCGGATCGAACCGGTAGCCCGCACCCCGTATGGTGGTGATGGTTTCGGTGTCGAGCTTGCGGCGCAGTCGCACGATGCGCGAATCGATCGAGCGATCGAAGGCATCGGCATTTTCGGCGGGCGCGGCGGCAATGATATCGTCGCGCGTCAAGACCTTGCGCGGACTGGCCAGGAACAATCTGAGCAGCGCCACCTGACCCGGCGACAACTGTTCTTCCGTGCCGGAGCGATGCATGACCATGGCCGACCGGAGGTCGACCGTCGCGTTCTCCAGCACGACCAATTCCCCGGCGTTCCGGCCGCGCCGTGCCAGCAAGCCGCCGATACGGGCGGCGAGTTCCCTGACGTTGAGCGGGCTCTCGACGACGTCGGCGGCGCCGAGCTCGAGCGCCAGAACCTTGTCGACGAGATCGGCCGGCCGGCAGATCAGGATGAAATCCGGCCCGCCCTCGCCGCCATGGCGCTTGAGCAGATCACGCCCTTCCGCCTGGCTGAGGCTGTCGCCGACGACAACGACATCGATGCCGTTTCCGGAAAGCAAGGATTCGGCCTCCCACGGCTGCCGCACTGCGCGCACGTCATGACCGCGCCGTTCGAGATGGTCGGCCAGATCGGTTGCGACCACTTCGGCGACGGAAACAAGCGCGATGATGGATCGTGCAGCCATTTTTTTCCACCCTGCAACCCGGCAACCCAAGATGAGTGCTGGACATGATGTTTATACCCAATCTACTTTCCGCTGAAAGTGGGAGCGAGAGCATCGTGCGGGCACGAATTGTCGTCGTCGAGGACGAGCCGGATCTGAGGGACGCGGTCGCCGAGTATCTCGACGCCAGCGGCTACGATGTCGCTACGGCCGAGAGTGCCAGCGCTGCGCGAACCTTGCTGGAAACGCAGTCGTTTCACCTGGCCATCCTCGACATCGCCATGCCGGGCGAGGACGGCCTGTCGCTTGGCCGCTGGATGCGCTCGAAAACGCCGATCGGCATCATCTATGCCACTGCCGCCGGCACCGCGCTAGACCGCATCGTCGGGCTGGAACTCGGCGCCGACGACTACATCGTCAAGCCTTACGAATTGCGCGAGGTGCTGGCTCGGGTCCGCAGCGTGCTGCGCCGCGTGCCGCAGCCGGCCGAGCCGCAGGCCGCCAAGGCCGAAACAACTGCCAACCGCCGTTCCATGAGCTTCGGACCTTTCCATGCCGATCTCGACGGTCGGTTCGTCACCGGCACCAATGGGACGGTCATCGACCTGGCCAAGAGCGAGTTCGACGTGCTGGAGGTCTTCCTGACGCGTGCCAACCGCTTGCTGACGCGTGCGGCGATCTCCGAGGCGATCGGCTTCGCGGAAGATCCTGAATCCTCACGTGCAGTCGATATCCGCATCATGCGGCTGAGGAAGAAGATCGAGGCCGACCCGGCCAATCCGAAATTCCTGCGCACAGTCCGCGGCGAAGGCTATATCTTCTCGCTGCCGACCGGCGAAGGCAACTGAGCGGCGCGACCACTGGTAACCACTCTCGGTGGCGAGACTGTGAAATGACGGCTGACCATGACGGCTGAAGCACGCAGCGATAGGCACGGCGTCAGGCAGGGCGCGGCGATGGCCGCTGTTCACATCGTTCGCCGGCTTCACGAAGCTGGCGACTGGCAGCGCGAGATGGGCAGCATCCTTGAAACGCTGTGCGGGGCCATGGATTGCCAGCGCGGCATCCTGTTTCGGCTGCGCGAACTGCCCGGCCAAGGCTTTGCCCAATCGGTGGCGGCCTACTGGATCGACCCCCGATATGGTGGCGAGCTGGCATCGCCGACGGTGATCATGCAGTCGGTTGTCAATTCGGACCCACTGCTGGAACGGTTGGCGGAGGACGAGCGGCAAGGCAAGATCTTCGCGGGACACACGCGCGACCTCGAAGGCTTTCTGAGAACCGACTTCGAAAAGCAGCACATCAAGTCGTTCCTGTCGGTGTCGGTCTTTGCGCATGGCCATCTGTGGGGCACGCTGGCGGTCAACGACTGCGTGAACGAGCGCGAATGGACCAACGAGGAAGAGGCAACGCTGCACATCGTGGCGCTGGCCATCGGCGACGCCATCGAACGATCGCTTTCCGATGCCCACGCCAGCGAAGTCATCCGCCGCACCATGCTGCAGGCCTCGCTCGACGCGATCATCGTCATCGACGAGACCGGTTCGATCATCGAGTTCAATCCGGCCGCCGAAAAGATGTTCGGCTACCAGCGCAGCGACATCCTCGGCAAGGACCTGCTCGACACCGTCGTTCCGGAATATTATCGCAAGGGCTATGTGTCGGGCGCCGAATACATGTCGGGCCGCGGCGCGCCGATGGTCGGGCAGCGGATCGAGACCGTCACCCAGAATGCTGCCGGCGAGGTCTTTCCGATCGAATTGACGGCAACCGAGATGCGGGTCGCCGACCGCCGCCTGATCTTCGGCTCGATCCGCGACCTTCGCGACAAATTGCGTGCCGAGGAGGAGATCGGCCGCCAGCGCGAAAAGCTGCACCAGAACGAGAAGATGGCGGCGATGGGCTCGCTGCTTGCCGGCGTGTCACACGAACTCAACAACCCGCTTGCCGTGGTCGTCGCCCAATCGACTTTGTTGCACGAGTTCGCTTCAGACCCGCAGACCAAGGTGCGCGCCGAAAAGGTGCGCGCCGCCGCAGAGCGCTGCGGCCGCATCGTCAAGAGCTTCCTCTCGATGGTCCGCCTGCATCCGGCGTCGCAGGCCGAGACCGACCTCAACCAGGTGGTCCGCGCGGCACTCGAAGTGACCGCCTACGGCGCCAGGTCGACCGGCATCATTATCGATACCGATTTCGCCAGCGGCCCGCTGCTGGCCATGGCCGACGCCGACCATGTGACGCAAGTGGCCGCCAACTTCCTCATCAACAGCCAGCACGCTCTGGCCGGCATCGGCGGCGACCGGCTGATCAAGGTTCGCACGTTTCGCAGCGATCGCGGCAATCCCTGTTTCTCGGTCGAGGACAACGGGCCGGGCGTGCCGGAAGCGATACGCTCTCGCATCTTCGAATCGTATTTCACCACCAAGCCGGTCGGCGTCGGCACCGGCATCGGCCTGTCGATTTCGAAATCGATCATCGAACGGCACAATGGCAATGTCTGGTTCGAGGAAGTTCTGCCGAGAGGCGCCCGTTTCGTCGTCCAGTTGCCGGCGATCGCCGGCGGCGCGGCCGCCGCCGGCGAAAACCCGTCGCGCTCGAGCGGATTGCGCCACGCCCTGATCATCGACGACGAGCCGGATGTCGCCGCCTCGCTGTCCGACATTCTGGAGTTGATGGGCATCAAGTCGCGGATCGTGCCGGCCTGGGCGTCAGCCGCCGCGACCTTGTCGGGCCATATGCCGCCGGACATCGTCTTTTCCGATCTGCGCATGCCCGGCACCAGCGGCATATCGATCTATCGCGAACTGCTCGCCGAAAAGCCTGATCTGGCGCGGCGCTTCGTTCTGGTCACCGGCGACCTGATCGGCGCGAAAGCCGAAATCGAGGCATTGCCGGCGCCGCAGCGGCCGCAGATCCTGGAAAAGCCGTTCAGCACGCTGGACGTGCGCGGGGTGCTGTCGGCTATCGCCGAGCAGGCCGCATTGGGCAGCTAGGACTTCGGACGGTGGAAATCGGTTTTTGAAAAAATCCGATGCTCAACAAAGGGCTTTCCAGAGAAAAAAGACTCCCGGCCGAGGATGCGGCGGGAGCCTGCCTGGAGCGCTGGAGGGGTCGCTCGGGCATCAAAAAACGTTCGGCGTATCGGTCAGAGGCGCGGCATTGGCGATCACGCGAACCGCGCGGGCCTTGTGAATGCCGGATTGCTCGGCAATGACGCGCAGGCACTCCGCACTCTCGGCGCCCCAGGCCTGCCCCTTGCAGACAAAATCGATCTCCGGCATCGGCAGCCGCGCGGTCTTGGTCGTGGTCGGCGCGCCCTTGACGATGTTTGCCGGCGGGTTCAGTGAAGCAAAGGCGGGACCAACAGTCGGCGCGAACGCCATGCCGGCGAACGCGGCGGCGCCCAGCACCACGAACAGCGCCATCGGATGGTCGTTGGCGCGCTGGCGCAGCGCCAGCTTCGGCCGCCGATCCTTGCCCTTCAGCGCTTGCAGACGGCGGTCATTGCAGGCAGTCCGGATTTTCGTATACATCGCGCTTCCCTTCGTCGATCTTCTTTTTTTGTTGAAACGAACTTAGTCGCACCTTGTAACGGACGAACGACGCACGCAAACTGACCGTGTAACAGCTTTGAAACGGGATTTCGGCGGGCACATCCGGTCATCGCAGGGGCGAGGCAGTTCGTTGCCGAACTGTTTTCGTGCAGTCGCATGTTCACGGGATCAAATCGCGCCGCCGCTCTGGCCCGGCGACGTCCGGTCGCCACTTTGAGACGCCCTCGCCTGCACCATGAGGCGCTGGTGATTACTGCAGATTAAATTCCCTGAGGATTTTCTGTGCCGCAATGCGCCCAGCCACGATTGCGCCTTCGACATAGCCCGGAAACGACGGCGACAATTCCGAAGATGCAAAATACACTGGCGGCGCGCCGGCCAGGATAGTTTGTTCGGCCTCGGTGGCGCTTGTATCGATGATGAGATCGGCGTAGCCGCCGCCGCTCCAGCGATCATCGGTCCAGTCGCGATAGCTGAATTCGGTGAACTTGCCTGCATCCGTGCCGAGCGCCTGCTGCAGCCGCGCCGTAACCTGGGTGCGCAACGCGGCATCTCCCAGTTCCCGCCAGCGGAGGGCAAGCGGCCCGCCGACAAAGACGACCAACGCGGGGTGGCCGTCGTCCTTGCTGGCGTCACAGGCAAAAAGTGCGGGCGGATCGCGCCACATCACCATGCCGCTCAAGCCCTTGGCGCGCCAAAAGGCGGTGGCATAGCGCACCTGTATTTTGATCACCGCGCCGCTCTGCCAGACGCCGAGAGCCTTTTGCAAGGCAGCCGGCAGCGCCGACGCGAAGTCCAGCTTCGAAGCCATCATCGGCGGCATGGCGATCAGCGCTATTCGAGCCGTGATCGAGCCCGTCGTCGACGCGAGACGAACGCCTCCCGGTCTGCGGTCGATCGTTCTGACCGGCGTGTTCAATCGCAGGCGGTCGCCGAGATCGCCAGCCAGATCATCCGCCAGAGACTGCATGGTTTCGAGCACGAAATACTGCAGTTCCGACACCTCGTTGGTGATACGGCGGTCATTGTCGATGAGGTGCCAAAGCGGCAGTTTTTCGAGCGCCTGACACCACAGCCCCTCGATCATCGAGCGGAACGCCGCCTTGGCCTCGCCGGGATCGTTCTGGCGTTCGAGCCATGCGGCGACGGTCAAGCCGGAGATAGTCGGATCGCCCGGTGCGATCGCGTTCATGCGGTCGCGGATCGACATCGAGGCGTGGTAGATTCGCTCGATTTGCTTTGCGCCGGTCAGTGGCTGGGCAACGAACTCGCCCTTAGTATAGGTCTCGACCAACGTCTTGCCGCGCGTTCGCACCAGGGCCATCAGTTCCGGCATGTCCTCGCACAGGAACTGACCGCCGCTGTCGATCCGCTCGCCAAGCCCGTTCCACTGGGACTCGACCCGCCCGCCGACGCGGCCGCGCGCCTCGAGCAGCGCAAGATTGATGCCGGCCTTGCTCAATTCATGCGCGGCTGACAGGCCGGTAAAGCCGGCGCCGACGATGGCGACATCGGTTCGTACGGTCTGGCGCTTCAAGAGCCGGCCCTGAAGGTCTCGAAGCCCTCAATCATCCGCGGCTTGAGCTTCGGAGACAACGGTCCTGTCGAGATCATCAAACCCCGCTCGATCGAATTGCAGGTTGCTGGCTGCTCCGCCGGGCGACCCGCTTTAGCCAATGGTCTTTTCCAGCATGCTTATCCAGTTGCGGTAGGCGATCTTCTCGATCAGCGCGCGACTGAAGCCGCGCGCGGCGAACGCGTCGAGCAGCTTCGGCAGGCCGGTGACGTCGCCGACCACAGCCGGGATCATGGCGCCGTCGAAGTCGGACCCGAGCCCGACGCCGTCCTCGCCCAGAGCCTGCAGCAGTGAATCGACATGGCGCACCATGACGTCGAGACTGGTATCGGCATTCATCCTGCCGTCTTCGCGCAAAAACCCGGTCGCGAAATTCAGCCCGACCATGCCGCCCGAGTCGCGGATCGCGCCGAGCTGCCATTCGGTGAGGTTACGCGAATGGCCGCAGATCGCATGGACATTGGAATGGGTCGCGACCAGTGGTGCGTCGCTGATCTCGGCGACGTCGCGAAACCCCTTCTCGTTGAGGTGCGAAAGATCGACCATGATGCCGAGCTGGTTGCAGGCCTTGACCAGCGCCTTGCCGGCATCGGTCAGGCCAGGTCCGGTGTCGGGCGTCGACGGGAAACGGAACGGCACGCCATGGCCGAAAGCGTTCGGGCGGCTCCAGACGATGCCGAGCGAGCGCAAGCCGGCCGCATGCAGCACGTCGAGCATGGTCAGTTCGGGGTCGATCGCCTCGACGCCTTCGATATGGAACACCGCTGCGATCGACCCTTGCGCCATCGCGTTTCGCACATCGCCGGCGCTGCGGCAGACGGTGAGCGCCGACGCTCGTTCCAGCCTGAACAGGATCGAGGCCATGGCGATGGTGGAAGCAAGCGCGTCGGCGCGCGGAATTTCGGGCGGCAAGGGCTCGATATCGCTTGGCGCGGGAGGAACCGCACTGCGCTTGGATTTCTCGACCGGCGGCGGAAAGATTGCGAACATGCCGCCGGCAAAGCCGCCCTGTTTCGCACGCGGCAGGTCGATGTGGCCACCCGATGTTCCCTCGATGAACAGCTTTTCGACATCCGCGTCTTTCGACTGATAGAGCCTGAGCAGCGTGTCGTTGTGGCCGTCGAAGACGGGAACAAGATCGGTTTCGGTCATCACGGGATCATTTCGGTTCGATTGGTCGGGCGGGCAATAACCTACTTAGGCAAGGCAATACCCACTAGGCAAGACGACCCAGTGGCTAAGGCTGGCCACTGGTAAGAATGGCAATCTGCGCAAATGAAGCGATGCGCTTGTGGCTGCCCGCCTCAACCGTCATCGTGCGCCGAGGCCTGGCGCCGGGATCGACGCTATTGCTTCAGCACGTCGGCCCATTCCTGGTGACGTCGGAACTGGGCGTTGGCGAACGGGCAGAGCGGGATGATCTTCTTGCCCGCCGCGCGCGCGTCCTCGACGGCGCGGGTAACGAGCCTGAGCCCCGCGCCCTGGCCGCGAAACGCATCCGGCACTTCGGTGTGGTCGATGATGATCTGGTGCTCGCCGACCTTGGTAAAAGTCATCTCCGCCTCGGCGCCGTCAGGCCCGGGCAGGAGATAACGGCCCTTGGAACCGCGATCCTCCAGTTCGACCTCCGGCAATTGGTCAGGCATTGCTTACGCTCCTTCTGCCGGCGTAGCGGACAGGAACCGCCGCGCCGCCTCGATCTCGTTCGACTGCACCTCATGGCCGCCGTCGTGCCACTCCACTGTGACATCGGCGCCATCGGCGCGCAAATAGGCTTCTAGCCGCGACGTCAGGTTGGGCGGACAGATCGGATCGCGCCTGCCTGCTGTGACCAGGATGCGGCGGCCGGCGAGACTTCCCTCGATTTCCGGCTCGAATGGGATCAGCGGATGCATCAGCACCGCCGCGTCGAACAGAGAGGGCTCCGCGAACACCACCGAGGCCAGGATGTTGGCGCCGTTGGAATAGCCGAGGCCAAGCACCGACGCGGGCTTTGACGCCTCGACATGCGCCCCGATATGCGCCTTGACGAAGCCAATCATCTTGTCCGTCGCCCGCGCCAGGTCTTCCATGTCGTAGACGCCCTCGCCGGTGCGGAGAAAGAAGCGCGCAGCACCGTCTTCCGAGACATCGCCGCGCGGCGAAACGATAGTCGCCTGCGGCGCGAGATCACGCCCGAGCGACAGAAGCTGGTTCTCGTCGGCCCCGGTGCCGTGGAAGACGAAGAGCAGCGATCCATCAGGCGAACCCGGCAGTGTCTTGTAGGTGTAAGCGTCCTTGCTCATGGCCTTGTCCTTAATGCATGTCGCGCAAAAGTGCGCAGCGGTTTTGCGATGACGACATGCACAAAACCAAACTAAAAGCGCGTCGCCCAACCTGGTCAACGCGATGCGCTTTTAGTCCTCCAGCTTTTGCAGATGTTGCTCGAGATAGGGCCTCAGATGCTGGTGCTGCGACGGCAGCTTCAGCGCCTCGCCGAGATGGGCGGCGTCCTCGTCGCAGTCGAAGCCCGGCTCGTTGGTAGCGACTTCGAACAGCACGCCGCCCGGCGTGCGGAAATAGATCGCCCAGAAATAACCGCGGTCGATCACCGGCGTCACCTGGTAGCCGGTGTCCGTCAGCGCCTTGCGCACTTCGAGCTGCTTGGCGCGGTTTTCGACAGCGAAGGCGACGTGGTGGACCGAGCCGGCGCCGAGATCGGCAAAAGCGGCGCCCGGCAGCGATTCGATATCGACGAAGTTGGCGCCGTTGCCGTCCTTCACCGCCAGCCTTTTTACAGTGCCGGACGTGTCGACTTCCTCATAGCCCATGAATTTCAGCAGCTCCTCCGTGGCGCCGCCATCCTTCAGCCTGAGCGACACCGAGTGAAAGCCGCGAATCGCCTCGTCGGACGGAACATCGCCCTTCGCCCATGGCGCACGGGTGTCGGCCTTGTTCTCGACCAGCGCAAACCCGTCGCCATCGGGACCGGCGAAGCCAAGGCGCTTGTCGCCGAAGCTATCTTCGCGCGACAGCCCGGCGACGCCCTCATCGGCAAAACGCTTTTCCCAATAGGCGAGCGTGCCTTCGGGCACCGAATAGACCGTGGTGCCGACCTCGCCGACGCCGTGGCGGCCCTTGCCGATGTTGGGGAACGGAAAATAGGTCATCACCGAACCGGGCGTGCCGAGCTCGTCGGCATAGTAGAGATGGTAGACATCCGGCGCGTCGAAATTGACGGTTTTCTTGACCCGGCGCAGGCCGAGCTTTTGTGTGAAGAACCCGTTGTTCTGGCGCGCATCCCTGGCCATCGAGGTGACGTGATGCAGACCCTTGATCTGGTCGAGCATTTTGCTGCTCCTTCGCTTGTCCTGTGCGGCCCATGCCGCGGTCCACGCCAATATGAGGAGCCGCCAGCCGGCGGCAAAGGCCGCAAACACAGAATAGACTGTACTCTAAAAGTGAACAATAAAGCGACTTTTGTTCACAATTTTAGCGAACAGCTGAGGCTTGTGTCGCCACAAAAATTCGGCTCCCGTGACCGGCAGGTATTCGCGGCAGGTTTTCGATGAAGGACACCAGCAGTGGTCAAAAAAGACAGACGCCCGAATGTTCTCCTGATCACCTGCGACCAGTGGCGCGGCGACTGCCTGTCGGCGGCAGGCCACAAGGTGGTGCGAACGCCGAATGCCGACGCGCTCGCCGCCGAGGGTGTGCTGTTTCGACAGCACTTTGGCGGGGCGGCGCCCTGCTCGCCGGCACGCGCTTGCCTCTACACCGGCCTTTACCAGATGAACAACCGCGTCTGCCGCAACGGCACGCCGCTCGACGCCCGCCATGGCAACATCGCACTCTCGGCACGCAGTCTCGGCTATGATCCGACGCTGTTCGGCTATACCGACGTGTCGCCCGATCCGCGCACGCTGGCGCCAGGCGACCCGCGGCTGAGAAGCTATGAAGGCGTCCTGCCCGGCTTCACCGTGCGCCAACTCCTGCCGGAGCACCAGAAACCGTGGCTGTCATGGCTCAAAGCGCGCGGCATCGATAGCAGCGCCGGTTTTCCCGGTATCCATCGCCCAGCGGACGAAATCGTTGGTGCCACGACGGACGGCGCCGTGACCACCTCACCGCCCGTCTACTCGAAGGACGAGACCCCAGCCGCCTTCCTGACCGGCGAATTCGCCCGCTGGCTGGGCGAACAGGAGGGCGATACACCGTGGTTCGCGCATCTTTCCTTCCTCAGCCCGCATCCGCCCTTCATCGTGCCGGAGCCTTACAACAAGATGTATGACCCAGCCGACGGAACAGCCTTCCGCCGCGCCGCGAGCTGGCAGGCCGAGGCGCAGAGCCACCCCTACCTCGCCTATGAACTTGACCAGCAGCAGCGGGTAAATTTCCGTCCCGGCGCCGAGGGCAAGGTGCGCGACTGGGGCGACGACAATTTTCGCCGCATCCGCGCGCTCTATTACGGCATGATCTCGGAAGTCGACGCGCAGCTTGGCCGCATCTGGCAGGTGGTCAAGGCGGCGGATGCCTGGGACGACACCATCATCGTGCTGACCTCTGACCATGCCGAGATGATGGGCGACCATTTCATGCTGGGCAAGGGCGGCTTCTTCGACGGCAGTTTTCATATTCCGCTGATCATCCGCGACCCGCGTCGCCGCAAGGCGGCCGGCGCCAGCGTCGACCGCTTCACCGAAGCAGTCGACATAGCGCCGACATTGCTCGATCTGCTTGGCGAGGTATTCCCGCCGCATCTCGACGGACAATCGCTGAAGCCGTTCCTGGATGCCAGGGAGCCGGACAATTGGCGCGAGGCCGCGCATTGGGAGTTCGATTTCCGCTCGGTTGCCGACGCTGATGCCGAGCGCTATTTCGGCATCGGTCCGCGCCAGTGCAATCTGGCGGTCATCCGCACGAAACAATTCAAATATGTACATTTCGCCGGCGGCCTGCCGCCGCTGCTGTTCGACCTGGAGAAGGATCAGGACGAACTGAGCAATGTCGCTGCCGATCCGGCCTATCTGCCGGTCAGGCTGGAGCTTGCCGAAAGGCTGCTTGCCTGGCGGGCCGAACATCTCGATCAGTCGCTGGCGCTTGCCGAACTGACCGAGGATGGCGTGGTCGGCCACGTCGCAGGCCTGCCACCTTTCCCATCATGAAAAGGCCCGCGCCGTTGGTTGCCGGCGCGGGCCTCTTTCATCGTTGGCGCAAGCTAGCGCATCATCATGCGCTGGGTGTCGCGGTTTTGCGCATATGTGGCCTTGTCATAGGGGGCCTGCGCCTCGAGCTGCTCCTTGGTGAAGTTCGTGTAGAGATAGCGATTGCCATCCTTGTCGGTCATGAATTTAAGGTTGTCCATGCCGATCGCCACTTCCTTCTCGCCAACGCCGAGGAAACCGCCGACGTCGATGATGACGGCGTCGACCTTCTTGTCGCCGGTCAGCACGACGTCACCAATCTCACCGACGTTGACATCGTTGGCGCCATAGACGGTGGTTCCAACCAAATCCTCGGAGCGGATTTCGTTGATCGGCATTTCGGTCAGCGCCGACTTGTCGATCGCCGCGGTCTTCGTCTGGTCGGGGGTTGCGTCAGGCGTTGCTGCAGCCGGAGCCTCGGCTGTCTTGTCCGCCGGTGCCGGAGCAGCCGGGTCTGGCGTCGTCGCCGGAGCCTCGGCTGTCTTGTCCATTGGAGCCGGAGCAGCGGGTTCAGGCGTTGCCGCCGGAGCTTCCGCAGTCTTCTCCGCCGGGGCTGGAGCCGCAGTGACAGCAGGGGTGGTGGTCACTGGCGCCGGCGTCGCCGCGTCAGTCGATGCGGTTGTCGCCGGGGCGGGATCATAGGGCTCGCGGTCGAACTCCGGCAGCGCCTCCAGGTCTTCCTTCGTGGTCTCGGCGACCAGCCAGCGGTCGCCGTCCCTCTCCGCCCACTTGGCCTTGTCGAACTGATAGGCGACATTCTTTTCGCCAATCTCGAGGAAGCCGCCGACGCCAATGATCAGCGACTCGGCTTTGCCATCCTTGGCCAGAACGATGTCGTTCACGTCGCCGATGTTTTGAGCGTCGTCGCCAGTGCCGTTATAGACGGTTTCGCCGATGATATTCGTGGCAAGGTTGCCGTCGGCACTCTTCACAGGTTCGGCCGGAGCTGCGGCGCTATCGGCTGGAGCCGCCGGAGCATTCTGCGCCGTTGTATCCGTCGAGGTCGATGGAGCGGGAGCCGTAGCCGTGGTGTCGGTGGCCGCAGGAGCCGGATCATAGGGCTTGCGATCGAAGTCCGGCTGAGCCGTCAACTCATCTTTTGTGGTTTCGGCAATCAGCCAGCGGTCGCCATTCCGTTCGGCCCATTGCAGCTTGTTGTAGTCGAAAGCGACATTCTTGGCACCGACGCCAAGAAAGCCGCCGACGCCGATGACGACGGATTTCGCCTGACCGTTTTCATCGAAGACGACATCACTGACCTCACCGATGTTCTCGGCATCGTCGCCGGTGCCGTTATAGACGGATTCACCAATGATATTGGTCATCAGGCTGCCCTCGGCCCGCGCAACGGGAGCCGCCGGAGCGGTCTCCTGGACCGCCGGGTCCTGGGTGGGCGCCGGTGTTGTGGCTTCCTGCGCATACGCACCGGTCGCAATCAACGCTGCCAGTGCGGTGGTGGATAAAAGGGTGCGGATCATCGTAATCCTCCTCGTGCGTTATCTCTGGCCGCGAGCAGGGGAGATCGGTCGCGGCGTTACAGATTCACAACGTCGTGACCGCGCCGTTGTTCCGACACCAGGGCGAGCGTTGTGAAAAAACCACCCGAATCGCGCTCAATTATGCGTTTGCCGGGTGAGATTGGCTCCTGTATTTTCGTTAGAGCTGCGGAACTTTTTTTCAACCGCCCCGTTTCGCCCCATGGCTCGGTCTGTTGCGGCCGATGATTATCCAATGGTAGCCAAGAAAAATCGGAGCGGGGGAATGCGATTTGCGGCGGTGCTGAACCAGGAGGGCGGCACCCTGCGTACGGTTGATCTCTCCGCCTTCACCGACCGAATGCGCCAGACATTGGAGGCAGCAGGCCACTGCATCGATATCGAAATCGTTGCCGGCAGGGACATTGTCGCAACGCTGGAGCGCATCGCTTCCAGGCACAGTGTCGACATTGTGCTGGCCGGTGGCGGCGACGGCACCATTTCGGCCGCGGCGGCTCGGTTGATGGGCAGCAAGAAAGCGCTTGCCATTTTACCGGCTGGCACGATGAACCTGTTCGCGCACGGGCTCGGCATTCCACAAACCCTTGACGCGGCCGTGAAGTCCTTTGCCGACGGTGAGGTTATTGCAGTCGATTTGGCAACCGCCAACGGCCAGCCATTCGTGCATCAATTCTCGATCGGCATGCATGCCAGGATGGTCCAGCTTCGCCAAGACATGGAGTATGGCTCGCGATTGGGAAAGATGCGGGCTTCGATAAAGGCTGCCTGGGCGGCGATCAACAACCCTTCGGCAATGAAGGTGACGCTGATCATCGGCGATGCCGAGATCGTGACGCGCACCACCGGCATCGGCATCACCAACAATCTGTTCGGTGAGGGACATCTGCCCTATGCCGACAATCCCGCCGGCGGCGTGCTCGGCATCTATGTCACGGTGGCGCGGCGGCGTGGCGAACTGGTCAGGGTCCTCTTCGACATGGCGCGCGGCAAATGGCGCGACAGTGAGCATGTGGAGATCCACCAGGCTGAACGGGCCGTTTTGAAACTCCACTCGGCTGCGAAGAAATTTCGCGCCGTTATGGATGGCGAACTGGTCAGGCTTGACCGCGAAACCACGATCGAAATTCATCCTGGTGCGCTGAACGTTCTCGTCCCGCCGCGCGCTGTCCAGGCGAAGGCCGCGTGATGCATCCCGGCATAGTCGATCGGAAGGCTTCAGCCTCTGGGAATCTCGCCCTGTTCGTTCCTGGGAAGCTCGCCCTGTTCGGTTGTCGGCGTCCGGTCTATCATGTTGCCGTAGATCTCAGCGATGCCCCAGGCGATAAACGCCAAAAGCAGCGCGGCGATCAAGATACGGAAGGTGTGCCACCCCCAGCGTCCCTGGCGGGCTTTGTCTTCAGGAACGATCTTGGGCATGATCGGCCTCCATTTCGTTTGGCGCTGGCATTTCTTTTGGCGCTGGCATGTCGGTTAGCGCTGGCGGCGCGGCTGGCAAAATGTGGTTGGGTAACGGTTCCTCAGGG
The DNA here is from genome assembly GCF_000513915.1 of Mesorhizobium sp. WSM2561. Taxonomy (NCBI): domain Bacteria; kingdom Pseudomonadati; phylum Pseudomonadota; class Alphaproteobacteria; order Hyphomicrobiales; family Phyllobacteriaceae; genus Mesorhizobium; species Mesorhizobium sp. WSM2561. Next base: position 171,561 of record NZ_AZUX01000016.1, read on the forward strand.
CGAAGGTTCCGGTTTCAGGGCCCGGCAACTGGGCCCAGCGCGGATGGCTGCAAGCCGATGCATCTGGGGGACTTGTGGATAGCAGGGTAGTGACAAAGCCGAATCTGCCGGTCGATGTCCTTAGCGTGGTAACGGCGCAGGACCGGCTTGCCGTGCTCCATGATCTCGATGCAATCGACACGGCGGCCGATCCTGACTTCGACACTATCAGTGGGCTCGCCGCCGCGGCGATGCAAACACCTGTCGCGCTGGTGACGCTCGTCGATGTCGAGCGGCAGTGGTTCAAGTCCTGTGTCGGCCTGGACGAGACCGAGGCCGCGACCGATACATCCTTCTGCGCCCACACCATTGCTGCCGGCGACCAGCCGATGGTGGTGACGGATGCGACCATGGATTCACGCTTCAACGCCAGCCCGCTGGTCACCGGCGAGCATCATTTCCGTTTCTATGCGGGTGCGGCGATTGTGGTGGCCGGTGCCCGGATCGGCACGCTCTGCGTGCTCGACCGGAGGCCGCGCGGGTCGCCGTCTGCCGCCCAGCTCGAACAATTGACGGCGCTCGCCAGCCTCGCTGCCAGCCTGTTCGCATTGAAGGACGCCACCCGCAACGCCGCCGGCGCCGCTGCGGCACTGGCGCGCGAGGAGAAGCGGCGCGGCATTGCGCTCGATGCCGCATCGCTCGCAAGCTGGGCATGGGATATTCACACCGACACGATCGAATGCGATGCCCGGTTATCCGAGCTGTTCGACCTGCCGCGCTCGACCCGGTTGAGGGCGCGCGATATCCTTGCCGCCATCGACCCGCGCGATGTCTACCAGACCGAGACGCGCTTTCGCGACGCGCTGAGCGGCGGCGACGATTATTTTGGCGAATACCGCGTCAAGGGCTTCAGTCCGCCGCGCTGGCTCGCTACGCGCGGCCGGGTCATCGAGCGCGACGGCGACGGCAAGCCGACGCTGATCTTCGGCGTCAACTACGACGTAACCGAACGCAAGCTCGGCGATGAGCGGCAGCGGCTGTTGCTGCGCGAGCTGAACCATCGCGTCAAGAACACGCTGGCCACCGTCCAGGCGCTGGCGACGCAGACAGTTCGCCATGCCCGCCAGCCGAGGGATTTCCTCGACGCCTTCAGCGCCAGGCTTCAGGCGCTGGGCGCCGCCCACAGCCTGCTGTCCGACCGCGAGTGGCGCGGCATTGGCATCCGCGAACTCGTGCAGATCGAGGTCAAGCCGTTCGACACCGCCGATCAGCCGCGCATGACGATCTCAGGCGCCGATCTGCTGCTTTCGCCCGACCAGGCAGTCGGGCTTGGCCTGATCCTGCATGAACTGGCCAGCAACGCGCTGCAACACGGAGCGCTGTCGGCGGTGTCGGGCAAGGTCGATCTCGACTGGAAGGCACAGGTTAGGAAAGGCGCCCGGCGCCTGGTCCTGACCTGGCGCGAAAGCGGCGGGCCTGAAGTTGCCTCGCCCGAACGCCACGGCTTTGGCTCGATCCTGATCCGCCGCAGCCTGGCCAAGGTCATCTCCAGTGAAGTGACCCACGAATTCCGGCCGGAAGGCGTGTTCGCCGAAATATCGATGCCGCTGGAGGATCTGCCGAAGTGACCGCTCGACTATGGACCCGAACCAAAGGTCCGCGTCAGGGAAAAGTGGAACCCGGTTTTTCGGATCATTGCCGAACAAGAAGAAGAAACGCTTCGAGCTATTTCGCCTCGCCGGCATCCGGATCGTCGGCATCGGGCTTTGTGTTCTCGCGGTAGATGGCGTAGGCGGCGAGCGCAATCGCCGGGGCGAGTATGGTTCCGAGGCCGCCTTTCCCCTTGAGTAGCGCCGGCAGCACGGCGAGCGCGGCCGTGATGCCGACCGCCTTCATATCGGCATTGCGCCTCCGCGCCCGGCGTCGGGCGCGCGCGCCGGCCGACAGCTGATGGATGAGCAGGAGGAGCCCTGCGATCACCAGGAAGCCGACCCCGAAACCAAGGCAGGCTGCCATCGGCCCATAGCGACCCGCCACCCAGACATAGGCCGCTCCGACGAGGAAACCGAGGCCGCACAGTGCTGCAAGTGCTGCGAGCGCATAGACGATCGCAGCCGTGCGCGCGCGGCGCACGGCGGCAACGGCTTCACCCGAGGCGAGGCCCGAGATCAACGATGCCAGCATTCGCATCTGGGCTGAGACTAGCGGCGCGCGAGAAGCGCAAACAGAAAGCCGACGCCTGCCGCGATTGCCAGCGACGTCACCGGCTTTTCGCGCACGCTCGCCACCACTTGCGCTTCGAGATCCTTGGCGTTGCTGCGCATATTTTCAAAGGCTGCTTCGCCTTGGGCGCGCAATTGCTCGACCCCTTCCGCAGCAACGCGACGGGCAGTCCCGTAACCATGTTGGCCGGTCTCGGCCAGCTGTTCGGTGAGTTTCTGAATGTCGACTTTCAGCTGCCTGATGTCGTCTTCAAGGTCCGAATTCGGCCGGCTTTCGTTCGGGGACTTTCCTGCGGCAGTCGCCATTGCTTGACTCCTTGCGTTTGCTCGGGTCGAAACGTTCGACCCACCCCAAGGTTCCGAAATCGGAACACCTGCCATGAAAGGGTTTTTGCGCAGCCGAGTCCAGCCCGGCACGTCTCCGGCAGCCGCTCAGATCAGCGGTCGGCCACCTTCGCTCAACCCTTCCCAGCGGGCGAGTTCCTTGAGCCTTTCGTTGTCGACCACCTCGCAGCCGCCGTCGCGCCAGAAGATAGGCTTGCGGTCCATCAGCTTGCGGATCGTCTTGTTGGTGTGGACCAGCGACAGGCCGAGCGTATCGGCGAGGTGCAACGGCCGCAGTGGGCAGTTCTCACCCGAATACCGGCGGGCGGACAAGGAACGGCCTGTCTGGCCAGACATTTCATTCCCTCTTCGAAGCGGGCCCTCTTCCGGAAGGCGATAGCCAACGCCCTGCAGGCGTCGAGGTTCCGCCATCTGCGGCGGCATGTCTTTTTTAAATGACAGGATGCGAAATAACTTTAAATGACAGGAAGCCAAATAGGGATCATGACTCCTCTATCCCTTGCGCTCCCTATTCCCTGCGCCCCACGGAGACATTGCCACGTGCCCCCATTGCTGGACGGATTGCGGATTCTTGTTCTGGAGGATGAATTCCTGATCGCCATGGATGTCGAGCAGCTTTGCCGCGACTATGGCGCCGGCGATGTGGTCATCGCCCGCGATCTGGCTGAGATCGATCGGCAGAGCATTGCCTCGCAATTCGACGCGGCCATCGTCGACCTCATGCTGGGCGGCACTTCGACACTCGATTTCGCTTCGCGGCTGCGCGAATCGGGCGTGCCTTTCGTCTTCGCCTCGGGCTATTCCGAGATGGACGAAATCAAGGTGGCGTTTCCGGATGTCAGGTTGGTCACCAAGCCCTATTCGGGAGACGATCTCGTGGAGGCGGTGGCGTCGGCGTGCGGGCGCGGACCTGTTGTTTGATTTCCGCAAACCGGAGCCCGATTACCGGGCCCGACATTAATTACAGGGTCCCACATTACCGGTGGTGCGTATTCAGGCGGCGTTCGACCCCGTCACCTGAGCCGAGATCGCATCCGGGCCAAACTCGTCGTCGCCGGAAATCTTCAGGATTTCCTGCAGCCGCGTGCGGGCGCGGCTGACGCGGCTCTTGATCGTTCCGACCGCACAGCCGCAAATTTCGGCGGCTTCCTCGTAGGAAAAGCCCGACGCGCCGATGAGGATGATGGCTTCGCGCTGGTCCTCTGGCAATTGCTCGAGCGCGCTCCGAAAGTCCTTGAGGTCGAGCTGGCCGTGCTGGGCCGGATGGACGGCCAGTCTGGCGGTCATGATGCCGTCGCTATCCTGCACCTCGCGGCCGCGCTTGCGCATCTGCGAATAGAATTCGTTGCGCAGGATGGTGAACAGCCATGCCTTGAGATTGGTGCCCGGCTCGAAGCTCTCATGCTTGTCCCACGCCTTCACCAGCGTTTCCTGGACCAGATCGTCGGCCTTGTCGGCGTTTTGCGTCAACGACACGGCAAAGGCCCGCAGGCTCGGAATCGAGGCGAGCAGATCCGTCTTGAAACTCTGGGAGACGGCCGCCATGCCTCAGTCCTTTTTCCGTGCAGGTTGGGCCTGTTCCAACTGGCTGAGCAATTGGGCGAAACGATCCGGCACGCTGTCGGAGACCAGCTCGTCGTAATATTGTTTGAGTTTGCGGCCGATTTCCGAGTTTGGCCCGAGCGGGTCGCCGGAAGCAGCCCGGCGCCTGTTCGTTGCAGCGCCAGCCGTGTTGTCTTTCCTCATGTCGTCATTTCGCCCTTTGTTCCCAGTACCCTGCCGCCCTTCAATACACGACGCAAAGCAGGCGGCCCCCTCGTCTGGTTGCCAGTCCCGATCTCAAACGCCTTCCGCTTACATTAGTTCCAAGCCCTCGGAACTTTTTCGGAAAGCCGGCGTTTATGTTTTCAGGGTTTATTCTCGGGGCTTGTCATTAGCTTGGCCTGCAATCTTTGCAATTACGTCAGAGGGAGACGTCCATCATGAGCCTGTCCGCAACCATCGCTCCACACCTGCCGTTCCTGCGCCGCTTTTCGCGGGCCGTCTCCGGATCGCAGGAGAGTGGCGACGCGCTGGTCGCCGCGATGCTCGAAGCCATCATCGCCGACGTCGACATCTTTCCGAACGCGTCGAACGACCGCATCGCGCTCTACAAGGTCTTCGCCAGGCTGTTCACCTCGGTCGCCATCCGCGTTCCGCAGGAACACCCGCAGTCGGCGTGGGAACAGCGCGCCGCCGCCAATCTGAACGCGATCTCACCCCGTCCGCGCCAGGCCTTCCTGCTGGTCGCCGTCGAAGGTTTCAGCGAAGACGAGGCGGCGGAGATCCTCGACGTCGACGATCAGGAGTTCTCCGAGCTTCTTGCCGAGGCCAGCAACGAGATTTCCCGCCAGGTGGCAACCGACGTGCTGATCATCGAGGACGAGCCGCTGATCGCCATGGACATCGAGCAAATGGTCGAGAGCCTGGGGCATCGCGTTGTCGGAACGGCGCGTACCCATGCCGAGGCGGTGGCGATGTTCGCCAAGACGCGGCCGAAGATGGTGCTGGCCGACATCCAGCTTGCCGACGGCAGCTCGGGCATCGAAGCGGTCAACGAGATCCTGTCGACCACCCCGGTGCCGGTGATCTTCATCACCGCTTTTCCCGAACGCCTCCTGACCGGCGAGCGGCCGGAGCCGGCCTTCCTCGTCACCAAGCCGTTCAATCCGGAGATGGTCAAGGCCCTGATCAGCCAGGCGCTCTTCTTCGACCGGCATGCGAAAGCCGCTGCATAGGGGGGCAGCCCGGCCCTGAGCGGCCCTTTCCACAGTTCCACTGATCGCCCGTTTTCCACAGATGAGTAACGCAGGCCGCTTGCGGCCGGCACACGCCACTTGCAACTCACCTGCGCATGACGATCCAATTCGAGCGGGAAAGCTTTCCGGGGCTCGTCTTTTTCGGGAAATGCTGGAACAAACGGCAGCGAACGACGTTTTTGGCATACTATTTGAAGGAGATGGACCATGCTTTACTGGGCCCTCGTATTTCTCGTCGTTGCGATCATTGCAGGCGCTCTTGGCTTCGGCGGAATCGCCGGCACCTCGGCTGGTATAGCGCAGATATTGTTTTTCATCTTTCTCGCTTTCCTGATCATTTCGCTTATTGCGGGCTTGTTCAAACGCGCGTCGTGAACTGCGATCGAACACTGGGAGCCGCACCCCTCAAGCGGTTTCCAGCTACCGCCGGGCGGTGTCCTTAGCAGGACGTCGCTCGGCGGACTTCTTTTTGGAACCCAATTTTCCGTCAGCCGTTCAGCCTGCATTGGGCGGGTGAAGTGAACGATGCAATCCAGAGCCGGAGACATGAGAGACAGCGGACGGAGCGATGAGATCATCGCTTTGCAGTCCGCTGAGAGTGGAATGCAGCTTGGCCGGGCCCTTCTCCATGCGCTGCACAATGCCGGCATTTCGGTCCTCTATCAGGATCGCGAGATGAAAACCGTCTGGGCCCGCAACATGCGCCCGCCCTGGATTTCCGACACAGTTGTTTCCGACACGGGGGTTTCCGACACTGGCGACGGCAACGGCATCCTGCCGCTTGCGCAGGCGGAGCGCATCGGCGCGGCCAAACGCAAGGTCGTCGCATCCGGCAATCCGGAACATCTTGAGCTCAGCATTCCCGCCGACGATGGCGTCCGCTGGTTCCAAATATGGGTAGACGCGGATCATGACGACGGCGGCGCCGTGCAGGGCGTCGTCACCACAATGGTCGAAACGACCGAGCAGAAACGTCGCGAGCAAACCCTGAAGACGCTGCTGCGCGAGGTCAGCCACCGGTCGAAGAACCTTTTGGCCATCATCCAGAGCATCGCCACCCAGACCAGCCGTTATTCGGACACGCTCAGTGATTTCCTGACGCGCTTTCGCGGCCGGCTGCAGTCGCTTGCCTCATCCCAGGACCTGGTGACCTCGTCCAACTGGCGGGGAGCGGCACTGCGCGAACTGGTGTCCGGCCAGGTCGGCCGCTATGGCGCCGACCCTGTGCGCAGCCTGCGTTTTCGCGGTGCAAACCCATACCTCAATCCCAATGCCGCCCTGCATATCGGCTTGGCCATGCACGAGCTTGCCGTCAATTCTGTCAGCTACGGCGCTCTGTCGCGAGCCGACGGCTTCGTCGAGGTAACGGCCGATCTGACGGCCGCTGCCGCTGGCGAGACCGCGCTGTCGCTGACATGGGCCGAGGCCATCGGAGCCAATGACAATCAGCCCAGCGAGAAGCGCTTTGGCAGCGTCGCGCTCGAGCGCGTTGTGCCTGCGTCGTTGAACGGCACGGCGAAACTTGAAATCAGCGGGGATCGTCTCGAATACCATCTCGTCGTTCCTCGCAGCAATTTCGAGACGGATTGAACGGGCAACAGCCGAGCCCAAGAGAGCTGGCCGAGGGGGTTGGGGCCAAGAGGGGTGGGGATTGATACCGGCCGCGCCGGCTTTAACCATCTGTTCACCATAAGGTTCGATGCTGTTTTTCTCAGGCACCACTCCGCATGACGTTTTCGATCGCAGTTTGCTGCGCAGTACGGGAGAAATGGCTTTGACGGTTGCCGACATCAACAGGCTGGAACAGGCCGCACGTGTTTCGATGAGCGGGTTCCAGGATCCCGAAGCATCCGCCATACGGTCGCCCGGTGCTTCCCTCCCGATTCCCGGCCTCGCCGCAATCGGGCTGGCTGCAGTGGTCGTCCTGGCCGCCGCGTTCCAGTTGGTCTAATGCATGGTCATGCAAAGGGATGCCCTCGGGCTTGAACCGAGGGTGTGCAGCGGTTTTGCGATAACAATTTAATGCAAAGCGTCGGACGCAAGTGGCCGGCGGCTCGCGCTTGCCTGATGTCGGCCTGATCTCCAATGGTCGCGCCAGCCGGCATCGCAGGAACTTTGGCGGATGTGGCCCGTTCTATGGCGGGAGGACCGTCGCCATGGAACATATCGCTGCCGTGCTGCTGGTCATCGGTTGTTCGAACACGATGACCGAGTGCCGCGAACTGCCGGTATCGGTGAGCGTTTTCGAAACCGCTCAGGAGTGCACCGCCGCGCGCCCGTTTGCCTTGTACGATGTGCAGGGTCAGGCTCCGCGCATCATTGCTAAATGCCTTTCCGTCGATCCGGCGCTTGAGGGTGATTACGACCAGATCGTCTGGAACGTGCGCCCGGACGGCACCCTCGACGCTTCTGTGGAGATCTCCGACCTCGAGGTCGCCTCGAGCGGCGCGCGCCCCGAAAAAGATTCTCTTAGCCAACAATGAAATCGAGCAGGGCAAAACACTTTTTCGCGTGATAAATGACGGGCGGAGCTACAAGTGAGGACAAAGGCGAGGAGTGACCCTATGCGGAAGATGATTATTGCCATGGTTGCCGCAATCGCGGTCAGCGGTTGCAGCACCACCGAACAGGATGTCGGCGTCGGCGCCGGTGTCGGCGCTCTGGCCGGCGGCCTGATTGACGGCGGCAAGGGTGCGCTGGTGGGCGCAGCCATCGGTGCCGGTACCGGCCTGCTGGTGCGCAACCTGCGCAATGGCTATTGCCAGTACCGCGACAACCGTGGCCGTCTGTTTACGGCGCGCTGCTGATCCGTTTCAAGAGCAGGAGGCATTGGAAGCGGAGACCGGACGAGCCGGTCTCTGTCTACTTGGGCGCTGCATTTGGGGCGCTGCATTTGGGCGTCTTCGAAAACGCTCGGTTTAAGGCAGCCTTTCAGTCCGACAGCGGGATCCTGATTTCCACGCTCAGCCCGCTATCGTGGAAATCGCGATTGATCGTACCGCGCAATTCGCGCGTCACGTTCAGATCGATCAGCTTGGTGCCAAAACCTGTTTTGACCGGTGGTTCGAGCTTCTTCTTGCCGGCTTCGCGCCAGTTGAGAACCAGCGTTCGGTCGCTCCTGTGGCCTTCGACCGACCAGTCGACCTTGAGCGACCAGTCGCCGTTCCTGGTAATGGCCGAATTGCCGGTTTCGCCATATTTTAGCGCGTTCGTCGCCAGTTCGTGAAAGGTGAGGCCGAGCGCTTGCGTCGTCGTCTCGTCGAGCAACACCTCTGGCCCCGACAATATCCCGTCAGGAAGCTCCTTGCCGAACACCTGGCCAAGCTCGATGCGCAAGAGATCGCCAAGATCGGCCTTCTGCCAGCGCGAACGCGTCAGCATGTCCTGAGAAGCCGCCATCGCTTGCAGCCGGGCCGAAAAAGAAGACGAGAACTCGTGGACGTCGGTGGCATGCGATGCCGTCTGGCGCGCGATCGCCAGCACCCGCGTGATCGAGTTCTTGATGCGGTGCTTCATCTCCTGCAGCATCAGGTCTTTTTCGAGCAGGCTTTTTTCCGTCGTCTCATGAAGCAGCGAGACCGCGTCATAGGCCCGCTCCTGATAGCGGGCCACCAGCGCGATGGTGCCCGCGAGCAGCAGCCCGAACAGGCCGAGCATCACCGGAATGGCGCGCGAGGACGGTTGCGAGAAGGCGCTTGTCGGCCTGAACAGGACGGTCCATGGACGTCCGGCGATGGTGAGTTCGCGAGAAACCAGCAACCTGTCGCCGAAGCCCGACGCCGGCGGCGATTCCGACTGGAACAAAAGATGGTCGGCATCCACCTTGCCGTCATAGATTTCGATGTTGACCGGCAGCAGCGGCGTCCGGCTGAGCGCGGTCTGGAACAGGTCGCGGGCGCGGAACGCCGCATAAAGCAAGCCTGTTGTCGAGGATCTGGACGCATCGATGCCGTCCGCCGCGGTTTCGATGTTGAGCCGCACGAAGACCAGGAAGCCGGTGAAGGTCTGCGCAGCACCTGTTTCCTGACCCAGCTGCACGCGCCCGCTCGCGTGCTGCTGGTTGTCGGCCATCGCCCTTTCGATCGCCTCGCGCCGCACCGGTTCGGTGAACATGTCGTAGCCGATGCCGGATTGATTGGAAGGGTCCAGCGGCTCGAACAGCGTGATGGGCGCACGCCATGGCAGCGTCGTCGTGGCCGGATAGATCGCATCGCTGACGCCATAGTCGTGCAGGATGGCACGCTCGACCGCTGCCTCGTCGCCGGCTCTCACCAGCCGGAGAAAGCCGATGCCGCGCAGGCCGGCGAAATTGTCGTTGATACCCAGCGCATCGAAGAACGCCTTGAACTCGCCCCGCGAAATGTCACCATTGCGAGCCTCGAACAGCGCATGTGTCGATCGCAGCAGTGACAGATGCAGGTCGATGCGGCTATCGATTCGGTTGAGGGCGTCGTCCGCCGTCGCCTCGAATTTGATGCGCGCCGCTTCCTGGGTGGCGAAATAGGCGAATCCCGCCATTGTCAGGCTGATCAGCGCGACGGCAATGAACGCGACGATCGGGAAGAACTTCTTCAAATTGCTGCTGCGACCCATGGTTCCCCATCTTATGGGCAAGTCCCCGTGGCAACACAATGGCGCGGCCAAACCATCATGACGGCTGGCATATCACATGACAGGTATTTGACGTTTCAGGCGGCGATCTTCAGCGCGCCTGGTCCCGGAATGGCGCCGGGCGGGCACTTGCCCAGAATGATCATGCCGAGCACCTCGTCCTGGGTGACGTCGCCGGTGCGCGCCGTTCCAACGACCCGGCCATTCTTCATGACGCAGACGCGGTCGGCAAGCTCGAAGACATCGTGGATGTCATGGCTGATCAGGAAGATGCCGATGCCGTCGGCCTTGAGCTGCATGACCAGTTCGCCGACCTGCGCCGTTTCCTGCGGTCCCAGTGCCGCCGTCGGCTCATCCATGATCAGGATGCGGGCGTTGAACAGGATGGCGCGCGCGATCGCCACCGACTGCCGCTGGCCGCCCGAAAGCTTGACCACCGGCTCCTTGAAGCGCTGGAAGCGGGGATTGAGCCTGCCCATCACCTTGCGCGCCTCGGCCTCCATGGCGCCATCGTCGAGCGTGCCCCAGCCGGTCATCAGCTCGCGGCCGAGGAACAGGTTGGCGGCGGCGTCGACATTGTCGGCGAGCGCCAGCGTCTGGTAGATCGTCTCGATACCGTATTTCTTGGCGTCGCGCGGATTGGCGATCGAAGCCTCCTCGCCATTGACGAAGATCTGGCCCGAATCGCGCTTGTAGGCGCCGGACAGGATCTTGATCAGCGTCGACTTTCCCGCACCGTTGTGGCCGAGCAGCGCCACGACCTCGCCCGGGAAAAGGTCGATCGACGCATCGTCGACGGCGCGAATGCCGCCGAAGGCAATCGAGATCTTGCGCATGTCGATCAGTGGCGTGGGAGCAGTCGTGTCAGCCATGATCGTTCCTTTCCATGGTTTTGCCGAGCATGATGCTGGACCGAAACGGATGTCCAGTTTTCGCTGACGCAGACCTTCGGCTCGGGATCATGCTCAGACCCGCTTGCGGTAGACTGTGTCAAGCCAGACGGCGACGACCAGCACGGCGCCGACGACGACGCTCTGAAGCGGCGAATCGATGCCGAGCAACACCATGCCGGACTGCAGCGACTGCATCAGAAGCGCGCCCAGCATGGCGCCGAGCACCGTGCCGGAGCCGCCGGCCAGCGACGTGCCGCCGATGACGGCTGCTGCGATGACCAAGAGTTCGTCCAGCGTGCCCAGCGCATTGGTCGCCGCATTGAGGCGGGCCGAAGCAATTGCCGCGCTGATCGCGGCCAGAACGCCCATGATCATGAACACTTTCATGGTCACCCAGCGCGTGTTGATGCCGGCGAGTTCCGCCGCTTCCGGGTTGCCGCCGATGGCAAAGACGTAGCGGCCGAAACGGGTGCGCCGGGTGATGAAGGTCATGACGATGCCGACTGCGACCGCGATCAGCACCGGTATGGCGATGCCATGGGCGATGAACAGCCCGCCTTCGGGGATGGTGATGCCGTTCCGCTGGGCGTATTGGCGAACGATGCCGATCGGCCAGGGGTAGGAATTTGCGATCCAGACGGCGCCGAGGATGGCGGCGCAGGCGACAACACCAAGCAGGCTCTCCGCCCAGACTGGGCGCAACGGAAACTTGAAGCGCTTGCGCTGCGACCGGCCGTTGAGCAGCATCAAGGCGACGGCCACACAGGCGAGAATGCCGACGATCCAGCTCGCGGTCGCCCCGATCGAGCCACGCGGCCCGCCACCCATCAGCTGGAACGTGGCATCGAGCGGCGCGACGGTGCGCCCGCTCGTCATCAGCCACGCCATGCCGCGCCAGATCAGCAGGCCGCCCAGCGTCACGATGAAGGCCGGAACCTCGAGATAGGCGATGATGAAGCCCTGAAGCGCGCCGATCATGAGGCCGAGCACCACGCCGGCAGCCAATGCGATGACCCATATCCAGGGATTTCCAAGCTGGAATCCCATGACGCGGATGAGGAATTCTGCCTGCGCAACGCCCATCACCATGCCGATCACGCCTTCGACGGAGCCGACCGAAAGATCGATGTTGCGCATCACGATGACCAGCACCATGCCGGTCGCCATGATCGCGACCGAGGAAGTCTGCACCGACAGGTTCCAGAGATTGCGCGGCGTGAGGAAAAGCCCACCCGACAGGATGTGGATTCCACCCCAGATGATCAGCAGCGCGCCGACCATGCCGAGCATGCGTATGTCGAGCTCGGTTGCCTTGAGGAAGCGGCCGAAGGGGCTGAGCTCGGATTCACGCGCCCGATCGGCAGCCGGCGTGTTGGAAGTCGTGTCGGTCATGATGTCCTCCCACCGTTGCCGTTTGCCGCGGATGCCGGAAGCAGCTTAGAAATTACCCGCGAGACACCGAAAAACAACTCTTTTGAAAAAAACGCCGCGGCGTGAAGCCGCGGCGTTTCAGGTTTTTGGCGAAGGCGGATCAGTTGCAGACCGGGACGGTGCCCGCCGCCACGCCGGCGCAGACCTCTTCCTGCTTGATCCAGCCGGCGTCGATGACGACGTTGAGATTGTCCCTGGTGATGGCAATCGGCGTCAGGAACAGCGACTTGACGACATTGCCGCCCGGCGTGGTGAAATCCTTGACGCCGGCAATGTCTGTCATCGGCTTGCCGTCGGCCAGCTGCGAGGCGATCTCGGCGGCATTCTTGCCGAGCTCGCGCGCGTCTTTCCACACCGATACGGTCTGTGTGCCGAGCGCGATGCGGTTCAACGCGGCATGGTCGCCGTCCTGGCCCGAAACCGGGACGGATCCGGCCAGGCCCTGCGCCGTCAGCGCCGCGACGACGCCACCGGCGGTGCCGTCATTGGCGGCAACCACCGCATCGACCTTGTTGTCGTTGGCGGTCAGGAACTGTTCCATGTTCTTCTGGGCGTTGGCGGGAAGCCAGCCGTCCGTATAAGCCTCGCCGACATTCTTGATCTTGCCGCTGTCGATGGCATCCTTGAGCACTTCCATGGAGCCGGCGAACAGGAAATCGGCATTCGGGTCGGCGCCCGAGCCCTTGATGAAGACGTAATTGCCTTCCGGCGCCACCTTGAACACGTCGCGGGCCTGCATGCGGCCGACTTCCTGGTTGTCGAAGGTCAGATAGAACACGTCCTTGTTCTCGATCAGCCGGTCATAGCCGACGACCGGAATGCCTTCGTCCAGCGCCTTCTGCACCGCCGGACCGATGGCCGAGGCATCCTGCGCAAGGATGATCAGCGCGTTGGCGCCCTGCGAGATCAGGCTTTCGACGTCGGTCAGCTGCTTGCCGGGATTGGACTGTGCGTCGGCGGAAATATATTTGTCGCCGGCGGCCTCGATCGCCGCCTTCATGGCGGCTTCGTCGGTCTTCCAACGCTCTTCCTGGAAGTTCGACCACGAAACGCCAATGACCTTGTCCTTGGCCTGCGCGGCCGACGCGAGCGTCAGCGACATGGCGACCCCCGCCAGAATGGCGGCTGCGAATCTCTTCATGATATTCCTCCCTGCGCCGCGTAGGGCGCGACCAACTGGCCCGAAGGCCGGCACAAAGGCTCCTATTTTTTCGAGCCTCGAAAAAATACTGGTCCAACGCCGAAGCACTGTCAACACCAATTCTGATGGATTTTGACGTCCTGTCGGGTTTTTTTTCGAGGCTCGGAATAAATAATGACAGCCCCTTCTGCTTCTGCCAGTATTTGTCGGACATTACCGACGGCTTCCGATTCATGAGCGGCCGCGGCAATGAGGAGGAAACAAAAAATGTCGGTGGGAATCCGTCATGACGATCTGCGCCGGCGCAACCGGGCGATGGTGATTTCGGCGGTACGCCGGGCAGGCCAGCCGTCGCGGACCGAGATCGCCGCGACCACCGGCCTCAGCCATTCGACCATATCGGCGATCTCTGCCGACCTGATCCAGGAAGGCATCCTGGCCGAGAGCAAGGCGAGCGAGACGGTTTCGCTGAAACGCGGCCGGCCGCAGGTCGGCCTCAGCCTCAATCCGCAAGCCGCTGCCGTGTTGGCCGTCGTGTTGTCGCTGAATTTCCTGTCGGTCGCCGTCATCGACTATGCCGGACAAGTGGTCGCCGAGGAACAGCGCCGGCTGGACACGCTGACCATGTCGCGCGACGCGCTGATCGGCGAATGTGTCGCCATCGTCCGGCGCCGGCTCGAAGATCCCGACCTCGATGTCCAAAGCGTCGCCCGCATCGCGCTGGCGATCCAGGGCATCACCGATTCTCACGCGCGCGCCATGTTGTGGTCGCCGATCACGCCGCAGACGAACATCGCCTTCGCCGACATTCTGGAACGCGAGTTCGGCATCTCGGCCATCATGGAGAACGACTGCAACATGATGGCCGTGGCGCTGCGCTGGCGCCACCCGCATCGCTACCGCGACGATTTCATCGCCATCCTGCTCTCGCACGGCATCGGCATGGGGCTGGTGCTGAAGGGCGAGCTGTTCACCGGCACCCACTCCTCGGGCGGCGAATTCGGCCACATGATCCATCGGCCGGGCGGCGCCCTTTGCCGCTGCGGGCGGCGCGGCTGCGTCGAGGCTTATGCCGGCAATTACGCCATCTGGCGCAACGCAAGGCAATTGAGCGAGAACGCCGAGCCGGTCGCCGATGTCAGCGACGCCGAGATGCGGGCACTGGCGGCCCGGGCGCGCCAGACGGACGGACCGGAGCGCGAAGCCTACCGCAAGGCCGGCGAAGCGCTCGGCTTCGGGCTCGGCAGCCTGTTCGCGCTGATCGATCCGGCACCGGTGGCCATGGTCGGCGCCAGCGCTGCCGCCTTCGACCTGATCGAACCGGCCCTGCGCGAGGCCATCGCCCAGACCGCTGGCGGCCAGCATTCGGGTTCGATTTCCTTCGACACCGAGCCGAACGAGCTGCCGCTGATCCGCGAAGGCTGCGCCATGCGGGCGCTGAGCTTCGTCGATCAGGAGATTTTCGCGCCGAGCATCCAGGCACGAGCCGGCTCGGTGGGAAAGAACGTGGCTTGAGTTCGAAGGCAGGGATCCCCGGATCGCGACTTGGCGTGTGTTCCGGTCAGGCCGCGCCGAGGATGGTGGATTCCGAGAACCGGAGCGGAGCGTACTTTCGGGTACGTCAGCACCGGAAGCGCAGGTATCAGCCGTTCGCAGGCCGGCATCACCTGAATATCAGCTAGTCTTCCCTGATCGCATAGCCGGCGCCGCGGATGGTGCGGATGACATCGGGCATGCGACCATTGTTGACCGCCTTGCGCAACCGGCCGACATGGACGTCCACCGTGCGCTCGTCGATGTAGATCGTCTCGCCCCAGACATTGTCGAGCAACTGGCTGCGCGAGAAGACCCGGCCCGGGTGGCGCATCATGAATTCGAGCAGCCGGAATTCGGTCGGCCCGAGCCGAATCTCGCTCTTCTTGCGATAGACCCGGTGCGATTCACGATCGAGCATGATGTCGCCGACCTTGAGCACGCTGGACAGCACTTCGGGCTTGGCGCGGCGCAGCAGCGCCTTGACCCTGGCCATGAATTCCGGTGTCGAGAACGGCTTGACCAGATAGTCGTCGGCTCCGGTCGAAAGGCCTCGCACCCGGTCGCTCTCCTCGCCGCGCGCGGTCAGCATGATGATCGGCAGCCGCTCGGTTTCGGGGCGCACCCGAAGGCGCCGGCAAAGCTCGATGCCGGAAACCGCCGGCACCATCCAGTCAAGCACCAAAAGATCGGGCACGTTTTCCTGCAGCCGGATTTCGGCCTCGTCGCCGCGCGTCACCACCTCGACCTGATAGCCTTCGGATTCAAGATTGTAACGGAGGAGGACGCCCAGCGGCTCTTCATCCTCCACCACCATGATGCGCGGCGCGATCATCGGCCGGTCACTCCTGTCCTGTCGCCGGCGCCGACATCGTCGTTTCGTCGAGCTTCGGGCGATCCGCCGGCAATTGCTGCCCGGTCACGACAAAATAGGCGTTTTCGGCGATGTTGGTGACATGATCGCCGATACGCTCGAGATTCTTGGCGCAGAACAGAAGGTGCGTGCAGGCGGTGATGTTGCGCGGATCCTCCATCATGTAGGTCAGGAGCTCGCGAAAAACCGCCGTGTATTTCACGTCGATCTTCTGGTCGTCGGCGCGCAGTTCCTTCAACGCGCCGGCATCGCGCGACACATAGTGCTCAACCACGCCGCGCAGCTGCACAAGAACGAGATCCGCCATCGCATCTATACCGTGCGACAGATTCCGCGGCGTCGCGCTCTGCCCGACTGCGCTGACCCGCTTGGCTATGTTCTTGGCCAGATCGCCGATGCGCTCGAGATCGCCGGCCATGCGGATTGCGCCAACCACTGCGCGCAGATCCTGCGCCATCGGCTGCCGTTTGGCGATCAGCGTGATGGCGCTGTCGTCGAGTTCGCGCTGCCGCGCATCCATGATGGCGTCGTCCGAGACGACGCGCTGCGCCATCGCATTGTCCGACGCAAGCAACGCGCGGATCGAGGCCGCGACCATTGCGGCGGCGAGCTCGTCCATGTCGCGGATCAGCCGGTCGATGTGCTCCAGTTCCTCGTCGAAAGATGCGACGGTGTGTTCACCCATGGTGCTGTCCTCGTGTTCGAAATTCGCCGGACCGCTCAGCCGAACCGGCCGGTGATGTAGTCCTGGGTGCGCTTATCGTCGGGGTTGGTGAACATCTTGTCGGTCGCGCCCTCCTCGACCAGATAGCCGAGATGGAACATCGCCGTGCGTTGCGACACGCGCGCCGCCTGCTGCATCGAATGGGTGACGATGACGATCGTATAGTTCTGGCGCAGTTCGTCGATCAGTTCCTCGACGCGGGCGGTGGCGATCGGATCGAGCGCCGAACAGGGCTCGTCCATCAGGATCACTTCCGGCGACACGGCGATGGCGCGCGCGATGCACAGGCGCTGCTGCTGTCCGCCGGACAGTCCAGTACCCGACTCGAGCAGGCGATCCTTGACCTCGTTGAACAGGCCGGCCTTCTTCAGGCTCGATTCGACGATGCCGTCCAACTCGGCCTTGCTCCTGGCCAGGCCGTGGATGCGCGGGCCGTAGGCGACGTTTTCGTAGATCGACTTCGGAAACGGGTTCGGCTTCTGGAATACCATGCCGACGCGAGCTCGCAACTCGACGACATCGATTTTCGGATCGTAGACGCCCTCGCCGTCGAGCGTGATCTTGCCGCTCACCCGCGCGATATCGATGGTGTCGTTCATTCGGTTCAGGCAACGCAGGAACGTCGACTTGCCACAGCCCGATGGCCCGATCAACGCCGTCACCTGATGCTCGCGGACATCGAGATCGACGTCGAACAGAGCTCGCTTCTCGCCGTAGTGAACAGAGACCTTTTCGCCCTTCATCTTGATCGAAGGGGCGTTGGTTGCGCTGCTCAGTTTCTGCTCGACGCCGGCTTCCGTCATGATGTTCATATCCTCTACTCCTTACCAGCGCCGCTCGAAGCGCCTGCGCAGTATCACCGCGATGGCATTCATGATGACCAAAAACACCAGCAAAATCAAAATCGCCGCCGAAGTCTTCTGCTGGAACCCCGCTTCCGGGAAATCCGCCCACATGAAAATCTGCACCGGCAGGATCGTCGCGGGATCGGTGAAGCCGCCGGGAATGTCGACGATGAAGGCGACCATGCCGATCATCAGCAACGGCGCGGTTTCGCCGAGCGCATGCGCCATTCCGAGGATGGTGCCGGTCATGATGCCCGGCATCGCCAGTGGCAGGACGTGATGGAATACGGTCTGGACCTTGGACGCTCCGATGCCAAGCGCCGCCTCGCGGATCGAAGGCGGCACGGCGCGCAGCGAAGCGCGCGAGGCGATAATGATGATCGGCAGGGTCATCAGCGCCAGCACCATGCCGCCGACCACCGGGGCTGAGCGCGGCATGCCGAAGAAATTCAGGAATACGGCAAGTCCAAGCAGGCCGAAGACGATCGAAGGCACCGCCGCCAGATTGTTGATATTCACTTCGATCATCGTCGTCAGCCGGTTCTTGGGTGCAAATTCCTCAAGATAGATCGCCGCTGAAACGCCGATCGGGAAGGCGATTGCGAGGGTTACGATCATGGTCAGGAACGATCCGACGACCGCGCCCCAGACACCGGCCAATTCCGGCTCGCGGCTTGCGCCGGTGAAGAAGAAGATCGAGTTGAACCGGCTTTCGATCAGGCCGGCGCTCTTCAGCGTGTCGAGCCAGACGATCACCTTGTCCGAAATCTTTCGCGATGCTTCCGGCGTCTCGATGACGCGCAGGAATGCCTGGCCGCTCGCGGCGGGCGCCGTGCTGTCCAGCGCCTCGATCACCGTGCCTTTTGCGATCACCGTGCCGTTGGCCGCAGGCGACAGCGAGGTCAGCTTGACCGTGCCGCCATTGAACGCGACCAGCAGCGACGACGCGCCGCTCGTCAGCGTAAACTTGCCGTTTTCGCCCTCGGTCGCACCATGGCCGCGCGCCAGCGCCAGCATGGCATCGTCGCCGAAGGTCAGATCGATGTCGCCGCTGGTTTCCGAAGGCGTGACGCTTGTCGAAATCGCTTCGTCCGAACCGACGTCGGCAAGCAAACCCTTGAGATAGAGGTCGGCAAAATCGTCAAGTGGAACCGCATAGTCCACCGTTCCTCCGAGCATCCCCGGATCAGCAGCAATATCCTTGCGCAGGAACACGCCTGTGCCGGTGGAAATCAGCCCGCGCAGCAGGCGCTTGTCCTGGCGGCTCGTCACATCCGGAAATTTTGCCGTAAGCGCTTCCTGAGCGATGGCGTCGTAGTTCACTTCATCGAGTTTCGCCGGGTCGACCTTGGCCGCTGAAAGATCGATCGGCAGCGTCAGATAGTTCTGCCGCAGCGCCGGAATCGCCTGCGTGACGATCGTCGACAGGAGCAGCACTAGGAACAAGCCGGCCAACGCAACAGCTGCGGCGCCAAGCCATTTGAACCACGTTTCCGTGCGGTAGCGGCCCTTCAGCCGCGCCTTCGCGGCATCGTCGGTATGAATGCTGACCGGCCGTCCGACGGCGCCGAATGACGAGATCGCATCAGTCATATTGCTCTCGGTATTTCTGGACGACGCGCAAAGCGACGATGTTGAGGGTAAGCGTGATGCAGAACAGCACCAGGCCGAGCGCGAAGGCTGCAAGCGTCTTGGCGCTGTCGAACTCCTGGTCGCCCACCAGCAGCGTCACGATCTGCACGGTCACGGTGGTGACCGCTTCGAGCGGGTTGGCCGTGAGGTTTGCCGCCAGCCCCGCCGCCATCACCACGATCATCGTTTCGCCGATTGCGCGGCTGACGGCAAGCAGCATCGCCGAAACGATGCCCGGAAGGGCAGCGGGAAGGACCACCTTGCGGATGGTTTCCGACTTGGTCGCGCCGAGGCCCGCGGAACCGTCTCTCAGGGATTGCGGAACGGCGTTGATCACATCGTCGGAAAGCGAGGAAACGAAGGGAATGATCATGATACCCATGACCACGCCTGCGGCGAGCGCGGATTCAGACGCGACGTTGAGGCCCAGGCTTTCGCCGATACCGCGGAAGTAGGGCGCAACCGTCAGCGCGGCGAAGAAGCCGTAGACGACGGTCGGAATGCCGGCGAGGATTTCAAGAACCGGCTTTGCGACCGCGCGGACGCTTTTGGAGGCGTAATCCGAAAGGTAGATCGCGGCCATCAACCCGATAGGCGCAGCCACCAGCATGGCGATGAAGGTGATCAGCAACGTGCCGGCAAAGAGCGGCACCATGCCAAAAATGTCCTCGTTGACCGCCCCGGCCTCCGCTCCCGCGCCGGTGAAGGCGCTCTGCGGCGACCAATGCGTGCCGAACAGGAACTTATAGAACGGCACCTGTTGGAAGAACCGCAGGGACTCGAAGATAAGCGACAGGACGATGCCGATCGTCGTCAGGATCGCGACCACCGAACAGGCGATCAAGAATGCGCGAAGAACGCGCTCGACCACGTGGCGCGCCCGGTAGGCCTGTGCGATGCGTGAATAGGCCCAGTAAAATCCGGACGCGGAAAGCACGAGCGCGACCGTCCAGATGATCCAGGTGCTGGTCGCATGGACCGATTTGTAGAGCGCGGCGGCCGCCTCTTTCGTGGGATCGGCAAAGCCGACAAGCCCGCCAAAGGCCATCGCGCGAGCGTCGCGGATGAAAGCTTCGACCTGCGGGACGCCCATTCCCGACAACTCGGAGGAGAAGCGGTCGGCAATGATCGACGATTCAATTCCTGGCGTCACCAGCGACCACAACACGATCGCAAGCAGCGCGGGACCGGCAGCAAAAAGCGCCAGAAACATGCCATGCTGGCCAGGCAGCGAATGCAGTCGCGCGACGTCGCCATTGACACTGGCAATGGCGCGGGTCCGGCCGAGCCAATAGGCCGCAGCGGCCAGAACCACCAGAAGAACAACGAGATAACCGACCATGATTCGGGACGTCCCCTCGACCGCCGGTCATTCACCGGCTCAAAGCACGGGACCTATGGTCCCGCGCTTTGTGCTTTAGGATATGAGGGGTCAGAGCAGTACGCTCGGACCCCCGAAACATCAGGAGCCCATGCCCTTCAGGGCCTTGGCGTTTTCGGCCGACTTGGCACGCTCGGCGTCCGGCAGCGGGATCAGGCCCTTGTCGGCCAGATAACCATCAGGACCCCATGCAGCCTCCGAGGTGTACTCGGCGATGAATTCCTGCATGCCGGGGATGACGCCGACATGCTCTTTTTTGGCATAGACAAAGAGCGAGCGGGAAACGCCGTAATCGCCGGATGCGATGTTCTCGAAAGTCGGCTCGACGCCGTCGACCTTGTGGCCCTGCAGCTTGTCGGCGTTCTGGTCAAGGAACGAGAAGCCAAAGACGCCGAAGGCATTCGGGTTGGCTTCCAGCTTCTGGACGATCAGATTGTCGTTTTCGCCGGCCTCGACAAAAGCGCCGTCTTCGCGGATCTCGCCGCAGCCCTTTTCGTTAGCCGCCTTCACTTCTTCCTGGCAGGCCGCATCCATGACGAGTTCGACGAACGCATCGCGCGTGCCGGATGTCGGCGGCGGGCCAAGCACCTCGATCTTTGTCGCGGGAAGCGATGCATCGACATCCGACCAGTTCTTGTAGGGGTTGGCGACGACCTTGCCGTCAACAGCGACGTTCTTGGCGAGCGCCTTGAAAACCTGTTCCTTGGTCAGATCGACGACCGTCCCTGCCTTCGAGTTGGCCAGTACGATGCCGTCGAAGCCGACCTTGATCTCGACCGGTGTCACGCCGTTTGCCTTGCAGGTTTTAAGCTCGCTGTCCTTGATGGCGCGCGAGGCATTGGTGAAGTCGGCGGTATTTTCGCCGACGCCCTGGCAAAACAGCTTCATGCCGCCGCCGGTGCCAGTCGACTCGACGACCGGGGTCTTGATCTTTCCGCTCTGGCCGAGCTTTTCAGCGACAGCCGTCGTGAAGGGGAACACTGTGGACGAACCGACGATTTGAATCTGGTCGCGCGCGGCGGCATAACCAGCCGACGCGGCGAGCGCAAGCGCCGCGGCCGACGCCGTAAGGAGGAATTTCTTCATGTGGCCTGCTCCTGTTCGGAAAATGGTCTCTCGGCGCCATTCCTTCGGCGCCCGCTGAGGCCATAGCCCCCGATTATTACAGTCACATGACAGTTTGATGTCAGCCCGGTAACCACCGCACAGCCCTGTCAAAAGGCAGGGCCGCGGATCTCGCCGCTGCAGCCGTGGTTTGCCGCTGGAATCAGCAGCTTGCGCGATTTGCGGCCGGCATTTGCCTGGACAGGCGAACAACTGGCGCCGAAAAAGAAAATCCGGGCGGGAGCGCGTTGCATGCGGCCAAGGAGGTCATGGCCGTGCCATCGCCGAAGCAGGTCCGTTGGGGTAAATCTGACCCTGCTTCTTGCCGGCGGTCGCTGCTCCCGCCCGTAACTGGAGGAGCGGAACTCGAATGCGCTTATTGTTCCAACCGGACGCATGCTTTGGTATGGTGCGATCGCACCATAGTCTTGTCGCAACGCCTCGCCGAATCGGCTGGACCCGATAGGCTGACATGGCTATCCCACGCTGGATTTCCCCGTCCGCGGACCTTTTCGAGCAAGGCGCCCTTCGCTAATGGGCTTAGGGCTGATGGGCTTGGGCAGGCAATCGTCCATGCCCCGACCCCCAATCGCGCCAAAGTCGCGCCAGGGACGCTGCGGCACTTTGATTTTTGCGCATGATCCCAGCGAAATCGATTCCGATTCTCCGGGTCATGCGCTAGCCTTGCCCGCAGTGTATTCCGACGGTTGTCGGTAGAACCGAAGCCGCGTTATAGATCCCGCAAGGGTGTTGCCGATGTTGCGACGGATCCTGCCTTTTTTCGTGTGCCCGATGCTGCTGCTAGGGGGCGGCTGCTCGCGCAGCTACGACGGCACCGTCGTCATTCCAAGGCCGCTCGATGTCCGGCGGTTCTGGGACCGGCCGCAGCAGCAGGCGCAAGCCGAACAGCCGCAGTTGCTGCAGACCGATGTCTTTCCTGCGGCGCCCGAAACGCCGGAAACAGCGGCGGCCCGCAAAATCGACACCTCCGTGGCGCCGAGAAGGAAAATCGCCAGGATTGCCAGACAACCACCGACGCCGTCATCCGAGCCGGCGAAACCGCTCACCTGCAGGAACGTCAGCCAACCCGGAAAACGGGTCCGCATGGTCTGCGAATAGCCAGCCGGCATTCAAGCGCTGGCAGCTAAAAGATGCGGCCCCGAAAAACGTTGTTGCGCACCCGCCGCAGCGGTTCGGTCCGCGCAGGCCGAGAGCATGAGCCGACTGGTGGGTTTCGGGCTGCCTGATCGGCGTTGCCGCCAGCCGCGTTGAACCTTATCCGGCCTTCGACGTTAAACAGCCATTGCAGTGCCGCGCGTCGCTTTGGACGCACAACACACGCTGTGGCGTTTTGATTTGGCGCATGGTCCTTCCGAACCGAAGGGCAGCGGAGCGGAGATCATTCCCGATCCCTTGGGTTATGCGCTGAATGGTCAAAGGAGACGGAACACATGTCGATTCACTTCACTGTCTCGGACGTGACCAGAAATCTGTTTCACTCGCTGAGACTGGACCATGAGCGCGCGCCGAGACCTCTCAGTCCTGAGCAACGTCTTTTGCTGGAATGCTACCTGGCCGGTCAGATTCCGGAATCGGCCTGGAGCGACTACGTCTTCGAGACGCCGGAATTGGCACGCCATGTCAATGCGAGACGCGGGCAACACTGATATCTTGGTGAACCGGTCCGATCGCTCGAGGTGACGCCACCGAACAACGCTTGGCTGAATCGGCGGCCCGATCAGCGTGGCGTTGCGCTTGAAGCTGAGGGTGCTCGACGACAATAGCCATTGAGACAAAAAGGCCGGCACATGGCCGACCTTTCCTTCCACCTCGACCCGCGCCAGTACATCCGTGGTCACGGGTTGGAGGTGAATTGCCGACCAGTAGATAGGGATTTGGTTAACGAATCCTTAACCGACGGGAACCGCTCGTCGACGCGTCGTGGCCAATCTGATTTGCGTCTTCGTGATCAGTGCAGAAAGTCGTCTTTAAATGGGGCACATATTATTAATCGTTGTACACCAACGTGTTAGGGTAAGAGGCATATCGAAGATGCATGTCGCGCAAAAGCATGCCCTCGGGCCTGACCCGAGGCTGCGCAGCGTTTTTGCGATAACGACATGCATAAAAACAAGACTTAAGCGCGTCGCATTGGATCCGTTCAGCCGCAACGCGCTTTAGCCTATTCTGGAAGTCGACTTATGGCCGTGCTTGGCGCTCTCCCTCCTGGCGTTCGCTGTCGACCAATTCGCGAAGCAGATTGGCAAGGAGTGGTCGACTGCCTGTGCCGGGGGTTTCCGAAGCGTGACCGAAGTTACTGGATACAGGCGCTGACCCGTTTGGCGCAGCGGCCTCCCGTCGCCGAGTTCCCACAATACGGCTTGGCCTTGGAGAAGGCCGATCGGATCGTCGGCGTTGTGCTGACCCTGTATACCCGTTATCCCGGGCAGGAAGGCGACGAAGTCCGCTGCAACCTTTCAAGCTGGTCCGTCGACGCAGAATTCCGTCCCTATGGCGCCAAATTGGTCACGACGATTCTCAAGCGAAGGGACGTGACCTACACCAATATTTCGCCGGCGCCCGCAACGTTGAAAGCCAACTGGGCGCTCGGCTTTCGCCCCTTCACCACCGGACAATTTGCCTTCTTGCCGGCTTTTAGTTCGGCGCAGCGGTCATGTCGCGTGCTTGAAGCTCGTCCCGATCTTGCGGAAATGGCGATGCTGTCCGACAGCGACAGATACATACTCTCGGAACACTCAGCACTTGGCTGCCGGTCATTGATTTGCATTTGCGACGGAGCAGCGTTTCCTTTCGTATTGATGCCGCGCCGGATATTGCGCGGTCTTATCCCATCCCATCAGATCGTCTATTGCCGCTCTCTCGCGGATTTGAGCCGGTGCGCCGGTGCCATCGGGCGCTTTCTCTTGCGAAGCGGCAACCTGCTTTGCGTCGTCGACGCCAGGGAGCCGATTGGAGGTCTGTTCGGGTGGTACCGCGCCAACAGCGGGCTGAAATATTTTAGGGGTCCCAGACCACCCTCGCTTGGAGATCTGTCGTTCACCGAGCTTGTAATGTTCGGTCCCTGAACGACAAGCGCAGCATCAGTCATGCCGCACCGCTTTGCAGCTGAAATGCCAAATGGAACCCCCGCCTCCCGGGGCGAGGGTTCCATTTTTGAAAACGACGATCTGTTACTGAACAGGGGCTGTCTGAGCTGGCGGGGTTGCCGGTGCCGGCGTCATCGTGTCGGCTGGAGGTGGCGGCAATTGGCCAGCGGTCGTCGCCTGCGTTCCTCCCGATTGAGTTTGGTCACACGCCGCCAGGGCAGCAAGCGCCAGGCCGAACGCGGCGAACAAGGGTAGTTTGCGGGTCATATACAGTCCCTTCTATGGACGCCACCCGCGCAGGCCTGATCATCAGGACCGCTGCCTCCAGGTCAACCGTCGCTTCGTCGTCGACGCTTCAAACATTCTTACGTCCCGTAAAAGGTGGCGGGCCTTCGGGCTCGGTTTCGGTCGGCCTGGGCAAGCAAAACCGTGAGAGTGAAAGCCTCACGCCCCGGCCTGCGACTTCACATAAGCGATATAGCCGCGCACGTCGGCCGCCGGCTCGGCATAGGCCTTCCCGAGCTTCTTCTCGATCGCCGCCATGTACTCCTTCGCCCATTGGGGCAGCGCGTAGTCGATGGCGGCCAGGAATTCGAGCGTCGCCGCCAGGCGGATGTCGGCGATCGACGGGTTCTTGCCACCGATGAACGGCTTGCCGTTCCTGAAGAAGCTGTGAAAGACCTCCAGCGGCTCGGCTATCGCTGTCATAGCAGCCTTCTGGGCTTCCGCCTTCTTGTCGGGATGAGCGTCGCTGTGGCCGACCTCGCCGGCATATTGCGGGAAATTCAGCGCAGGATAGGTGGCGCGCGCCACATAGGGGTAGAGCGTGCCGATCAGGTAGAACATGGCGCTGTCGATCATCGCCCGCTTGGCCGGCGCCTTGGGATATAATTTCTCCAGCCCGTGCTTGTTGGCGAGATACTGCATGATGGCGCAGCTTTCCCACAACACGCCCCTGGGCAGGCCCTTGTCCTCGATCATCGGCGTCAGATGGGCCGGGTTTCGCGCCATATACTCGGGCGAGCGCGTGTGGCCCCATACGTCGGTCTCGGAATGGTCGAGCCCGGCCGCGCGCGCAAACACCCGTACGCTCATATTGTTGACGCTCGGCTTCAGCATGCTGAGCATCAGTGCAGACTTCTTTCCTGATTTCGCCTTGGTCTTCCGCGCGGATTTCGCGGACGCCTTGTCTTCAAGTTTTGCGGCGGCTTTCGTTGCCGACTTGTCGGAAGCGCCTGACGCCTTGACCGCAGGCGTTGTCGCCTTGGCCGCAGGCTTTGTCGCCTTGGCAGCTGGTTTCGTGGCGGCCTTGGCAGCCGGCTTCTTCCCATTTTTCGTTGTCGTCTTTACCATTGTCGTCCTCCCTCGGGTTGCTGTCGTCAGTATGGATTCTTCGGCGCGCGGTCCTCCGACAAGGTCGCACGGGAGCGCTCGACCAGCGCCTGGATCGCGTCGGCGAGATGCACTTCGGCGATTGCGTAGTCGCCGCGCGCGACGCGAAGCTTGTGCGCCTGCATCAGCACGTCGGCATGGGTGAAGCCCGCCGGCGGCTCGAAACGGTAGGAAGCGAGCTCGATCAGCAGGCCGAGCGGATCCTCGAAATAGATCGAATCCATAAAACCGCGATCCTTGACGCCGCTGTGCTTGATGGCGCGCTCGTCGAGCCGGGCGACCGCCTGCAGGAAGGTGACCCGCGACACCGCAAACGCGATGTGATGGACGCAGCCCGGATCGGTCGGCGTGCGCCGTTTGACCGGCGTGCGGCTCTCGTCGGTGAAGATGGTGATCAGCCGGCCGTCGCCCGGATCGAAATAGAGGTGGCTTTCGCTGGCCTTGTCGAGATTGGGCTGCTCGAAGATGAAAGGCATGCCAAGCACGCCTTCCCAGAAGTCGATCGAGGTCTGGCGCCCGGCGCCGACCAGCGTGATGTGATGGACGCCTTGCGATTGCAGTTTTTGCATGGGTTCCTCCCTGGCAGCCGGACGCCGTCGTGTTCTCTTCGCCCCCGGTGCCGCTCGCGGTTGCGCTGCCTTGTGCCTGGCACGAGGATTATCAGGAGATGCTAAATCAACCGGCGACGATGCGCCAGAAGCCAGGCCACATAGGGACGCTTGCATTGTAAGGCCTGTGTAGCGCAAACGGTAGCTAAGCGCCGCGAGCCTTTCGACCGCCCTTAAGCTCGATGATCCTTTGAGCCGCCTTCGCGATAAAGCCGGACCGGGTATAACCGTGCGCCTCAGCAAAAGCGTCAATTTGGCTTAGAACATCTTCAGCGAGCGTGACGTTCACGCGGACAGCTTTCTTGGCCTCGGTCTTCACCGCAACCAAGATTGCAACGCCGTCTCGATTATCGGCGTCGGCCATGACATCTTCCAAGCTGGAGGATTCTGGAATGGCTTCGCCATCTTCCACAAGCCCTTCGATGTGAAAGGCAAGGGCCTCCTCAGCCACAGCACGAGCGTCGTCCAGATCGGTGCCGGCGGTGACAACGCCGGGAAAATCAGGAAAGGACACGCCGAAGTCGCTGTCGGTATCCTTATGGACCAACCCGATATACTGCTTCATTGTATCTACCTCAGCTTTAGACCGGATTGACGTTCAATGCTCCGCAAGGTTCCCAAAGGAATATCCCTTTGGGGTGCGGAACCGTCACTCTACCGACTTTCTTCTTGTGTTTGAATTGTGCATGGCTTGCGTCAGCGACTCCAGATCCTCAGGTCCGCCAACATTCGCGGCCGTACAGGGTCGCTCATCGATGAACATTCGATGCACAGATCGCAAGCGCGCTAAGTCCTTGGTACGCCCAAGGGGAATCGAACCCCTGTTCCCGCCGTGAGAGGGCGGTGTCCTGACCGCTAGACGATGGGCGCGTTCAAGAACCGGCGATATAGGCTGACGGCCGGGAAAAAGCAACTGGGCTTCTGGCAGTCAATGATGTCGGGAAATATCCGTTGCAGGCCTATCGTTTTGGCTCGATCAAATCCCAGAGATTTCCATGGAGATCGGCGAAAACCGCCACAGTGCCATAGGGCTCAACGCGGGGCGCCTCACGGAATTCAACGCCCTTTTCGAGCATTGCCGCGTGGTCGCGGACAAAATCGTCGGTCTCGAGGAACAGAAAGACGCGGCCGCCGGTCTGGTTGCCGATCCGGCTTGCTTGCATATCGTCCGACGCTTCGGCCAGCAGCAGCCGCGCGCCCTGTCCGTTCGCCGGCGCCACCGTGACCCAGCGCTTGCCGCCGCCGAGATCGACGTCCTCGGTCAGCAAAAAGCCCAGCCTGTCGACATACCAGGCGATCGCCTCATCGTAATTGGCGACGACAAGCGCAACGCTGGCGACGCGGCGATTTTTCGCACACGCAGTCATTTGTTGCGGATCGAAAAGCGACCGATTATTCGGCGCTCGGTGATGTCGTAGACAAAAATGCCGCGGCTGCCGTCGGCAAGCTCCGCATCGATGGAGACGCGGTTGCCGGACAGCGACTGACTGATGACCTTGGCGCCGACCGGCAGCACGATGTCGCCGGTCAGCGGCTCGCCTGGTGGCACTTGGATGTCGCCGGCAGGGGATGGGGCTGCCGGCGGCGCGCTGCGCGTTTTGTAGACAAGGGCTGCAATCACCACCATAAGGGCGAGGAACAGCAGGCCGAGGTTGATGGCGACGAAGCGGACGAGCTTCTTGCGCACCTTTTCGACTTCGGGGTCGAGCGGCTTTTCCTCGTCTTCATCGGCAGCAGCCATGGCAAACCATTCCGGAACGATTTTCGATGAGCGCTCATAACGAAGAGACCCCGATATTGATAGAGGATGGATTGACGGGCGGATCGCCAAATGGGGGATCGCCAGACGGATCGGTCGTGCTGGAAGCAGGCCCCGATGCGGCCGGCCAGCGGCTCGACCAATGGCTGGCGGGCAAGCTCGGCCCGGACATGTCGCGCAGCCGGGTGCAGATGCTGATCAGACAGGGCGCCGTCAAAGTCGGCGGCCAGCCGGTCATCGAGACCAAACGCAAGTTGGCGGCCGGTGAACGCGTATCGGTCGACATGCCGGAGCCGGAGCCGGCGGAGCCGCAAGGCGAGAACATCTCGCTCGACGTCCTCTATGAAGACAATGAATTGATCGTCATCGACAAGCCGCCGGGGCTGGTCGTCCATCCCGGCGCCGGCAACTGGACCGGCACGCTGGTCAATGCGCTGATCCACCATTGCGGCGACAGTCTTTCCGGCATCGGCGGTGTGCGGCGGCCGGGCATCGTCCACCGCCTGGACAAGGAGACCAGCGGCGTCATGGTCGTGGCCAAGACCGACCGCGCCCACAAATCATTGTCGGAGGCGTTTGCCGACCATGGCCTGACCGGCGATCTCAAACGCGCCTATCTGGCGCTGGTCTGGGGCATTCCGATGAGACCGACAGGCACGGTCGACGAGCCGCTTGGGCGCGCCGCCGACCGCGTGCGCCGTGCCGTGGTGCCACAGGGCCGGGACGATGCCCGCCACGCCGTCACCCATTTCACGGTGGTCGAGCGCTTTGGCGAGCAGCAAAAGGAGTTTGCCACGGCGAGCCTGGTCGAATGCCGGCTCGAAACCGGCCGCACCCATCAGATCCGCGTCCACATGGCTCATATCGGCCATCCGGTCGTCGGCGATCCCGATTACGGCCAGGCCTTTCGGACCAAGGCGAACCGGCTGCCCGAGCCGCTGAAAGGCCAGGTGAAGGGCTTTCCGCGACAGGCATTGCATGCCCGCCTGCTTGAATTTCGGCATCCGACTACCCATTTACCGATGAGGTTCGAGGCGCCGCTACCGAGCGACATGGAGGAACTCGTGGACGGCTTCCGCAGACTCTGAACCGGCTTCATCCATTCAAAACCAGATCGGCAAAAACCTGACCCGCGTTGTTCACTTTGGCGTGACACACTGTTTCGTGTTGAACCAAATGCTGTCCTTTCTGGTTTTGTTCCTGTATACATCCGCTGTCGCGAACGAGCCTTTTGGCGTTCGTGACATATGCCCGCCGCGTTAGGGGGCACCACTCCAAGAGAGAGGGGCGCTATCATGGCCCAGTCACTACCCAGTATCGTTTCCGGCGAAGGCGGCCTCAGCCGCTACCTGGAAGAAATCCGTCGCTTTCCGATGCTTCAGCCGCAGGAAGAGTACATGCTCGCCAAGCGTTACGCTGAGCACGAGGATACCACGGCTGCGCACAAGCTCGTCACCAGCCACCTTCGGCTCGTCGCCAAGATCGCCATGGGCTATCGCGGCTACGGCCTGCCGATCGGCGAGGTGATCTCGGAAGGCAATGTCGGCCTGATGCAGGCCGTCAAGAAATTCGAACCGGAGCGCGGCTTCCGGCTCGCCACCTACGCGATGTGGTGGATCAAGGCCTCGATCCAGGAATACATCCTGCGCTCGTGGAGCCTGGTCAAAATGGGCACTACCGCCAACCAGAAGCGGCTGTTCTTCAACCTGCGCAAGGTGAAGGGCAAGATTCAGGCGCTCGACGACGGCGACTTGAAGCCCGAGCAGATCGCCGAGATCGCCACCCGCCTCAACGTGTCGGAAGCGGAAGTGGTGTCGATGAACCGCCGCCTGTCGGGCGACGCCTCGCTCAACGCGCCGATCCGGGCGAGCGAAGGCGAGTCCGGTGAGTGGCAGGACTGGCTGGTCGACGACCACGAAAGCCAGGAAGAGGCGCTGATCGAGCAGGACGAGCTGGAAAACCGGCGCGGCATGCTGTCCGGCGCTCTTGCCGTGCTCAACGAGCGCGAGCGGCGAATCTTCGAGGCGCGCCGCCTGGCTGAGGAGCCGCTGACGCTGGAAGAGCTGTCGGCCGAGTTCGACATCAGCCGCGAGCGCGTGCGCCAGATCGAGGTGCGCGCCTTCGAGAAGGTGCAGGACGCGGTCAAGGCCGCAGCCAAGCGCCAGATGCAGGCGCTGCGCACCATCGAGGCGCAGCCGGCGGCGTAAAACCTTCCGACGGAAACAAATAACGGCGGCGTCAGGTAACTGGCGCCGCCTTTTTTATGGTCCACCGACTGCCGGGAACTGTCCCTTGGTGTCATATTCCAGCTGGGGTTGCCGGTTCCGCCGCGCCTTCGCGAACGCCCGATCCGTCGCCATAAACCGCTCAATCATCGGTGTGATCAGCCTGGCCGGCTCATAGCGGCATTATAGCAATTTTCCCCAAGCCCTGGAAACCGCAACGCTGCAAATTGTGGCGGCAATGTTCCGGCGCCGACACGGGCTTCCGTCGCGAAATTTCACGAGGCGGCGCTTGCGGCAAGCGGGCGCGACAACGGGCCGTCGGGGCTGCGCTGGGCAGTTGAGCTCGCCTACTTGGAAACCAAAGGCAGTATGACGATGACGATTTCTCCGTTTCTCACCGCTCTCGGATCCGACGGTCCCCCAGCCGACCGAGCGAAAGACATGAACCTGTATGGATGGCTAATTGGAAGCTGGGAAATGGACACGGTCCACTACCGCGATGACGGCACAATCCAGAAATGGGATGGAGAATGCCATTTTGGCTGGGTGCTCGAAGGCCGCGCGATTCAGGACGTCTGGATCAGGCCCAAGCGCCCTGCGCCATCCACGATGTATGGCACGACTTTGCGCATCTTCGATCCTGGGATCGATGGCTGGCACATCATATGGAATGACCCGCTCAACCGAGATCACTCGCGCCAGACCGGGCGGGCCGAGGGTAAGGACATTGTCCAACTCGGCACTGATTCGCGCGGTCTGAAAACTCGATGGCGTTTCACCGAGATCACCGCCAGCAGCTTCCATTGGATCGGCGAGGAAAGATCTTCCGAGAGCGACCGTTGGCAAATCACGTATGAACATTTAGTCCGCCGAACAAAACCCTGAAGCTAGACTGGCTGGCGTCTGCGCTGCCCCTCATCCGGCTGCCGGTGTCCAGTTGATAGATGGGTACCTTCTCCCCGTATAGTGGCGGGGAGAAGAGGCAGATCGCACCGCCGGCACTCTTTGTTGCAACGTCGAAAATTAGCGAAATCGTCAGTGAAAGCGTCTTTCTCCCCGTCACTATACGGGGAGAAATGTCCGGTTGTCCGAACCGGATAGATAGGTAACAGAATGGACTGATTACATGGGTGACAGTTTTCTCCTTCGCCGGGAGGACCGGCGATGGTTTGGCGAGAGACTGGCATCATGGATGAGCGGCTTCGGTTTGTTGTGGAGTGCCTGGCGGGTGATGAGACGATGACGCAGCTTTGTGCTGACTTCGGCATATCGCGCAAGATCGGCTACAAATGGCTGGGACGGTACCGGGAGTTCGGCCCGGAAGGTCTGCATGACCGGCCGCGGGCGCCGCTCAATCATGGCCGGGCGACGGCGGTGGATCTGGTGGAGCGGATCGTTGCTTCGAAGGAGGCACATCCACTGTGGGGGCCGAAGAAGATCATGGCGCGGCTCAAGCG
>NZ_AZUX01000017.1:0-164173 GCF_000513915.1 Mesorhizobium sp. WSM2561
CACCGGCAAGTCCGCCAGCTATGTCGTGAGCTGGGCCGAAAGGAAAATGGGGCGGAAGCTGAGCCCGGCGATGGTTGAAGTGAGCCAACAGACAACGACAACGACGGAAGTCCGGCAGACATCGCCCGAGTTCGAAAAATACAAGCAGGCGATCACGGCTATGGTGAGTTCCGTTCAGAATGCGCTGTGAGCCAGCATCCCGCTCTATCTATTTGTTTTAGCCGCATTTCTGCTACGCGTGGCGGTAATAGCGCGCTCTTGCCTTCTCCCCTTGTGGGAGAAGGTGGATTGGCGCGCAGCGCCAAGACGGTTGAGGGGTGTTGGCCGGAGTGCTGTCGGTGCCAAGCTGGAACACCCCTCATCCGGCCGCTTCGCGGCCACCTTCTCCCACAAGGGGAGAAGGGGGAGCCAAATCGCTTACGTCGGCGACCGGAGTTTGCAACCGTAGCGGTAATAGCGCGCTCTTGCCTTCTCCCCCTGTGGAAGAAGGTGGATTGGCGCGCAGCGCCAAGACGGTCGAGGGGTGTTGGCCGGAGTGCTGTCGAAAGTGATTCCATTTGACTGCAAAATGGTCCAGCGCACCCGCTCCAGCTACTCGGTCCTTATCCGCATTTCCACCCGGCGGTTTACCGGATCGAATGGATTGGGGTTGCGCGGGCTCGCTTCGCCCAGGCCTGTCGCTTTGATGCGGGCAGGATCGATGCCGTTGGAGGTGAGGAAGGTTGTTACCGATCTGGCCCTGCGTTCCGACAGCCCCTCGTTGTAGCGCTCCGAGCCGGTTGCATCTGTGTGACCCTCGACAACGAAGTTCAAAGTGCTCAGTCGGCGGTCCTTCAGTGCCTTGGCGAACTCGTCCAGTTCAGCGCGGGCAGTCGCATCGAGTTCCGCAGAATCAAGGCCGAAATTGATCAGCATGTCGAGGCTGGTTTTTTCGGCAGGCGCTGCCTTGTTCTTGCTGTTGCACTCTTCTTCGGTGCCGACGCAAATTCCACGCGGCGGGCCGAGCTCGCTCGCCGCGTCAAAAAACTTCACGATGTCTTCTGATTTCTGAAGTGGATCAGCAAAAGCGTGGGTCGAATAAAACGCGACCGTAAACACGAAGGCTAAACTGCCCAACCGCATAACGGTTACTCCTGTCTTGAGCATCGATTTCATCGACTGCGGACAATACCAAATTGCGAAGCGGTTGTCTGTCAATAAACGTCAAGCATACGAGTGATGGAGGGCAGTCGCATCTTGCCAGGGACTGGAGACTTGACCCGCCCGGTCCAGGGCTTCAGTGTCGATTGTTCCCTGGGGAAAGCGTGGCGCCATGGCCAATGAGCTTCGATTCAAAACGGCACGGGACCTTTTCATGGCCTGCCCCGCTGTTTCCAGGGACATGGTGGCACTTCCGACCGAACAGCCTTCAATCGAATTTTGCCGCGCCCTGCTGGCCGGGCGGGTGCCAGAGGAGGCGATTACGTTCTGTGCCTATCTGCTTCCCGAACGGGCTGCGGTGTGGTGGGCACATGAATGCCTGAGCCACCTCACCGTTCTGCTCGACAGCAGGGATCAGGAATTGCTCGCGGTTGTTCGTGACTGGGTCAGCGAACCGGAGAGCCCTCACCATCGCCCGGAAGTGGACAAGGCTGCGGCAATGCCGCCAACAACGCCGGCCGCCTGGATTGCCCTGGCTGCAGGACGGCATGGCAACGGTTCAGCCATGGAGGCGCCAGCGCTATCGGCCTTGCCGCCAGCCGCGCGCGCGGTGAGTGCGGGGGTTCTGGCCGGACTGGCACGCGTTGCACTGGAGGATCGCTTTTCAGTTCTTTCCGCGTTTGTCGAAATGGGCATCCAGTTGGCGGAGACAGAGGCGCTGCGCCAGTCAGCGGATGCGAGTTAGACCGTCGCCCGGATCCGCGAGCGGGATACGTTCAAATTGAGCTGAGCATCCAGATCTATCTGTTTGATTTAGCCGCATTTCTGCGACGCCAAGTGACTCCACTTGGCCGTAAATGCTCTAATTGGCTTACTTGCAGCAGCCATTCAACGCTATCCTCCTCCCCAGCCGCCTCCTCCTCCGCTGCTCCCGCCACTCCCGCCACTCCCCCCACTCCGGCCAGTTCCGCCACCACCTCCCGAAGTCGGAATGATTACGGGAGCAGCCGGCTCGTCCGCGACCGGTTTAAACGCTTTCCTGGCGGCTACCGGTTTGGGAGCCGGGTTGACGACCTTCCGCGGCGCCGGGGCTCTGCGAACGACCTTCGGCGCCGGTGCTGGCGTCGCCACCAGCGGCGTCGGTTGAAGGGGTGGCCAGGATGTGCAGCCCGTGACCCCCGCCAAGGCGATGGACAGAGTTATCCCGATTGTTGCCTGCTTCCGATTTCTGCCCACCATTGCCTCCTTGTTGATCAGAACAAATCCCGACGCGGATTGGCTTGTTCCCAGACCGCCCTCGCCACTTTGACCAGTTGCTTGTCGACAGAACCGCTCAACGGAATCTTCGACTTGAGTTCCCCACGCAGCTGCTTCAACGCCGCCGCTTTCGGCTTGGCCCCGAATTTCGCCAACGTCGCGCGGGCGTCAGGCAATTCATTGCGAAAATCGAGCGCTACTGTGAATGCCAGGAAACGCACGGCGACGGCCTGGTCGGCCTGGTCGCCCTTTTGCATCTCGAGAGCCGCGCGATCATAGGCGCCGGACTGGTCACCGCGCGAGGTTGCCAGTTCAAACAGGCGTTGGGCTTCATCAAGGTTCTGCTCGACGCCAACGCCATCACGGTACATGCGCGCAAGACTGGCCGGCGCATAGGGCTGGCCGAGGTCGATGGCCTTCTGAAAAAGCTCCAGCGCAGCCTTCGGATCCTTCTCGACGCCTCGACCGCTGAGGTAATTGCGACCGAGCAAGTTCATCGAATACATGTCCTGGCGCTGGACGCCGGCCTTCAGGAAGGCAACGGCACGGGCCTGGTCGGCGGGCACGCCGTTGCGGCCTTCGGTGAAGATCGCGCCGAGATCGTTCATGGCATAGGTGTGCCCCATCGATGCCGCCTTGAGCAGCAGATCCAGCCCCTTGGCGGTGTCGCGCTCGACGCCGTTTCCATGGAACAGGGCACGACCCCATGCCGTCATGCCGTAGGGGTCACCCTTGTCGGATGCCACCGCGTAGAAGGTGTTGGCCTGCTTGCGGTCGACAGCCTGGCCCGTTCCCGTCGCATGGAGGTAGCCGAGCTCGAACACCGCGCGCACGTGCCCCCTGTCGGCGGCCTGCTGGATCGCTTTCCTGGCCTGGTCCACCTTGCCGGCTGCAAGCAGCGCGCGCCCCAGTTCATAACGGAAGCGGGCGACATCGGGATACGCCTTCACCGCAGCCTCGCACAGCTTCACCGCGTCGGCGCCGATTTCATTTGGCAGCAGGCCGGGGACCACGCCCTGAAGGTCGAGAGGTTCGCCGGCAGCCAGGTCGCATGGATCGACGCTCGGCGACAGTTTCATCTTGGCGGGTTTGGCTGCGCCGCTGTCCGCCCGAATTTCGAAGGCGATCTCGACCGGTGCACTGGCTCCGATCTGGGGTTCATAGCGCAGCCCCTCGACTTCGCCGACCGTCAAGCTCGATTCGGGCGACAGGGTCCGATCCGGCAGGGAGAGCGTCCCCGTTGCCGGATAGTTTGTGACTTTCAGGCTGACCGCCGCATCGTCTGTCGGGACGTCGAGGTTCAGGGCAACGGCGCCGACGCCGACCGGAACGTCGACGTCCCGGTTCTCGATCGCCTCGGCCGCACCGGTGACATGAATGCCGCGCTGCAGCACCTGCTGCTTCTGCTCGGCTTCGAGCGAGGCCATCACCTGTTCGCCCTCGGCTCCTTCGCCGCTCTTGACCCGGAACACCAGCATGCCCTTGGCTTCGCCGCCCCAACTGTCGCGTGCGGCGTAGGCCAGCATATCCATCTCTTCCGGCTCGCCAGTTCCCTTGGGGACATCCAACTGCAAACGCGGCAAATCCTTGCCCTGGATCAGTTCTCCCGCCTCGACGACCTTGCCGTCCAGCATCAGGCGTCCCAAGGCGGGTAGTCTTTCGATGCTGACGGTTATTGTCCCGCCGTCGACCTGGACCGGTTCCGGGAGGTCCAGATCGATGGGGCCGGCCCCGGACAGCACGACCTTCTCCAATACCGGCGGCAGCGATGGGCGGCTGGTGCGACGCATCAGGACGACTTCGTCAATCAGCGAAGAGTTCTCCCAGGGAACCTGCAGGCCCTTGGTCGCCTCAACCACATCCCGGCGGACGGCCGACATGACCGTGCGGATCTCCTGGTTCGGGGCGAGCGCGCGACGAGAAAACGCCAATGAAAAAGGGCTGAGGTCGCCGGCGCCGTCATAGGCGACCGCGCCGGGTTCGGTGGCGAAAGCAATCAGTGTGTTCAACGAGCTTCTTACTTGCGCAAGTCCGGTGCCGCTGGCGGTAAGAAGCTGGTCTCTGAGCCAATAGTCCTTGCGAGGGAATGGATTGTTGCGGCAGGCATCGAGGATGATCACCTGGATCTTCGATTTCGAACGCATCTGCTGCAGCACATCGTTCAGCTTGATTGCCTGGACCTCGACGTCCGCCGCATCTTTCAACGAGGCATCGACAGGGATCAGGAAATTTTCGCCGCCGATCTGAAAGCCGTGGCCGGAATAGTAGACGACAGCCACATCCGCGCCGTCCACGGCGGCAAGATAGTTGCGGAACTGATCTTCAAATTGCAGCTTTGTAAGATTGCTGGCGACGAAAACATCAAACCCAGCCGCTCGAAACGTGTTGGACACGTCCACCACATCTTTGGCCGGGTTCTTGAGGGCCGAGATTTCCTGGTAATCGGAGTTGCCGATTACAAAGGCGACCCTTCGTTCGACTGCAGAAGCGTCGAAAGTCGTGACGCTTGCGAGCATCAAGGCCGCAACGAAGCCGCAACGTCGGAGCATGGCAAATCCCTTAACCGTCGTTACCTGGCGACCACAAGAACACAGCTTGCAGTGCCAAGGTCCGTTAGAGAGCATGCTATCTGCCGAGACAGAAAAGAGAGAAAAGCCGTCGCGACAGCGGTATATTCCTCACTTGATCGATCCCTAAATTACATCAGAGCCCGAGTGTCCGCAATGAGCGTCAAACGGATTCTCAACCTGGCTATTTGCTCGTGGTCGATACGGTCCCCTCGGGCCACGCGGCTGGCATACCCTTGGCTTCGCACACGCATCACGCGTCAGGGCGCCTGAGGTTTTCCACTGCTAATGTCGGCCTGCCCCTGATTTTTACTAGCCACCATTTCCGCGACTCAATTAGCGTCTGCTTATGGAGCATCGGCACGCCATTCGACGGATCAAGGAAGGGCTTTGGGAGGTCTATGACATAGACGACAATAGGGTTGTCTTCGCAGACGGGGTGGCTCTGACAAATTTGCAGGATGAGGAGGCACTCGACGCCCTGGAGTTGCTAAAAAGTGGATTCCTGGTTCCGAGCAGCGCTCCCGCGAGATGGGGCACTGAAGGCGGATAGCCGGCACGCAAAAGCGCCGCCGCTTGGCGGGCTCCTGGATGCGTTCGCTCATCGAGATCTGCCACCTATTTCGGGCACGTCGCAGCCGCGATGCAGAAGCTGTGGATCAAGTCGCGAGGCTCAGCGCGCCGCAGCGTGGCAAAACGAAAAATTCTCCTTCGTTTGGTTGATGCCGGAACAGTGCTCCGTCCGTAAGTTCGTGCTATATATTAGCAGGAGCTGTTATGAGGTTTTTGCCCGTTCAGGAACCGACCAACACATGGGCCGTGTTCGATACGACCGTGGATGTGCCTGCGTACTTCGCTGGTATTTGCCTTATCGGCTTGCCGCGGGAGCGGGCAGAGTGGCTTGCAGCAAGGGCCAATCAAGATGCGTTGGCAAGAAGCAGCAGGATCGGCCGGCTTTCGTCTCTGGAGACTGAGCACGCCGTGCTTCCCATGCGCAAATGCCAGAAATCGCTTACATCAGCAGCAGGGATTTCAACGACGGAGGAAGAGGCCGCTGCGTTGGCAGCCAGGCATCAGCAGCCACAGTAAGTCCGACATCACCAGCAAACCGACACAGCGATTGGTTGCCGGCGTCGGGCGAGGCCATCCAGCTTGTCGCCAATGCGCTCCCCCGGTTTGTAGCTCTGCCAGGGATCGCGGTTATTGCTGATCCGGCATCTCGGTATTCTCTTGGGGGTTCTTCTCGACGCCCGCGGCAGGCGAGGTGTCGGCCGGGGCGTTCCCGCCCTGGTTTTGCTCCTGGGCTCTTTTGAGTGGCGAGGTGCGCCAGCCCATATCGGCATACAAAAAGCCAATGAGAAAGCCGACGATAATGATCGCTGCTATCACAAGCGAAAGTATAGCGTTACGTCGCTCCATGTCCGGCTCCTTCCTGCGAGCCGAACAGCCAGTATCGAAAATGGTTCCCATCTACCATGGATGCGCGGGATCAATGCCTTGCCGCATAAATTGCACACCGAAGGAGACTCCTGAAGCCGCAGGTCGTGGAACTTCGCACCGTGCCGGCGGTTGAAACGTAGGCGCTGTGAGCAACGAACGAACCCATCCGTTGTTTCCGTCGCAGCAGGAAGGAGACACCATGGCCAACAAGAATACCACATCGAAGCCGGCAATCCGGCAGGC
Source organism: Mesorhizobium sp. WSM2561 (assembly GCF_000513915.1). Lineage (NCBI taxonomy): Bacteria > Pseudomonadati > Pseudomonadota > Alphaproteobacteria > Hyphomicrobiales > Phyllobacteriaceae > Mesorhizobium > Mesorhizobium sp. WSM2561. The sequence continues at coordinate 6,648 of NZ_AZUX01000017.1, forward strand.
AAATGCCGCCGGCTTGCGACGTCCAAGGCGGGACGCTGACGATCCGGATACCGGAGCGAGGCCGCCGACGCCGAAAACCGCGGGAACATCGAAGCCCTCGACCGCTCCGCTGGACAATCCGGTGGCGAACCGCAACGCCGGCCGGCCGCGCCAGCAAGGCACCACGCCGCGGCCGACCGAAAGGCCGCTGGACTGAAGGGCGATGCCAGCGGCTGCTGAAACGAGCTAGGACGTCGGGACCAATTCAGCCAAGGCTTTGAGAATGGCAGCCTGATCTGCCGGCTTGCGAACAAACTTGAAATTGGCGAACGCGGATGGAACATCGCGCGGCCCAAATCCGGTCAGGCAGGCAAACGGAATGTGGCGGGTTTGTAATTCCTCTGCGATCGCCAGGCTCGTTTCGCCATGCAGTTGAACATCCAGCAGCGCCACGTCGACAGGCTTTTCGCCGATAAGGCGAAGCGCCGCCGCCACCGAAGGGGCGGGGCCGATCACCTGATGTCCCGAAGCGCGCAGACAAGCAGCGATGTCCTCGGCGATGAGCCATTCGTCCTCGACCACCAGGACGCGCAGCGGGTCGCTCACGGCGCCTCCTTGCGCATCATCGGGAATGTGATCTGGACCTCAAGACCGTCACGATTGAAGGTGGTCTCGACGTTTCCGCCAAGCCGGTAGCCGATCTCGCCCTGCAACAGCGAAAGCCCGAAGCCGTTGATTTCGGGCTTTCTGACCGGCGGCCCACCTCTCTCGCGCCAGGCAAGCCTGAAAATGTCGCCATCTGCCGACCACGTCAGCGCCACCCTGCCCTCGGGCTTCGACAGCGCGCCATATTTTGCGGCGTTGGTCGCCAGTTCATGAATGGCCATGCTAAGGGAAAGGCCCTGTTGCGGGCTAAGCTTCACTTCAGCGCCGTCAAGCTCGAACCGGTCAATGCTGAAAGGTTCGAGCTCCTGATGCAGCAGTTCGTTGATCGAAGCTTCTTTCCAGCGTTCCTTCGACAGCAGACCGTAAGCCCGCGACATGGCGTGCAGGCGACCGATCAGCGCTTCGGCGAACTCTTCCTTCGATTCCGAACTTTCACGGGTGCGGTTGGCGATGCTGGCGACCACCGCCAGCATGTTCTTGACGCGGTGGTTGAGCTCCGAAATGAGCACCCGGTTTTGCTCTTCCGTCTCGGCCAGGGTGGTGACGTCGACCAGTGTGACCACGACGCCCTGGATCCTGTTATCCTTGTCGCGATACGGATTGATGCGAACCATATAAAACCGGCCCTGGTTGTCGCGCGCCAGATGATGGTTCAGGGTCTCTCCGGTTTCGAAGACGGCATCGATATGCGGTTTCAGCTCGGGATAGTCGAGCTGGCTCGAAAGCTCGGTCAGCGGCCGGCCGACGTCGGAGGGACGCAGGCTGAAGAAAGACGAGGCCGCCGGCGTAAAGGTCCGCACCACCAGATTGCGGTCGAGGAAGATGGTTGCGATCTGCGTGCTCTCGAACAGATTGCGCAAATCGCTGTTGGCGCGGTCGAGCTCTTCTATCTTGCTGGTCAGCTCCGAATTTATCGTGTTGAGCTCCTCGTTGAGCGACTGCATCTCCTCCTTCGAGGCCTCAAGCTCCTCATTGGTCGACTGCGCCTCCTCGTTGACGGAGACGAGTTCCTCGTTCGACGATTTCAGCTCTTCCAGCGCCGTTTCGTACTCCTCGATCGTCGACTGCAGTCGCTCGCGGGTTTCGCGCAGCTCCCGCTCGAGATCAGCAGCGCCTTCGCTGCTACGGTTTTCGGGCCCAACATCGGACCGCGCCTGCACCGGCCCCGTCGGTTCGAACAGGAGGAGATAAAGCCGTTCGCCCTTGCCGCGTTCCGCCAGGGGCTCGACAGTGAGTTTGATCGACTGGGCCTGTTCGTCGTCCTCGTCGATGACGACATTTTCCCGCACGATGGTGCGGCGCGTCGAGGCGGCGTCCCGCAACGCCGCGCGCAGGTCGAGCCTTAGCCCGGAGCGGGCCAAAGTTAGCACCTGCCGGCTCGGAATGCCTTGCGGCGCTTCGAGATATCTGCCGGTCCGCGCCGAATAGTACACGACGTCACCATCACCATTCACCACAACATGCGGCGGTGCAAAACGCTCCAGCACCTGTGCCTCGACCGCCTGCCGAAGCGGATAGCTGGCGGTTCGCTTGTTCGGCCCCGTTCCTTCAGGCAGGAAGGCGCCTGAACGGCCATCGCCGATCAGCATCGGCAGCCTAATGTGTGGCGGGGCATGCTCGCGCGCCTGAAAAATGCGCTGCTTCTTGTCGACGGTGGCGAACAGGTCGTCGTGCTGGCCGACGCTTTCGGACGTGCCGAGGAAAAGATAACCGCCCGGCTTCAACGCGTAGTGGAAGATCGGAATGACCCGGTTCTGGATGTCCGAGCCGAAATAGATCAGCAGGTTGCGGCATGAAACCATGTCCATGCGTGAAAAAGGCGGGTCGCGGACGATGCTGTGAGGGGAAAAGACGCACAGCTCCCGGACCTCGTTCGCAAGCACGTAGCTCTCGCCGGCGCTGCTGAAAAAACGCTGCCTGCGCTCGGGCGAGACGCCCTGCAGCAATGCCGCCGGGTAACGCGCCGCGCGCGCCACCGCAAGCGCGGGCTCATCGATGTCGGTCGCAAATATCTGGACGCGTGGCACAACCGAAAGCGTCTCCATGTGTTCGCGCAACAGCATGCCGATGGAGAACACCTCCTCGCCGGTGGCGCAGCCAGGCACCCAGATCCTGACGGCGTCGCTGGCGGTCTTGCCCTCGAACAGCTGCGGTACGACCTTGTCCTCGAGCAGCTTGAACGCGTCGGGATCACGGAAAAAATCGGTGACGTTGATCAAAAGGTCACGAAAAAGGTTCGCCACCTCGCGAGGGTCCTTCTTCAGCCATTCAACATACTCTTCAATGGAATCAAGCTGTCCGATCTGCATGCGCCGCTTGATGCGCCGCAAGAATGTCTTGGTCTTGTAGCCTGAGAAATCGTGGCCGGATTGGCCCTGCAGAATGCCGTAGATCTCGTCGCGGAGCCGACCCAGTTCTGCCGTCTCGTGCTCGCCGCCTCCGGCAACCCCGTTCAGCATGTCGAAGCTGCGGGCGAACCCCTCGAGCTTCGCGCCGATCTCCTCCGCCGGCGCCGCAATGTCGATCAGCCCGCTGGAGATCGCACTTTTCGGCATGTCCGGATTGCGCGGACCGTAGCCGTCGGGAGCCTGGGCGACCGTCAGTCCGCCACGCTCCTTGATCGCCTTGGCGCCAAGCGTGCCGTCGGAATCGCCGCCCGACAAAATGACCGCAACCGCATATTCGCCCTGATCCTCGGCCAACGCGCTAAAGAATATATCGATCGGCTTGCGCTCGCGGCTGAGCACGTTGGATGGCCGCAGGTGCAGCACTCCCCGCTCGATCGTGAGAACGACGTTTTGCGGCATCACATAGACGTGGTCGGACAGCACAGTGGTGCCGTCCTCGACGACAACAACCGGCAGTTGCGTGTAACGTCCGACGACCTCATGAAGCAGGCTTTCGCGCTCGGGGCTGAGATGGGTGACGATGACGAACGCCATGCCGGGCTGGCCGGTGATGCCTTTGAACAGGCCTTCCATTGCTGGAATGCCGCCGGCTGAGGCGCCGACGCCCACAATGGGAAATCTCTTCATCTGGGATGTCACCGCAAGCCCTCGGTTGAACAGTCTGGACGACAAGGCCGCCAAATCGACCCAAAACCCACGACCGGGCTGAACGCAACATTCAGCATATAACGTGCAAGAGGGCCGGAACAAGTCCGTGCAGACGGCGTTAAAGTCGGGATTGTTGTGGAACTCCAATGACAAAGCGCACACCTGACCTGAAGCCGACAAGACGAGCGTCGTTGCGCTTCGAGGATTTGCTGAGTTTGCCGGGAAACGAATCCATTCCGCCCCGCATGCTGGTTTTGGCGAAACGATTGCAGGCAGCCTTGCAGGAGCATTCAGAACAAGCCCGTGCGGACAATTGGAAATCCCGCTCGAAGAAAGGACGATGAGGTGCGCGATCTCAGAGGGGTGCGCATACTGATCGTTGAAGACGATTGGGTATTGGCCGGCGATCTTGCACGATATTTCGGCAATATGGGCGCGGTCGTCCTCGGCCCTGCGGCGACGGTCGAACACGCCTCCATGCATACCGAGATGGCTGAGGCGGCGATCCTCGACGTCAATCTCAACGGCCGGCGGGTGTTTCCGATCGCAGACGAACTGATGCGCCGCGGCGTTCCCTTCGTCTTTTTCAGCGGTGACGAGGACACCGTCATTCCCGAACGTCTCCGCCACGCCAGCAATCTTCGAAAGTCGTCGGACAGCTACGCCGTCTTCGACGCCTTGTTCCCTCCGGAAAAATCCGCCCTTGCCGGTCGCCCTGCCGTGAACCTGTCGGACAATGTGTTTTCACTTCTGCCGAAGCTCAGGCTCGCGGCGCGGCTGCTTCTGGGCGACGTCGGTGCTTCCGATCGGCTGGTCGAACGAACACTGGAGCGCGCCATCGGCGAGATCGACAGGCGGCGGCCCGGTGTATCGACCGAAGACTGGCTGAACGGCATCATGCGAAACATTGCCGGATCGGGCGGAACCAGCCTGCTGCACTGAGATTGGTTTTCTAACGGTCTGAAAAGTAGGCGAAAACAGCGATCTATAGTTAAGTCCTCTATCAGAACGCGAGGCGCGCCTAAGAGCTACCCGACAGCGCTGAGTTAGCAGCTTCCTCAGCCGTTCTTGCGGTCGATGAATTTGTTGAACCGGCTGTTTTTTCCAGAGCCGGTTTCGTCCTGGTAAAGGAAAGTCAGATCGTTCTCGTCGAAAATCCGGAAGAACTCATCCCATTCGATGGGTTCGAGCTTCTCCTCGGGCTCGCCAAAATCGATCCGCAAGATGCCGCCCTCGCCCCTGGTTCGTACAACTGCCGGTCGGCCACCACGATCTTCGGCCCATTGGCGGATCTCGTCATGATTGGTGGTTGTCTTCGATTCAGACATTGGAACCTCCTTTGATCCAGACCTTGCAGGCGTGTGGCCTCCTGGCTTGCGCCCACGGGCCGCCCACGGACCGGATGAGCGCCCCTAACACCAAAGAAGCTGCAATGTTCCAGCGCATCGCCCAAGGCTCGTTCGCCATGCGTTCACCTCAGGTTGCAGCCTCGCCAAAACCATCTTTGTTGAAGCAGAGGGAACAAACCTTTTGCCAAACAGTTCGGGGCGCCAAGGCCAACTACGTAAGGAGTTGTCGTGAAACGCATACTGGTTACAGGAGGGTGCGGTTTCATCGGCCGCCACGTCGTCCAGGAACTCGTTGAACATGGTTATGCCGTCTGCATTCTCGATGCGCTGCTGGAACAGGTGCACGGCAGCGAGGCGATCAGCCTGCCGGCAGGAGCCGAACTGATCAAAGGTGACGTTCGCGATCGCGCCGCCGTCGCCGAGGCGCTGCAGGGCGTCGACGCCACCGTTCATCTCGCCGCCGAGGTCGGCGTCGGCCAGTCCATGTACGAGATCGCCCGCTATGTCGGCGCCAACGACCTCGGCACCGCCACCCTGCTCGAGGCACTGATCAAACATCCGGTCGAGCGGATCGTCGTCGCTTCGTCGATGAGCGTCTACGGCGAGGGTCTCTATGCCACGCCAGGCGGCCGGCGCGTCGACAATGCACGGCGGCAGGCCGGCGACGTCAAGAGCGGCCAATGGAATCCGCTGTCGGCGGCGGATGAAAGCCTGTCGCCCCTGCCGACTGACGAGGAAAAGCCGGTCGACCTCGCCTCGATCTATGCGCTGACGAAATATGCCCAGGAGCGCGCCGTGCTGATCTTCGGCGATGCCTATGGCGTCGATGCGGTGGCGCTGCGCCTGTTCAACGTCTTCGGCGCCGGACAGGCGCTGTCAAACCCTTACACCGGCGTCCTGGCGAATTTCGCTTCCCGCCTCGCCAACGGACAGCGGCCGATGATTTTCGAAGATGGCGAGCAGAAACGCGACTTCGTGCATGTGCGCGACGTCGCCCGCGCGTTCCGCCTGGCGCTGGAACAACGCCAGGCGCGCGGCCACGTCATCAACATCGGCAGCGGACGGGCCTATGCGATCAGCGAGGTCGCCCGGCTGCTCGCCGACGCCATGGGTGTGCCGGACCATCGGCCTGAAATTCTCGGCAAGGCGCGCGCCGGCGATATCCGCAATTGCTTCGCCGACATCTCGAAGGCGCGCGAACTGCTCGGTTTCGAGCCGCAGCACCGGCTGGAGGATTCACTCGACGAGTTCGTCGCATGGGTGCGCAACACGGTCGCCATCGACCGCGGCGCCGACATGAAACGGGAACTCGAAGAGCGGGGACTGGTATCATGAGGCCGGACGGTTTTCGTGAAGCGCCGGTTGCCATCGTCGGCGGCAGCGGCTTCATCGGCTCGAACCTCGCCGACAGCCTGTTGTCGGATGGGGTGCCGGTGCTGGTCATCGACAATCTCAGCCGCCCGGGCGTCGACCAGAACCTGGCTTGGCTGGCGCAGAAGCACGGCAATCAACTTGCCGTGGAAACCGCTGATGTCCGGGACGAAGACGTGCTGGCGCCGCTTTTGGCGCATGCCAGGGCGATATTCCATCTCGCTGCGCAGACCGCCGTCACCACGAGCCTCGTCCAGCCAAGCGAAGATTTCGACATCAATCTTCGCGGAACCTTCAACGTTTTGGAAGCGGCTCGCCGCAGCGGCAGACCCATTCCCGTGATCTTCGCCAGCACCAACAAGGTCTATGGCGGCCTGCCCGACGTCACAGTGCGCGAAGAGGACGATCGGTGCGTGCCCTGCGATGCCGGCATCCGCGCCAACGGCATAGACGAGACCTGCGGTCTGGAATTCTGCACCCCCTATGGCTGCTCCAAAGGCGCGGCCGACCAATATGTGCTCGATTATGCCAAGTCGTACGATCTGCCGACCGCGGTCCTACGCATGAGCTGCATCTACGGGCCGCGCCAGTTCGGCACGGAGGACCAGGGCTGGGTCGCCCATTTTCTGCTCAGCGCGCTTTCCGGCCGGCCGATCACGATCTACGGCAACGGCAAACAGGTGCGCGATATCCTTCATGTCAGCGACGCCGTTGCGGCCTATCGCGGGGTACTTGCCCGGATCGACGACATCAAGGGCCAGGCATTCAATCTCGGTGGCGGACCGGGCAACGCCGTCAGCCTGCGCATGCTGATCGAGGAGATCGGCGAGCTGACCGGGCGGAACCTCGCGATCCGCTACGACCGGGAACGCACCGGCGACCAACCTTTCTTTGTCGCCGATACCCGCAAGTTAGAAGCGACGCTCGACTGGAAAGCGCATGTCTGCTGGCGCGACGGCGTCCGCGATCTCGCCGACTGGCTCCGGCGTCATCGCCTCGAGCCTGAACCAGCGAGGTACGTGGCATGAAAGTCGCCCTGGTCAATCCGTTCTGGACCTATCAGGACAGCATCTATTTCGGCTGCCGCCAGCCACATCTGCCGCTGGAACTGGGCTATTCGAAAGCCTTGCTGGAGGCAGACGGCCATCAGGCGCTGATGCTGGACGGGCAAATCCAGAAGCTGGACAACGCAGCACTTGCCGATCGCGTCGCCGCTTTTGCACCAGCCATGACCGTCGTCAGCACGGCGCCGACCTATTTGTTCTGGCGCTGCGCGCCGCCCGAGCTGCGTGTGCCGGCCGACTTCCTCAACCGCCTCGCCGGGCGCGGCGGCCGTACAGTGGCTGTCGGGCCGCACGGCTCGGCGACGCCGGCGCCGACGCTGCGCAAGCTGGGCGTCGATGTCGTCGTGCGTGGCGAATGCGAAGAGGTCGTCGCCGAACTCGCCCGCAGTGACGATTGGAGCGCCGTGCCCCACACCGCTCATCTCGACCAGGGAAAACTTGTCGGCAATGGCGGCGTTCACGCCAGTTCGTTTGTCGATCATCCGCCGCTCAGTTGGCCGTCCGATTGGGTTGCCGCGCATTCGCACCATCACCACCGGTTCGACGACGATCAGCTGGGTTTAGGAGCGGAGGTCGAGGCGTCTCGCGGCTGCCCCTACAATTGCAGCTTCTGCGCCAAGATCGATTTCCGCGACGCCTACCGCCGCAGGAACCACGATGCGATCATCGCTGAAATCGATCTGCTGATCGGGCAAGGCGTCGGCTACATCTATTTTATCGACGAGATCTTCCTGCCACAGAAGGCGCTGCTGGAGGCACTGGTCGATCGCGACGTCAAGTTTGGCGTGCAGACCCGCATCGATCTTTGGAAGCCGGAGCTCCTCGAACTGCTGGGTGCCGCCGGCTGCGTTTCGATCGAAGCCGGCCTCGAAAGCCTGACGGTGGAAGGCCGGGCCATGCTGGCAAAGCGTTGCCGGCTGGGCACCGAGGAACTGGCCGCCTTGCTGGTCAATGCACGACGTCACGTCCCGTTCGTCCAAGCCAATCTGATCGGCGTCGTCGAGGACGATCCGGCTCTGGTCGATCATTGGCGCAAGCACCTCATTGACCGCGGCGTGTGGGCCAACGAGCCGGTGCCGCTCTATCCCTACCCCAGTTCGCCCAGCTATCGCGAGCTTTGGGGCGAGCCCGACGATCTCGCCTGGGAGCGCGCCCACGAGCATTACCTGGCCTCGTTCCGGACGTTCAGCGACATCCAGGAGAAGCGCCCGCGAGCGCTGGCCGAGTTGGAGGCGACATGTTGCAGTCACTGATCCGCCGCCCGCGGCGAATCCTGATGACCGTCGATGCCGTCGGCGGCGTCTGGCGCTACGCGCTCGATCTGGCGCGGGAGTTGGCTCATGGCGGCGACAGCATCGTGCTCGCCGGGCTAGGCCCGGAACCGTCCGAAGAGCAGGCGAAGGAGGCACAGGCTTTCGCTGATTTGGCGTGGCTCAAGACACCGCCGGACTGGATGACCCGCAATGAGAACGATCTGGAAATGTTGCCGCAGGAACTGCGCGCGCTTGTTGGCGATCACGCGATCGACCTCGTCCATCTCAATGCGCCGACACAGGCCGTTGGACTTGATCTGCCCTGCCCGGTCGTGACGGTCTCGCACTCATGCGTCGTGACTTGGCTCCACGCCGTCAGGGGACAGGCTGTGGACGGCGAATGGGCCTGGCAGAAGGACCGCAACAGACGCGGTTTCGATTGGGCCAATGCGGTAATCGCGCCCAGCCGCAGCCATGCCGACATGCTCGAGGCCTGCTACGGGCCGATCGCCCGCCTGAGCGTTGTCAGCAACGGCACACGGCCGGGTCCAAAGGCAGAGAGACGCGAACCAGTGGTTCTCGCCGCCGCGCGCTGGTGGGACGAAGGGAAGAATGCAGCTACGCTGGACCAGGCAGCATCGCTGACGAAATGGCCGGTCTTTGCTGCCGGGCCGATCGAGGGCGGCGATGGCCAACGCGCCAATTTCAGCAATGTCGTTCCTCTGGGTTCTGTCTGCCACGATGAGGTGCGTCGCTTGATGGCGCGGGCCGGCATCTTCGTATCGCCGTCCGTCTATGAACCCTTTGGCCTTGCCGCACTGGAGGCAGCGACGTCCGCGACACCTTTGGTGCTTGCCGACATCCCGACCTATCGCGAATTGTGGAATGGCGCGGCTATGTTCTACGACGTCCATGATCCACGCGATCTCGCCAGATGTGTCGAATGTCTCTCTGACGACGCCCAGTACAGGCGCCGGCTCGGCGACGCCGCCGCACGCCGAGCGCGCAAGTTTTCACCGGCAAGACAAGCGGCGGCCATGCACGACATCTACGATCGGGCCGCCCTGGCCGTTGCGGAACGCTGACAATGCGGTTCCTGTTCTATACCCATTCGGTCGTTTCCGATTGGAACCACGGCAACGCACATTTCCTGCGTGGCATCATGCGGGAGCTCGTTGCACGCGGGCACCAGGCGATCGCGCTGGAGCCGGCAGACGGCTGGAGCCGTTCGAACCTGCTGGCAGAGAAAGGGTCCTTCGCGGTCGAGCGCTTCAGAAAGGATTTTCCGGAGCTGATGTCGGTGACCTACGACGCCTCCTTCGACCATGAAGGCTGGATTGCCGGCGCCGATGTGGTCATTGTCCACGAATGGACTGATCCGGAGGTTGTCGAGCGCATCGGCAGGACCAGGGCGAATGGAGGGGGCTTTACGCTTCTGTTCCATGACACCCACCACCGCGCCGTCTCGGCGACCCAGGCGATCTCGGCCCTGCGGCTGGAGCATTATGACGGCGTGCTCGCCTTCGGCGAGGCGTTGCGGGAAAGCTACCTTCGCGCCGGCTGGGGCAAACGTGCCTTCACCTGGCACGAGGCGGCGGATGAGCGCCTGTTCAAGCCGCACCCGGAGATCGACCCGACTGCCGATCTGATCTGGATCGGCAACTGGGGTGATGACGAGCGCAGTGCCGAAATCAAGGAATTCCTGATCGATCCGGTGGAAGAACTTGGCCTGGCTGGCAGTGTTCATGGCGTGCGCTATCCACGCGAAGCGCTCGCCGACCTTGCCGCCGCCGGCCTCGGTTACGAAGGCTGGATTGCCAATGCCGAGGTGCCCAAGGCGTTCGCGGCACACCGCGTTACCGTCCACATTCCGCGGCGCCCCTATCGGGAGAACCTGCCCGGCATCCCGACGATCCGCATGTTCGAGGGGCTCGCCTGTGGCATCCCGCTCGTGTCGGCGCCCTGGGCCGATGTCGAACAACTCTTCAGGCCAGGCATCGACTTTCTTTTCGCGCGCGACGGATCGCAGATGTGCCGTCATCTTCGCGACGTGCTGGACGATGCTGATCTAGCCGCCTCTCTGGTGAGATCCGGCCTCGAAACCATCCGGACGCGACACACTTGCCGGCACCGGGCGGACGAGCTGTTCGACGTGCTCGCCGAATGCGGCAACCGCCAAGCCATCGATCGCATCGTCATAGAGGAGACAGTCGCATGAAGATTGCATTTTATGGATCGAGCCTCCTGTCGTCCTACTGGAACGGCGCGGCGACTTATTATCGCGGATTGCTCAAGGCGCTTTCTCAGCTCGGCTACGAGATCACTTTCTATGAGCCGGACGTCTACGACCGGCAGAAGAACCGCGATATCGAGGCACCGGACTGGTGCAACGTCGTCATCTACGAGGCGACCCCGCATGCGCTGATGCAGGTGGCAGCAAGCGCAGGCGAAGCTGATATCGTGGTCAAGGCCAGCGGAGTAGGCTTCGAAGACGAGGCGCTGCTGCGCGCCGTACTCGACCACGCCCGGACGGATGCGCTGACAGTGTTCTGGGATGTCGACGCACCGGCCACTCTGGGCCAATTGCGCGACGAGCCGGATCATCCCCTGCACCGCGCGTTGCGGGAGATCGACCTTGTCCTCACCTATGGCGGCGGCGATCCGGTCGTCTGGGCCTATCGTGCGCTGGGGGCTGCCGAATGCGTGCCGATCTACAATGCGCTCGATCCCGAAACGCACCATCCGGTCGCGAAGGACAAGCGTTTCGCCTGCGACCTTGCCTTTCTCGGCAACCGCTTGCCGGACCGTGAAGCACGCGTCGAAGCTTTCTTCCTCGATCCGGCCAGCCGTTCGGGCGATCAGCGTTTCCTGCTCGGCGGATCGGGTTGGGGTGACAAGCAGCTACCAGCAAATGTCGCATGGCTCGGCCACGTCGGGACGCGGGACCACAATGCGTTCAATGTCACCCCCAAGGCGGTGCTGAACATCAGCCGCGACAGCATGGCCGCCAACGGCTTTTCGCCTGCCACGCGCGTCTTCGAGGCTGCGGGTGCCGGCGCATGCCTCATCACCGACGCCTGGCTCGGCGTCGAACTGTTTCTGGCCCCCGGGGAGGAGATCCTGGTGGCGCGCGATGGCAACGATGTCACCGAAATCATGCGCACCCTCACCCCCCAGCGGGCAAGGGCGATCGGCGAATCTGCGCTTCGGCGTGTTCTCGCCGAGCATACCTATGCGTTAAGGGCCGCTGTGGCCGACGCTGTCTTCAGGCGTCATTTCGAGCGCCCCACTGTGGAGGCAGCGGAATGACCAAGCGGCTCGACATCGTCTTTCTTGGCCTGTCTTTGTCCTCTTCATGGGGAAACGGCCATGCCACGACCTTTAGGGGGTTGCTGAAGGGCCTGCGCGAGCTCGGCCATCGCGTCACCTTCCTGGAGCGCGACGTGCCATGGTATGCGAACCATCGCGATCTGCGTGACCCAGATTTCTGCACGTTGGGCTACTACGAAACGACGAACGATCTTCGTCGGACCTATGCCGGCTGCCTGCAGCAAGCCGATGTCGTGGTGGTCGGGTCGTTCGTTCCGGAGGGGCGAGCCGTCACCGAGATCGTCGCGTCCCTGTGCACGGGCCAGTTCTGCTTCTACGACATCGACACGCCGGTCACGCTGGCAAAGCTCGACGCGGATGATTGCGACTACCTATGCCGACGGCAAATCCCGTATTTCGACGTCTATTTCTCGTTCACCGGCGGGCCAACGCTCGCCCGTTTGGCGGCGGACTTCGGTGCACGGCGCGCCGAGCCGCTCTACTGCTCCGTCGACCCGGAGCGGCATCGCCGAACGGCCGATCCAATCTGCTGGGACCTTGGCTATCTCGGCACTTACAGCTCGGACCGGCAGGCGACGCTGGATGCTCTCCTGCTCGAACCGGCAAGACGCATGCCGGGCCGTCGCTTCGTCGTGGCCGGCTCGCAATTCCCGTCCGAGACCGTCTGGCCAAGCAACGTCGATCGCATCGAGCACTTGCCGCCGGCGGATCATGCCTCGTTCTACAGCCGCCAGCGCTATACGTTGAACGTCACGCGCAGCTCCATGATAGCGGCTGGGTGGTCTCCCAGCGTACGCCTCTTCGAGGCGGCTGCCTGTGGCACCGCGATCATCAGCGATCGCTGGACCGGTCTGGATAGCTTCTTTCCGACGGCCACGATCAACACGGCCGGCCAAGCCGAAGACGTGATCGATATCCTGTCCAGCCAATCCGACCGCGTCAGGCTGGCTATGGCCAAGCGAGCGCGTGCAACGATCCTGGCGGCACATACAAGCGCCGCGAGAGCCCGCGAATTCGTTTCGCTGCTGGCGCGGCCAAGATCGGCACGTCCAGCTCTCGATCTGAACATCGAAAGTGCAGCATGACTGGCAGACAGGAGAAAATAGAGATGCGGCGATCAAGAAGGACGCAACGGACCAGAACGGCGCTTGTCGCCGGCGGCGCGGGTTTCCTCGGTTCGCATCTTTGCGAAACACTGCTTCAGGCCGGGTGCCGTGTGATCTGTGTCGACAATTTTCTTACCGGTCGGATGGAAAACATCGTCTCGATGATGGACCGTCCTCGGTTCCGGCTGATCGAGCAGGATATTTGTCGGCCATTGGACCTTGCTGAGCCGGTCGACCGCATTTTCAACCTGGCGTGCGCCGCATCGCCGCCGCGCTACCAGGCTGATCCGATCCACACCACGCGGACCTGCGTGATCGGAACCCTCAATCTGCTTGAGCTTGCCGCCCGAAACAATGCTCGCTTCCTGCAGGCATCGACAAGCGAAGTGTATGGCGATCCGGAACAGCACCCGCAAAGGGAAGACTATTTCGGTCACGTGAACTGCACCGGTCCTCGTGCCTGCTATGACGAGGGTAAGCGAACCGCCGAAACCTTGTGCTTCGACTATTTGAGAACCGAAATGGCCGATATCCGGGTCGCGCGCATCTTCAACACCTATGGTCCGAGGATGGATCCTGCCGACGGCCGGATCGTCTCGAATCTTGTGATGCAGGCGCTCGAGAAGAGACCGCTGACGATTTTCGGCGACGGGCTGCAGACCAGGTCGTTCTGCTACGTCTCCGATCTGGTCGACGGTCTGGTCCGCCTTATGGATGTCGATCCCAATCCGCGCCAGCCGGTCAATTTGGGCAATCCCGGGGAATTCACCGTCCTTCAACTGGCCGGATTGGTGAGGGATTTGACCCATAGCAACTCGGTCTTCAAATTCCTGCCACTGCCGCAAGACGACCCTCGCCGGCGGCAACCGGACATTTCCCGTGCAAAAACCCTTCTCGACTGGTCGCCAAAGGTGCCGCTCAAGCAAGGCCTGATGCAGACGATCAGCTATTTTACGGAACTCGAGGCCAGCCGTAACCAGGATCGAATTTCCCCAATTGCGACAAGCGTGAGATCCGCTTCAGGCCGACTGCAAAACCTGCCGGCCTGACGTCGGGGAGAGTGTGCCCGCGGGCATGGTCATGGTGAGGCCGGACCGTCCCGACAGGCGCTTCACTTTTTCTCATTGTGGGAACATCCGGTCGATCTCGCCGTTGGGCGAATATCGGCAGGGAGAACGGACGCGTGCATCGAAAACGATCCGCCAGGGACATCGAGCAAATGGCCGAAAGGGAAGCGGCTGCCTTTCTGAGACGTGCCTCGATCACCTACCTCGAATGCTGTGTAAGCCTGATGATGACGCATCTTGAGCGAGAGGAAGTGGCCACCATCCTGGAAAAAGAAGCGGATATGCTGCGAACGCTCGACTGAGGCTTGCCGTGCTGAGGTCGATCGGCCCAGGCCACGCAAAGCACCGGGCGCAGCTTTGCTCCGAATAGAGGTTGGTGATTTTTCCAGGTCGCAAGGAACATTCCTGGCAGCTGACAGTTCGGCGCGAGGAACTTACCTTCAACAGCGATGGCGGCAGTTTCGTGGGATCGAAAAAGGTACGGATTGGAATAGCCGGCGTCGGCAATTGCGCGTCTTCCCTTGTCCAGGGCCTCTCATATTATCGGGACGCCAGCGGCAATGAGCCGATACCGGGCCTGATGCATGCTGATCTCGGCGGCTATCATGTCGGTGACATCGAGGTGGTTTGTGCTTTCGACGTCGCCAAGGGCAAAGTTGGGCGCGATGTGGCGGAAGCGATATACAATGCGCCCAACAATACCTTCCGCTTTGCCGATGTTGCAGCAACCGGCGTTCGCGTCGAGCGCGGACCGACACTTGACGGTATCGGCAAATATCTGCGCGATGAGATCGAGGAGTCAGAAGAGCCGGTCGCGAATGTCAGCGCGCTGCTTCGGGAAAGCGGCGCAGACGTACTGGTCTCATATCTGCCGGTCGGCTCGGAAGAAGCTACGCGTTTTTATGCCGAGTGCGCGCTCGAGGCTGGTTGCGCTTTCGTCAACTGCATACCGGTCTTTATCGCATCGCGGCCGGAATGGCGCCGGCGCTTTGAACAGCGCGGTCTGCCGCTGGTCGGCGACGATATCAAAAGCCAGGTCGGCGCGACGATCGTGCATCGGTTGCTCGCCAATCTGTTCCGCGAGCGCGGCGTCCGCATCGACCGCACCTATCAGCTGAATTTCGGCGGCAACACCGATTTCCTCAACATGCTGGAGCGCGAGCGGCTGGAATCGAAGAAAATTTCCAAGACACAATCCGTAGCCAGCCAGTTCGACGTTCCCCTGGAGGCCGGCAACATCCATGTCGGCCCCAGCGACCATGTGCCCTGGCTTACCGATCGAAAATGGGCCTACATCCGCGTCGAAGGCACGACGTTCGGCGGCGTGCCGCTGAATGCAGAGCTGAAACTGGAAGTATGGGATTCGCCCAACTCGGCCGGAGTCGTTATCGACGCTGTCCGTTGCGCCAAACTGGCGCTTGACCGCGGCATCGCGGGGGCGCTGACCGGCCCTTGCAGCTATTTCATGAAGTCGCCGCCCGAGCAGTTCACCGATGCCGAGGCACGCCTGCGCACGCTGTCTTTCATCGCCGGGAGGGACGAGCCGATGCTTGATGCCGCGGAATGACGACGACGTTCTTCTTGATCCGCCATGCGGCGCACGACAATGTCGGCGACTATCTTGCCGGACGCATGGCTGGAGTTTGTCTTGGCGAAACCGGCAGGGCACAAGCCTCGCGCCTGGCCAGCCACATGGTGGCGCGGCCGCTGGCGGCCATCTGTTGCAGCCCGCGCGAACGAACACTGGAAACCGCAAAACCGATCGCAATCGCCTGCAATCGCGAGAAGATTACAATCCGCGAGGAACTCGATGAGATCGACTTCGGCGCGTGGTCGGGCAAGACCTTCGAAGAGTTGAGCCAGGACGCCGACTGGCTGACGTGGAACAGTCAACGCCAGCAGGCGAGGACGCCCGGCGGCGAGACAATGCTGGACGTCCAGCAACGTGTCGTCTCGCTGATGCAGCAGCTTCGCAAACGGTACCAGAACCAGTCCGTGGCACTGGTCAGCCATGCCGACGTGATCAAAGCCGCCGTCTGCAAGGTGCTCGGCTTGCCGCTGGGAGACTGTTTTCGCTTCGATATCGACCCCGCTTCGATCACCACGGTCGTGTCCGGTGACTGGGGCTCCAAGCTGATCCGACTGAACGAAGCCGCCTGACGAGGACTGCCGGATGCGTATGGTCATTTTCGGTCTCACCGTCACCTCCTCGTGGGGAAACGGACACGCGACGCTGTGGCGCGGGCTGATCCGTGCGCTCGGTCGCCTGGGCTGGTCGGTCAGCTTTTTCGAACGCAATACCCCGTACTATGCCGGCGCACGCGATCTTGACCATCTCGATGGCGGCAATGTCGTTCTCTATCCGGAGTGGGAGGACATTCGCCATGTCGCGGAACAGGCTATCGGGGAATCCGACGTCGTCATCGTCACGTCCTATTGCCCCGACGCCGTGGAGGCATCGCGCCTGGCGCAGCAGGCCTGTCGCGGGCTGAAGGTTTTCTACGATCTCGACACCCCCGTCACGCTCGCCCGGATAGAACAAGGTCTACGACCGGCCTATTACGGGCCCGAGGGCCTTCACGATTTCGACCTCGCCCTCAGTTATACGGGGGGAACCGCAATCGATGCGCTGAAAACGCTGCTGGGCGCCCGCCGAGTCTTGCCTCTCTACGGCCATGTCGATCCCGACCGACACCGGCCGGCCCAGCCCCGGGCTGAATTCGCCGGGGATTTGTCCTATCTCGGAACGTATGCGGCCGATCGCCAGGCCGGCGTCGAAAAGCTGCTGGTCCGCACGGCAGCGCGCCTGCCGGACCGCCGTTTCGTCATCGGCGGCGCCCAATATCCGCATGAATTTCCGTGGGGCGAAAACATCTTCTTTGTCAGGCACCTTCCGCCTGCGGATCATCCGGCCTTCTTCTGCTCATCGCGCCTGACGCTGAACGTGACGCGCGAGGCGATGGCCAAGAGGGGCTGGTGTCCTTCGGGCAGGCTGTTCGAGGCGGCAGCCTGCGGCGCGGCGATCGTGAGCGACACCTGGCCCGGGCTGAGCAGTTTTTTCCAGCCCGGCAGCGAGATCATCCTGGCGGACAGCACCGACGACGTGGTCGCGACAGTCGGCTTGCCTGACAGCGAAGTCGACGCCATCCGGCGCCGGGCGCGCGAGCGGGTGTTGGACGAACACACCTCTGCGCAGCGCGCCAGGGAACTGGACCGCCTCCTGTCCGATTCATTGCCGGGCTTGGGACAGGGCTTGGCGGCGGGCGAGCCGTTGAAGGAAGCAATCTGATGTTGGGCATCGTGCCCGCCGCCGGCCGCGGCAGCCGCATTCAACCGCTCGGCTTCTCGAAGGAGCTCCTGCCGGTCGGCAGCCGCATCGACGGCCAGACCGAGCGTCCTTGCGCGGTGAGCGAGTATCTGGTGCGTCGCATGGTGCGCAACGGTGTCGACAAGATCTGCTTCGTCATCGGATCGGGAAAATCGGACATTCTCGAATACTACGCCGCCGGCTACGGCGACGCCGCCGCATTGTTTGTCGTGCAGCCCAACCCCGTCGGTCTTTGCGACGCGATCTTCCGCGCCGCGCCGCTGGTCGCGCCGGACGAGACGGTTCTGGTCGGCCTGCCCGACACGATCTGGTTTCCCGAAGATGGCTTTTGCCGCCTGCCGGACGACCGGCTGTCGTTTTTGCTCTTCCCGGTGGATCACCCGGAACTCTTCGATGCCGTCGTTCTCGACGGGGATGACCGGGTGAAGGAGATCCAGGTCAAGCAACAAGGCGCTGCATCGAACTGGATCTGGGGGGCGTTCAAGATGCCGGGCCGCATACTTCACCAGCTTGCCGCGCTTTGGCGCGAGCGGGATCAAAGCGACGAATATGTCGGCACCCTTATCAACGCCTATCTGGCGGCCGGCGGTGAGGCTTGCGGTGTCAAGGCAGGCACCGCCTATGTCGACGTCGGCACGTTCAACGGCTACCGCACCGCACTTCGGCTGCTCGAGAACAACGATACTACGTTGGAGGACACGAAAAACCTCATGTTCGTGCTGCCGGGGCAAGCGCAGATACCAAGCCATCCAGGCGAAGGAGGCTAGCCATGCTGCATTCGAACGCCGAAATCCGCCGCCGCATCGATGCCCTTGGCCCGTGGTTCCACAACATGGAACTGGCGGGCGTCGAAACCGCCCCCGACCATTTCCTCGGCAATTATCCGCTGATCAAATGGCGCAAGTTCGCCGACGCCATTCCTGCCGATCTGTCCGGCAAGGCCGTGCTCGACATAGGCTGCAACGCCGGCTTCTACTCGATCGAAATGAAGCGACGCGGCGCCGGCCGCGTCCTCGGCATCGACTTCGATGAAGCCTATCTGGCGCAGGCGCGCTTCGCCGCCGAAATCGCTGACTGCGACATCGAATTCCAGCAGCTTTCGGTCTACGACGTTGGCGCCCTGCGGGAGAAATTCGACATCGTCCTGTTCATGGGCGTGCTTTATCACCTGCGCCACCCGCTGCTCGCTCTCGATCTGATCCGGGAGCACGTTGCCGGCGACCTGATGATCTTCCAGTCCATGCAGCGCGGCAGCATCGAACTGCCTGCACTCGATGAGAATTATCCTTTCTGGACCCACGATCTGTTCGACCGGCCGGAGTTTCCGAAGCTGCATTTCGTCGAGCATCGCTATGCCGACGACCCGACCAACTGGTGGATTCCCAATCGCGCCTGCACAGAGGCGATGCTGCGCAGCGCCGGCTTCGAGATCGTGCTGCACCCGGAGCAAGAGGTTTATTTCTGCCGCGCCGCCGGTGAGCCGGCCTGCGGCGGCGCCGTCTACCCGTCGAAAGGACCACTTCATGATTGAAGCCGCGATGATCTGGAACGAGCCGAACAACAAATCCCATTGGGATCCCGAACTCGACCCCGACTGGAGCCGCTTCGCCAACATGGCAATACTGGCTGCCGATGCGATCGCATCGGCAAACCCGGCCGTGACCAGGATACTGGGCGGCATTTCGCCGATCGATGCCGATTTCATGGCGCTCATGAAGCAATACGGGGTGCTCGATCATGTCGATGCCGTCGGTGTGCATGGTTTCCCACTCGACTGGAATCTCTGGCAGATTCAGGAATGGCCGCAGAAGATCGGCGAGATTTCGACCGTTACCGATCTTCCCGTATGGGTCAGCGAAGTTGGCGTGTCGAGCTTCGGGGCGGAGGAGGTGCAGCTCTGGGGTTTGCGTCGGAGCGCCGAACTGCTGCTCGGCAATGCCTCGCGCGTGCAATGGTACAGCCTCTACGATCTTCCGCGCGAATGGGGGGCAACGACGCGTCATCGCGAGGCCGAAGGCTCCTCCTACTATCGCCACTTCTACATGGGCCTGCTCCGCGAAGATGGCACGCCCAAACCCGCGCTCGAAGAATTCCTGCGTTACCTACCCGGGATGGGGCTGGTGCAATGGTTCCACTTTGAAGATCCCCGGCTGGACGACGCCGTCGCCTGGATGAAACGGCTGGGCGTCACCAATCTGCGCACCGGGGTTTCCTGGGCCGACAGTTTCAGGCCGAATGCGCTGGATTGGTACGACCGGCAGATGGAAGCACTTGCCGATTTCGACGTGACCATCACCTTCTGCTTCACGCCGGAGCACCGCGGAGTGATGCCGCATCACACCAGTCCGCCGCTGGTGCCGGAGGAATTTGCGGAGTTTTGCGCGACGATGACCCGCCGCTATGCTCCCGCCATGGCTGCCTCGCCGGTCAGAGCGGTGCGGGCTTCGGCAGCATGAGTGTGTCATGCAACACGCAGCTGACAGGTCCGGACCGCTTGCCGAATTCGCGGCCTTGTTGCTAGGTGCTGCTCCGCACCGCTCAGACGGTGCTGAGATCATGATCGTTGTCGCGCATCCGGACGACGAAACCATCGGCATCGGCGGGCATCTTGCCGGCTTGCGCGGATCTCGCATCGTTCATGTCACCGATGGCGCGCCGAGAGACCTTGAAGACGCGCGAGCATACGGCTTCGAGACGTGGCAGGACTATGCCGAGGCCCGCCATCGGGAGTTGGAGGCGGTGCTGGCGGCAGCGGGATTGCCGTCGACGGCCCTGATCAGCCTCGGTTATCCCGACAAGCAGGCCGCCGGAAATCTTGGCTCGCTCGCACGGGGACTGACCGGCCTTTTGGCCGAGCGCGATGTCAGCTTCGTCTGCACGCATCCTTATGAAGGTGGTCACCCCGATCATGACGCGACCGCCTTTGCCGTCCATGCGGCCTGCCATTTGCTGCGCCGCGACGGACGCCAGGCACCGGCCATCGTCGAAATGGCGTTCTATTCGGCCGGGCCTGAGGGTGCGGTCCTTCAGGATTTCAACAGTCATTCCGGCAGCGAGCGCATCGAATTGCACCTTACGGAAGCGGCTTTCGAACGGAAGCAGTGCATGCTGGCCTGCCACCGGACACAGCAACGGACGCTGGCGCCGTTCACGGCGCGCATCGAACGTTTCCGGGTGGCGCCTGCCTATGATTTCCTGGCGCTGCCGAACAGCGGCAGGCTTTATTACGAGGCGCTGCCGCTCGGCTTCGAGCCGGCGGTTTGGCTTCACGCCGCGGCCGCTGCGCATGAGGAGCTTGGGCTCGACCGGCCATGACCCTCACCGTCCTGAACGTCGCCTACCCTCTCGCGCCAGTCGGCCCGGATGCGGTTGGCGGTGCCGAGCAGGTGCTGTCGATGCTCGACCAGGCACTCGTGCGCGCGGGACACGCTTCCATCGTGATCGGTTGCCAGGGCTCGAAAGCGGCTGGCGTGCTCATCGAGACGCCTGCTGAACCAGGTGTGCTCGACGATGCGGCGAAGAAACGGGCACAGCGCTCTCACCGCACCGCGATAGAAGTCGCACGCGCCCGTTGGCCGATCGACGTGGTTCATCTGCACGGCATCGATTTTGATGCCTATCTGCCTGATGATGGCCCGACCCTGGTAAGCCTGCACCTGCCGCTCGACTGGTATCCCGCCGATGCCTTGCGCACGGTCCGCGACGATCTATGGCTTCACGCCGTCTCGATGGCCCAACAGAGGACCGCGCCGCCGGGTGCCAGGCTGCTGGCGCCCATTCCAAACGGCGTGGATATCGATGCGCTGAGCGGTCGGCAGTTCAAGCGCAACTTCGCGCTGGTGCTCAGCCGCATTTGCCCGGAAAAGGGCATCCACCTGGCACTGGACGCGGCCAAACAGGCTGGCGTGCGGCTGATCATCGGCGGCAAGGTCTACCCTTACGAAACGCACACGCTGTACTTTCGTGACGAAGTCCAGCCGCGCCTCGACCAGCGCCGCCGCTTCCTCGGTCCGCTCGGCTTCGTCGCGAAGCGGCACTTTCTCAACGCCGCCCGCTGCCTGGTCATTCCCAGCCTTGCCGCGGAAACCAGCTCGCTTGTCGCGATGGAGGCTCTCGCCTGCGGCACGCCGGTCGTCGCCTTTCCAAACGGTGCGCTGCCGGATGTGGTCGAACACGGCAAGACGGGCTTTCTGGTCAACGACATCCATGAGATGGCGGAGGCCATCGTCGCAGCCTCCGGCCTGAATGCCGAGACATGCCGGGCCGAGGCGCGGCGGCGCTTTTCGCTCGACCAAATGATTTCGTCTTACATGGACGCCTACCAGGCGCTGGCAGGGCTTGGTGCCGGCCGCAGGCGCCTGGCGGCGGTGCAGTGAGCGGCTTTCATGCTCCGCTCCGAGATCATCGACGATCCGGCCGCTTTTGAGGCGCTGGCGCCGCGCTGGCGGGAGCTGTGGGCGCACAGCCGGACAGCGACGCCGTTCCAAAGCCCCGCCTGGCTGGTGCCGTGGTGGCGCGCATTCGCGCCCGGAGAGTTGGCGACGATCGCCGTCTGGCGAGGCGACGATCTGGTGGGATTGGCACCGCTTTACCTGGAACACGCAACTTGCGGGTCGAGACTGCTTCCGGTTGGGATTTCGTTGAGCGACTACCTGGATGTCCTGTGTTGCCCCGGCATCGAAGCGGCTGTCGCCGCCGTCATCGCCGACCGGGTTCTGGCGATCAATTGGTCGCAATGGATCTTACCGGACCTGCCGGCCGGTGCTGCCGGTCTCACTATCGCGCACCCTGCGCTGGAGGCGGATCAACCCGTCGACCACGCCGCTTGTCCCGTGCTGCCGATCGCTGGCGACGATGCGCTCGCGGTCTGCATTCCGTCGCGGCGAAGACGCCAGTTGCGCCGCGCGCACAATGCCGCACGCCGGCGCGGCTGCGTCTCCATCATACCGGCGCAGGCCGATCGCAAAGCGTTTTTCGATCACCTGATCCGCCTTCACGGCGCGCGTTGGGCCGGGCGCGGCGACGGCGTCCTGGCCGATCCGGCTGCAGAAGAATTCCATCGGCAGGCGCTTCCCATGCTTGCCGCACAGGGTCTTGTCCGATGCTGGCTTGTTGCCATCGACGATGCGGTCGTCGGCGCCTATTACGGATTTCATCATCGCCACCGCGCCTACGCCTACCTTGGCGGTTTTGATCCGGCCTATGCCGAGGAAAGTCCCGGCGCAATCCTGATCGGTCACGCGATTGCCGAAGCGGCTCGTGAAGGGGCGCGGGAGTTCGATTTTCTGCGCGGCCAGGAGAGCTACAAGTATGGCTGGGGGGCCGTCGACCAATGGACAATGCGAAAGGTCTGGACGCGGAGCATGGCTCGATGAGCGCCACCGGACGAAAGCCATCGCCCCAGGCGGCATCGACCGCAAAAATGCTGATCGAGGAGTGCCTGGCCGACGGCGCCTGCGTCGACGCCATCATTGCCAGACTGGCGCTGCGCTTCGAGACCGGGGTCGATGCCGCAGAATTGGCCGATGTGGCGCTGGAGATGCGTTCAGCCGACCTGCGAAAACGCGACAGACTGGAGCGGATCGCCGATCTGCTTCGTCACAGGCCTGACATCTTCACCACGCTGCGCCAAACAGGTGCCGCCGTCCGCCACGAACGCGATGAATGGGAAACTGACGCCGCGGTCGTCAGGCGGCTGGCCGCCGGCTTTGATGCCGCGGCGACGATTTCCCAGGCGGCGAGCGTTCAACTGTCTTCGCTGGGAGACGAGGAGAAACTCACCGCCGCCACCGACGAGATCGTCGCATGGTTGCAGCGGCAAGGCTTCACCGGCCCCGACCAGGACATACTGGACATTGGTTGTGGCATCGGCCGCTTCGAAAGCGCGCTCTCGGATGCCGCGCACCGGATCGTCGGCATCGACATATCCCTGGAGATGATTTCGGTCGCTCGTCGGCGATGTGCCGGGCTGCGCAATGTGGATCTGCGGCCGACCTTTGGTCTCGATCTCGCCGATTTTACCAACGCAAGCTTCGATTGCGTGCTGGCTGTCGACAGCTTCCCCTACCTGGTGCTGGCTGGCCTGGCGGAGCGGTATTTCGAGGAAATTGCGCGTGTTCTGAAACCGTCAGGCGTGGCAGCACTTCTGAATTACTCCTATCGCGGATCGACGGCGCTGGATCGTGCCGATGTTCACCGCCTCGCCGAAGCCCATGGCATGCAGGTCGTGGCTGACGGCGCGAAGCCGTTCCGGCTGTGGGACGGCAATGCCTTTCTTCTTGTGGCATCCGAGGGAACATTACGGCGCAATGATTGTTCGGGCGTCAAAGAGACGAGGGCGTCAAAGAGACAGGCGCACCAAACAGACAGGCGCACCAAACAGACAGGGCACCTGTGAGTGCCGACAATCCGAAGGAGGACTAGAACGCATCCGGCGGCAAGATAGACATCACCTCTGCCGTCAAGATAAAGGCTCCGGCGGCCGGCGCGATGACCGATTTGGCCAAGGACAAGGTCAAGGAAACGCGGCTTTGCTTTGTCCAGCAGAGCCTGGGAAGCAGCACACCGAGCAACGCCGGCTCGATGGCAATCGGATCAACTCCGATCAGTATCACGCCGCAGATCGTCTCTCCCAAGACTGACTGCTGCAACCGCAAACGCCAATCATGACCAGTGGCCAGTCGAGGTCACGAGAGTCGAAATGTCGAGCGCACCCGGCAACAGCGCCGGGAGGACCCGAGGGGAAAGCATAGGCTTCCCCGACGAGACCAGCAGCTTCGATACACAATGCTGTGCAAGGGACGGGCTGTGCAAGGGACGGCGCTGACTGTGAGGACGCGCGAATCCTTGCAAACTCTGATTGCCGTCACCACACTGGTGAAGGGACTGATTCGTTAAGAGAACACTATGTCTCGCTCGAGCGACGATAGCATCAGCCCGAAACTCCGGCTGGCAATAGACCGGAAGATTGCATCTCTGCTGACTGCTATCGAGCAGGAAAAGGTCCCCGACCAGCTGACCGACCTTGCGGTTCAATTGCAGAATGCGCTTGTCGAGAAGCGTCGATGCAAAGCAAAGAAACAGGACTAGCTATCGGCGCCTGTCGACTGCGAAGTTTCCCTGTGCTGCTGACAGGTGATTGCGTCGTTCCACCAATGTCTGCAAGGAACTTTCGCCGAGGTATTCCAGCACGCTGGCACGCGCTCGGTTAAGGCGGCTTTTTACCGTTCCAACCGCGCAACCGCATATTTCGGCAGTTTCTTCATAGCTGACGCCAAGGACCCCGATCAGCATCAGGACCTCGCGCTGATGCTCCGGCAACCTCTGGACCGCGTTGGAGACTTCCTTGCTCTGAACGGACCACTCCTGCGTCGCTTCCGTAATCGGGATTGCGGAGGCGCAGTCAAGCAGGCCCGGCTTTTCCCTGTCGGCGGCCTTGATGCGCGTATAATAGCTATTGCGCATGATGGTGAAGAGCCATGACTTCATACGCGTTCCGGGCTCGAACTTGTCGATGTTGGCGAGCCCTTTGGTCAATGTCTCCTGGACCAGGTCGTCGGCATCGTCGGGAACCCGGCAGAAGGTGCGGGCGAAGGCGCGCAAGGCAGGTATCAGGTCAACGATGGAAACGTCATCCGTTTCCTGGTTGGCCAAGGGGTAGCCCCTGGAGGACAATGGTCCAGCTCCCAGCAAGAAAGAGTTGATGAACGCAGACCCTAGCTAAATGCATGAAGGTTTGGATCGTTCCGGACATCGAAATAAGGTGCTGGAAAATCTCGGATTGGGCGGGCGGCCGTCTATGACCGGTCGTTGTTCTTGGCCGCCTCTTCCCGCTGCTTTTTCAGGACTTCGTCAGTCCCGACCAGCTTTTTCGCCCCGCCGGATATCGCTGTGGACACCACCGCCGGCGGGTCGCTCGCGGGAAAAGAATCCTCAAGCCCGGCCTGCAACTGGTCTTCCAGGGTCTTCGGCTCTTCCGACCGACCAGGCGTCCTTCGGGCTTCTGCTCCCTCCAGCGGCTGTTTCATGTCAGGCGAACTACTGACCTCGCGAACGCAGGCGTAAAGCTGTTCGATGGCAAATTCCTTCATTGTCTCGAAATCGGCCCTCTCATCGCGCATTGCCTCGATCTTATCGACCATGGTCTTCTCGAACCGGTCAAGGCTATCGCGTCCGCAAGCCTGGCAAAGACGCAACAATGCTTCGTGGAGCACTTTCGGACCAAAATAAGCAGACGCCTCGAGCTTGAGCCGCTGCAGATGCTCTGGAGTCACCGCCTGAAGTTTTGACATATGCAGCCCCTTTCGCCTGCCGAGCATATCAACGGCGTTGGTCGGCAGATGTTCCAATCACCCGCGACCGGGCTCGCTAAACGGGTCGCTCGGCCACTCAACGCCATGCCGAACGCCAACGCCAACGATAGCGGGCTCTCTCACCTGACATCTGCGCAATGTCTTTGAACCCATTGGTCTTCTTGAAGATTCCGGTTCAAGCTAATTCAAGCCTGGCAATGGCCAGTCGGCCACGCCGGTTCAAGAATCCCGGACGGCAAGGCACTACCTGCATCTTGCGAGCGGAGCCTGGCGATCTTCGCCTGGGCTCCGCAAGCCGGTCACCACCAGGAATCAGGCGGCGGCTTGGAGGGCACGTTGGTTGACACCACCCTCGCCTAACCCGGTCAGCGCTTCGTCTGTCGCGACCTCTTCCTTGAGCGTTGCCTTGAGAAGGGCGGCGACATCGGCCTTTCCCATCTGTTCCGCCCAGGCGACAAGAGTGCCGTACCGGGCGATCTCGTAATGTTCGACGGCTTGCGCCGCTGCGACCAGTCCGGCATCGAGCGCAGGAGCACCGTCATAGTCTTCGAGGATCTCGGAGCCTTCTTCAATCATGCCGTCGATCGCCGGGCAGGTCTTGCCGCGTGCCGCCTTGCCAAATTTCTCGAACACCTCCTCGAGCCGGTCGACGTGAACTTCCGTCTCCATGCGATGTTTTTCGAAGGCAGCAGCCACTTTTTCCGACTCCGCGCTTTTGGCCATTTTCGGCAGCGCCCTCAGTATTTTCTTTTCGGCGTAGTAAAGATCTTTCAGCCCGTCGAGGAACAGGTCCTCAAGGCCCTTGGTTGTCGCTTTCGCAGCTTTTTTCGCAGTTGCCATGGTCGTCTCCCGCTGAGGTTTGGAGCTAGCCTCCCTAACTGGGAAGGCGACCGATAACCCCGCCGGCCGGCAACAAGTTCCCTGATGATTCGAGCCGCTGGAAATTTTTCGCCTCAGGCCGCGCAGGTGCTGCAAGGCTTACGCTGGCGAGACGGCGGTGCGAGCAAATGGCTTCGCCAGCAATCGGCTCAATCGATCCGCTTGATACGGCCCTTGTCGAGACGGAACACTCCATCCTGGCCGCCCTGCCTCTCAAAATCGGTAAGCAGATCGTCCCAAGTCCCGAGGAATTCGCCACAGTCGTCGCAAAAGATCCGGTCGTCAGGACCGGCGTCGGCCGGAATCCTCAGCCTTATCGTCAAGCAATAAGGGCATTCCAACTGGTGGTTAAGATACTGTGTGGTCATCGACGACAGCAAGAATGCACTGGAAACGTGGCCCCTGCAACCTGCTCGCGCCGGGGCAGGACGCTTGCATTGATTATATGCCGTCTTTGGTCGGAGGCCAGCCAGACTGGGCAGTCGGCGGAATGTTGTCGGAAGTCACCTCACCCCGCTTGAGTTTTCGAATGGCCTCATTGGCTTCGAGTTCATCGAGGCCGGAAAGCGGCATGCCGTCAACCACGACGGCTTCCTCGCTCTCGTCGTCATAGACTTCCCACAGGCCGTCCGAATTCTGTCGTTTGTTGTAGATGGTTGGCATGGCCGCTCCCCTCGATACCGCTATTGAACGCGTGCTACCCACTCCAGAGCCTGGGTCTTTTCGTCCGCCGGGAACACCCGCGCCTCGATCTGCGGGAACAGTGCGCCCGTCATTTCGGTAGCTGCCTTGATCCACTGTTTTTCGGACACCACTGCGGCACGCTGGAAGCGGTGGAGTTCGCCAAGTTTGCTCAAGCCGTACTGCAGATCGCGGCGCAACGCGTCGCCCGTCATGTCCTCCAGATCGGTAAGGTCGGCCAGGATGCCGATCTCTTCATGTTCGCTCAGTTTCTCTTCGATGGTCGGGATGATCTTGTCGTAGTCCTCCGCGGTCACGGTACCGGCAAACGCGAAATGCGGCGACATTCTCAGGAGCAGAAATAACCTCGATCACTTTTTCATCCTTCGGATTGGTTTTCGGGATCATGCCGAACAACTCAAGCCGCCGACGGATGTTCCCTGGTCCTTTAGACACTAACCCACCGCTTTCCTTGGCGGCTCCCGGGTCGCATTCGTGACGACGGTATAGCGCGTGATCGGACCCTCATCGGGGTCTTCTCCCTGAAAGTGAACGTCGGCGTTGTCAGGCAACCGGCTGGTATTGCCGAACGTCTTGACCGCGGACGCACGCACCAGTTGGATGTCCGGGTCCTGCTTCATGATCTTTATTGCCGCAAGCTCGGCCGTGCTGCTGCCGCCAATGCGCCAGCTGGCCTCGAGCACACCGGATCGCCAGATACCCGACGAATCGACACCCTGGCCGATATCGTAGTTGCGCCGCGAGGCGAAAAATCCAGGATACTCAGCCATCGCCGCGTCATAGGCTCTCGCCTGCGCAATTGCCGAAGCCAGTGCGCGGGGAAGCTGAAGGTCTTCGAGAGCTTCCCATCCGCCGCGCACGACAATGAGGTCCGACCCGCCATAAACGGATTGTCCCGCATTATCGGTCGTCGTCGTTTGAGTGCCGTAGTAGGCGACCATGATTTCGTCGATCTCGGTTCTGCCAACACTCAAAGTGACGACGTCACGAAGGTCAGCTTCGAGCACCAGACCGTACTCGTCCAAGTCGGGGGAGCGGTATCGCTCGAGCAGTCTCTCGACGTCAGCGACCGTGCGAACGATGTGCTGGTCCTGGCCTCGCGAGGCAAGCGGTGGCTTGAGCCGGGCCAGCCCATGCCTCAGCAGGCGTTGCGCTGCTCGCAGCGCATCGTGCCGCGAAAACACGGTGTAGCCAGGCAATACTGCGGCGGCGACAGTTCTGCCGAAGCCGGTTGACCATTCCTTCGGTCGCTCGGCCAGGTCGTCGACCAGTTCGTGGGTTATCGCCTTGGTGGTCGCGAATCGCCAAGGCACCACGCCGCCGAAGAGGTCTTGCGGCCCGTTGATACCCAGCCGTGCCGCATCGCTGGCAAGCAAGCTGTCGTCCGGCACGAAGTACAAGCGCCCGCCATTGCCGCTGCTGTGGCCTAGACCCTGCCGGAAGGCAAACCCCTTGAGCGTGGCAATGGTGCGGGCGACGGCAGCTATGGCTTCCCGCTCGTGAGCGTAGAGAGGCTCGCAGCCCGGCGCGGAGAATGCGATCACGGTGCCTTTTGGCTGGCTCGGCTGAGTGCCTCTGTGCTCGGTCATCTCGCTCGTTCCGGTGCTTCCTCGTTATGGCCATTGGGCGCCGATATTGCGGTCGCTACGCGCCCTGCCCCGGGAGAACGCAGCAGATGGCAGAAACGTTCAGCCCGGCTTGGCAGGCTCGCCGCCTGCTGCGTCTTTTCGAACGTGGGATCCATGCCGTTACCTTGGAGCGCTGCTGCGGTGCAGAACCTTTGATCGTGGAGGGACAGCGCCCCGTCTGTCCTGCCGGACATCTCCCCCACACGGGGGGAGATCGGGCCGTCATCTCCGCTTTCGCCATTCTCCAAAATTGAAAGAAAGGCAGGACGGCGAAGCTGCCGATCTCCCCCCGTGTGGGGGAGATGTCCGGCAGGACAGAGGGGCGCGCGAAGGATCGCTGCGGAGCGCTTTTATTCTGAGCCGCTGCATTCTTCGGCTGATTGCCACTGGAACGGCAACAGCCGGATGACCCGCGTTTTAATCATTCGCGTTGAATATCCCGGCTGACCGTTCGCCGCCGTCGGCTTGCAAGGATGGCGGAAAGGGTGACCGGGCGGAAATCCCAGCTGTCGACGCCGGCGTCGTACTGGCGTGTGACCGGGCTCAGCCTGCCGTGGGAATGGCCATGCAGATTGATCGATTTCTTGCCGATCTGATTCCAGGTGCGAAAAGGATAGTGGCAAAGGATCAGCAACCTGCCGTCTATCGTCAGCTCCTTGTAATGCTGTGTGCTGGCCCAACCCGCGGCCTCTATGGTCGCCGTGCCATCGTTGTTGCCGATGATCAGATGCTTCTCGCCATGGAGAGACGACAGCAGCGACGCAACGAATTCGGCCGATCCCCTGGCAAAGTCGCCGAGATGCCAGATCTCGTCATCCGGGCCGACGGTTTCGTTCCAGAGCGAAATCAACGCTCGATCGTGTTCGGCCAGCGAGCCGAATGGGCGGCGATCGATGCGCAGAATGCGGGGATCGCTGAAATGTGTGTCGGCCGTGAAATAGATCATGGTCGTTCACAGCCTTTGCGGACGTTGTCCGAACCTCGCCTTCCCGCAATTAACATTTGAGGTGGCCAACAAGATCAGACGCGGCTAACATACTCCTCGCTTTGGAGAGTGTCGTGCGCACGAGACAGTTTCAGAAAGCCAATTGTCGTTCAACCCGGTCGGATCGATCGTGACAGGGTCGTCTTGTCTGTCTCCGATGCGGCTGAAGTGCTGCTGAAGGACTGGCCGACGCCAGCGTCCAAGACGCGACTGGCTGCAATCGCAGCCTGCCTTGCTGTTATCCGCGGCGAAAAGCCGCCAAGGGTCGCACGCCAGGCGTTCATCGTCGCGGCCAAGGACGCGAGGATCCTGCTCGGCGAACAAATCTAGTCCCGTCAGGCAGAGCCTCGTTCAGGCAACTCGATCTCTTCCTTGACCTGCTCTTGCAGATCGTCACGCGCTTCGCCTTGCCAGGTGCTGAGGTCGAGTTGCTCAGACAATCGCTCGATCCCAACCGCCATAGTGCTGGTCACTGCGCGTGCCGCGCGGCAGGCTGAGCACGATCAGCGCCAGACCGATCGCAACGTCCGCCACGATCGCCGGGGTTTCACCGCCGGCAAGCACGAAGGGGGACACCGCGACCCATGCGCCAAGCACGACATTGAGGAAGCGCAGCGGCCGGACCACTTCGGCCATGGCCGTGACTGCGACCATGATAATGAGACAGCCGACGACGTGATCGCTGAAGTAAAGCGGTGGCTGCGTGCCGAAGATCAATGGCGTGGTCATCAGCAAGGCGCCGAGCAGCGTGCTTGCTGCCAGCGTCCACGGGAAGTTGACGCCGCCGGTGACAAATTCTTTCAGCACCTCGAAAACCGGACGGTCGAGGTCGGCGCCGGGCGTCTGGTTCTCCGACAGCGCCGGTCCGCCCATCCAGAAGGTACGCCAGAACGGCTCGCCTGCCCTCGTCGCGCCCCAGAGATACTGGATGGTCGCCAGCACCTCGTCGACGGAGTAAGGGATCAGCACCACCGTGACGGCGGCCTGGAGAATGCAGAGCGTGCACAGCGCGCCAATCAGCGGTGGCTGGATGATGATGAAGGACACACTGACCACGCCAAGCGGAACGATCAGTAGGCCGAACAGGAGCACCATCCACGGCATGGTGCGCCAGCGCCGTCGGTCGCCGATCGCGCCGGCGAGGATATCGAGGCAATAGGCGAAGGCGCCGAGCCCGGCATCGGCGATTGGAAAACCCTTCGAGACCCATGACGTCACCACCGCCTCGCTGCCGTTGCGCACCGGCGCGCCACCGGGGCCGAAAAACGGATCCCACAGCCCATCCGCGTGGCCCATCTGGAAGGCGGCGAGATAGCGCGAGACGAACAGGCCGACGAAGGCCAGCGCCACGATCGGTATCCGCTGCGTGAAGGTCGATGGCGAATAGGTCCAGCCCAGCGGAATGTCGTCGTCGGCCGCCAGCGCGCGGCCGCTGATGCCAGGGGTCGGCGGGATCATCACCGCAAAGGCGACGATCAGCATGCCGACGAGCGTGTCGATGGCACAGGCGGCGGCGCTGGTCGTCCAGAACAGCAACGGCGCCAGCATCACCCAAACGCCGAGCGACGCCGTGATCCACTGCACCCAGCGCCAGCGTCGGGACATGCCGATCAACGCAAAGACCGTCACCAGCAGGCCGGAAACGATCTCGCTGACGCCGAGGCC
The DNA here is from genome assembly GCF_000513915.1 of Mesorhizobium sp. WSM2561. Taxonomy (NCBI): domain Bacteria; kingdom Pseudomonadati; phylum Pseudomonadota; class Alphaproteobacteria; order Hyphomicrobiales; family Phyllobacteriaceae; genus Mesorhizobium; species Mesorhizobium sp. WSM2561. The sequence goes on from NZ_AZUX01000017.1 coordinate 38,388, forward strand.
TGCGTTGCGCAATTGCGGCTCCGCGACAGCGTGCCCCAGAGCGGGTGGCATTGCGGCTGTGACGGGATCGAACAGGCCAATTGTCGTTGGCGAGGTGACCAGCCACAGTCCGAGCGCAGCGTTGGTCATCGGCGCCCAGAGCGTCCTCGACCGATGCCGTTTTATCGCCGCTTCGACGTCTTCCTTGCTTCGCTCGAGCGGTCCCTTGAGGCGCCTTTCGGCCTGCTCGATCTCGGGGTCCGAAGCCGCGACAACGGGCGGATCGAGCTTGTTGGCCGCATACCAGTCCGTGGGGTCCTGCTTCAGCCGGCGGATCATCTCCGGCAGAGTGTCCAGCAGATTGTGTCTGGGCGCCCAGCCCAGCAGGGTTTTGGCCCGCGAAATGTCGATCTCGTAATGATCGTCCGAGTTCTCGATCATCCACGGTTTGATGTCGGTGTCCTGGTCGAGCACCTCCGTCTGCACCCAGGCGCCCAGCTTCGTCAGTTGCTTCGGCAGCGCCAGGGTACGCCAGTCCTCGCCATGGATGAGCCGGCCGATGCGCTTCTGCATCTCCTCGTATGACGGTGTGTCTTCTTCGCCGATCAGAAGCACGGTCTCGGCCGGAAGTTCGGCGCGCCGGTCGACGGTGCGCACCACCGCATCGACGAGATCGTCCTTGTGCAGATAGGGCTGGCCGGCGGTGATATCGCCGGCGAACAGATACGCGGTCGGCAAGCGCTCGAAGATGCGGGCGATCTGCTGGGCAATAAAGGCCGCCCGGCAGTCTTCGTCATAGACGCCGGCGAGCCGCAGGATCACCGTCTTGATCTGGCCGCCCTCCCGCGAAATCAGCGCCTCGGTTTCGGCTTTCGATCTTGGGTAGGCCCAGGCCGGGTCAAGCGGCGAGTCCTCATTGATTTTCGCGCCCTTCTCCGGGCTTGGCGCATGGACGAGAAGCGTGCTGGAGAACACGAACTGTTCGCTCTCGACCGCCGTCAGCGCCTTCAGGAGCCGGCGCGTGCCCTGCACGGTGACGGCGTCATATTTCGGGTTGTCCTCGCCGGTCGTGTCATAATAGGCGGCAAGATGGACGACCGAAGCGATGCGGCCGCCGCTGCGCTCCCGTGCCGCCTGCACAGCCCTGCTCACGCCCTCATCGGAGGTGAGATCGATCTCGATCGTCTCCATGCCGGCGGGGGCATGCTTCGGTTTTGCGACGTCGAGGCCGATGACGCGATAGCGATCGATCAAGCCTCGCGCGATCGCCTGCCCCAGGAAGCCGCTGCTGCCGGTGACAAGAACCGTCGGAAGGGTCGTGCCGTGATTTGCCACGGCTCAGGCCTGTTCGCCAAGCCGTCTGGACTTCAGCCCGGCAACCTGCCGGTCCGGATCACGGTTAGCCGCAGTTCCATTCAGCCGGATGTGGCGCAATGTCTTGTCGAAGCTCATCATTGCCTCAAAGAAGGGGGCGCCCCGCGCCCCACTCAGTGAGTAACACCGGCATGGCCGAAATGTTTCCGCGTCAGGTCGGGAAATTGTTGCTATCCATCCGGAGAGACGGATCTGTTCCGCCCGCCTATTCGGGGTTCCATTCCGCCTTGCGTGCCCGCGCTTCCTCGAAGATCAGCTTGAACTCCCGCATCATCGCGCTCTCAATGGCGAATGCACGGCTTGGCACGGCGCCGGGGTCTTCCTGATTGTTCTGGAATTGAAAACGGGCCTCCAGTTCGGCCCATATTCGCTCGGAGGTCTTGTCGGGGCCGGCAAGCAGCGCGACGACCAGCGCCAGAGTCTCTCGCTGGGCATTGAGCCGACCCTCGATCTCTTCATTCGTCAACTCGGACATGTGGGATCGCTTCCGGTTTCAGGCGAAACGGCAAAATCGCATCCTTGTTCCGGAATTCAGCTCGTCGGCTCGCAGAGAGAGCCTACTGCTCCCTGAAAGCTCGCTGGATCTGATCCGCCAAAGGTTTCACGAGATAGGACAGCATGGTACGGTTGCCGGTCGAAAAGAACACCTCGACAGGCATGCCTGGCGCCAGGGCCACGCCCTTGAGCCGGCTAAGCTCTGTGCGCGGTAAAGCAACATGCACGGTGTAAAAGCCGGTGCCTGTTTTCTCATCGACATTGAGGTCGGCGGAAATCTTGCTGACCGCACCATTCAGTTCCGGCGTCGTTTGCTGATTGAATGCCGACAGCCGCAGGGTCGCGCCTTGCCCTGGCGTCAACTGATCGATGTCTTGCGGAGCCACGCGCGCCTCGACGGTCAGGTCGTCCGTCACCGGGACAATCAGCATGATGAGCTCGCCTGGAGATATAACGCCACCGACCGTGTGCACGCCGAGCTGATGAACGACACCGTTCTGCGGACTGCGTATGTCGATGCGTTTGAGCTGATCTTCGGCCGAAATTTTGCGCTCGACGGACTCGGAGATCTTTGCCTGGACGTCTCGCAGTTCGCTTGCCACTTCGCTGCGCAAATCCTGGTCGATCTGGATGATCTGCAAACGGATTTCGGAGGTACGACCCTTCGATTGCGCTATGGCCGCAGTCAGTTGCCCGTGCTCGCCTTTAAGCCGCACGGCATCGCGTTCAAGCGCAGTAATACGATCGATCGAAACCAGCTTGCGTTGCCAAAGTCTGCGCATGCCTTCGAGCTCAAAGCCGATCAACTTGATTTCCTGGCTCTTGGCATCTCTTTGCTCGGTCAAGCCGGAAACCTCTTCGGCAAGCTGCGCAATGCGCTCCTGCAACTGAGCCTTCTGACCGGCGCGTGCCTGTCGGCGAAATTCGAACAGCGATTGCTCGCCGGCCATCGCCCGACCAATCTCGGGGGCATCCTGGCGTGACTCAAGCGAAGCTGGAAAGACGATGCTTGCCTTGCCGTCGCGCTCGGCCTCAAGGCGAGCCAGCCGCGCCTCGAATTCGTCCAGGCTCTTGGTGACGATCGCCAAATTGGCCCGGGTGATGGTCTCATCGAGGCGGATCAAGACCTTGCCCGATTGCACGGCATCGCCGTCCCGGACGAAGATTTGACCGACAACGCCACCCGTCGGATGCTGCACCTTCTTGACGCTGGAATCGACAACCAGCTTTCCCGAAGCGATGACGGCTCCGGAAATCTCGGTGACGGCGGCCAAACTCCCCGCCCCGCCAACCAGCAGGATGCAGGTTGCGACACCGCCAAGCAGATAGCGTCGAATGGTGCGATCGGCTGCGAATATCGTGCGTTGCGCCATCAGGATGCCGTCTCTTCAAGTCCGGAAACGACTTTCAAGGGAACGCCCGCTGGGCGGGTTATCTTGTTCAAGATCTCATTCTTCGGGCCAAAGGCCTGAATACGGCCGTTCGCCATCACAAGAACCTGATCCAGGCTGGCCAGCGCGCTCGGCCGATGTGCGACCACGATGGCAATACCGCCTCGAGCGCGAACAGCTTGAATCGCCACCGTCAACGCGGCCTCGCCTTCCGCATCGAGGTTGGAGTTAGGCTCGTCGAGAACAACCAGAAACGGGTCACCGTAGAGAGCCCGGGCAAGCGCTACCCGCTGCCTCTGGCCAGCCGAAAGCGCCGAACCGGCCTCGCCGATGCGTGTCTCGTAGCCTTCCGCCAGGTGGATGACGAGTTCATGAACGCCGGCCGCGCGCGCAGCCGCCAATATCTTGTCGGAAGGCGCTTGCGGCTCGAAGCGCGCGATGTTCTCGGCAATGGTGCCGTCGAACAGTTGCACATCCTGCGGCAGATAGCCGACATGCTTGCCCAGTTCTTCCGGCGACCATTGGTCGAGTGTTGCGCCATCCAGCCTGACGGTGCCGCGAACCGGGAGCCATATGCCGGCAATCGCGCGCACGAGCGATGACTTGCCCGAAGCGCTCGGCCCGACGATGCCGAGGCCGACGCCCTGTCCCAGTGCAAAGGTGGCGTCCTGCACGACCATCCGGCGCTCACCCGGCGGTGCGACACTGATACTTTCGACCGAAAGAGCAGATCTCGGAGCAGGCAGCGAGACACTTGTCGCAGTTTCGGGAAGCAGGACCAAAAGCTGGGTCAAGCGGGCCCAGGCCTGGCGGGCGGTGACGAAGCCCTTCCAGTGGGCGATAGCCAGTTCGATCGGTGCGAGCGCCCGGCTCATCATGATCGAACTGGCGATCATGATGCCGCCGGTCGCTTCCTGATGGATGACCAGATAAGCGCCGATCGCCAGAATGCCCGATTGCAGCATCATGCGCAGGATCTTCGCGATCGTTGCGAGCGTCCCGGCAAGGTCGCTGGCCGTTGCATTGGTGTCCAGATAGCCGGCATTGATCCCTGACCAGCGCTCGGCGATGCGCGAGCCAAAGCCCATGGCCTGCAGAACCTCGGCATTGCGACGTGTCGCTTCGGCAAGTGTATTGCGCGCTGCCGCTTGACTGTTTGCCTTTCTGGCGGGCTCTCGCGTGCGTATTTCGGCAAGCAATGCCAGGCTGAACAGAATAACCACGCCGGCCAGCGCCGTCATGCCGATCCAGAAGTGGAACAGGAAGCAGATCAAGAGGTAGAGCGGCATCCACGGCAGGTCGAAAAGCGCGGTCGGGCCTGCGCTCGACATGAACGATCGCACCTGGTCAAGATCCCGCAAGGATTGAAGGCCGTCGCCTGCGAGCTTGGTGCGCAGCGGCAGACGCATGAGGGCGGCATAGACCTGTCCGCTCAAGCGCGCGTCCAGCGCCATCCCGATGCGCACCAGCAAACGCGACCGGATGAGTTCGAGAACGCCCTGAAAAACGAAAAGTGTGCCGGCAAACACGGCGAGCCCGACGAGCGTCGGCACGCTGCGGCCGGGTATGACGCGATCATAGACCTGCAGCATGAAGAACGAGCCGGTCAGCGCCAGGACATTGACGACGCCGCTCATCAACGCAATTCCGGCCAACGCACGACGGAAAGAAGCGAGAACCGCCGCGAGTGTCGTTCGCGGCGGCTCGGGTGGAATGGGATGCGACGTCGGCTTCACATCAGTTCCAGTTCGGTCTCAGGCGGCAATGGCCGCGCCCGAAATGATGACGAACGTGTCGGTGCCGAGTCCATCTGTCAAATGTCAGATAACCCAGTCTTGCAACGCATAGGCATGGATGTAGTCGATCTGCATTTCGGCAGGCGTCGCAAGCTCGTCGGCGGGCTCTCCCGCCTGGCCACCAATCCCCATATTCACCAGCATATACATCGGGTCATGCATGTCGGCAGGCGTTGCGGCACGAGCGACTTCGACGTCGTCGAAATACCAGACGAGTTCCTCTTCTGTCCAAAGCACACCATACGTGTGGAACCCTTCGGTATCCGCGGCATAGGCCGTCGTGCCTACTGTTGTATGTGTTCCCGTCGCGTTCGAGTGGCCTGTCAGGATGAGCTTGTTTGGATCTTTACCGAACATCTCGATGACGTCCAGTTCCGGTGGCCAGGAGCCGTCCGCCGGGAGAAGCCAGAAGGCCGGCCAAGCACCTTGTGTTTCGGGCATGTCGGCTCGAATTTCAAAATAGCCGTAGGTCTGCGCGAAGGATTCGTAGGTCGTCAGCAACCCTGACGTGTATTCGTAGTTATTTATGTAGGGACGGATCGCTTCAGGAGCCCGGGCGGCGGTAATGGTGAGAACGCCGTCCTCGATGCTGAACGGATTGACGGAGCGTGTCGGGGCGTAGTCGGTATCGATGTACCATTGAAGATCATTGTTGCTCGTGAGCGTGCTGCCGTTCGCGGCCCCCCACCAGTAATTCGAATCCCAGGTGCCGCTCGAGCCGTTCCACAGGTCCAGCGTATCGAACTCGTCCGAAAAGGTCAGTTCCAGGGCCGACCTGTCCACGGCCAGCTTGAACTGGCTTGCGGTGAAATCGCCGATGGTCTTGTTGGCGAAGACGAGAAACTCGCCGTCGGACAGATTTAGCCGGACGTTGGCTCCCGACTGGACCATGTTGGCGCGCACCTCTTCGAAGGAGGTGAAGCCGTAGCTCCCGACGCGAACCGTATCCGTCGCGCCAAGGTCCAGGATCAGATCACTGCCGTTGCCGGGGTTGACGACGAAAATGTCCGCCCCGGATCCGCCCTTGAGCACGTCATCGCCCTGCAAGCCGTCGAGCGTCTGTTGGCCGGAGCTGCCGGTAACGATGTTGTTCAGCTCGTTGCCGAAAGCATAGCGTTTGTCGCCGGTGACCGTCAGGTTCTCGAAATTGGCTGGGAGCTTGTAGCTCATCCAGGTCGAGATGGTGTCCACGCCCTCGCCGGACAGCTCGACCGCCTTGTTTTTCGCGGCATACAGATAATAGATGTCGTCGCCCTTGCCGCCACGCATTGTGACGGTGACGGCAGCGTCGCCATACATCGAGTCGTTGTATGTGCTGCCATAAAGGGTCGGGCCGGAATTCGTCGCCGAATACCACCTTGCGGAGGAGCCGCTGTAGGCAAGTGGAACGCCCTTGGCGTTCAGAACCGTGGCCATCCCGGTGTTTTCTCCTTTGTCTCGCTCGATAGCAGCCCTAACATCTATCGAGGGCAAAAGGAGCCACTAATCTTCGGTTTTCGAGTTCGCGGGGTTAGCAAACGGTTAACATGCGCGACCACTTGCCTGGGATGGACCGTCAGTAGACCTTGAAAGCGCCCGCATCGGCTCGTGCATCGACATCGGTGATCAGCATGTGCCCCGGAGATACCGTGATCGAGGTCGCCAGCTCGGCACGAGCAAGCGCATCCTGCGCGGTGATGCTGCTGGCCCAGAATACAGCGACCTCCCCGTCCATGATTTTAACCGCATCGCCCCAGTCGGGAGCCATCAAGTCGGCTATTCCGATGACCGTGGGATCTCCGACATGGATGGGAGAGCCGTGGGCATGCGGGAAGCGTGCGGTGACGGCGCGAACCCTGTCGACATCGCAACGGCTTATCGGACGCATCGAGACGACCATTTCGCCACCAAACGGTCCGACGCGGCACGTCTGGATCCTGGTTCGGAACTTGGGTGAGGCCTTTCCGCAGCCGATGCGGCTCAGTTTCTTTTCGGCAAGTGCAGCTTCGACGGTCAGCGAACTGCCGAGCGCGAAAGCGGCAAAATCATCCTGCCACAGGTCGATGATGTCCGTCCTCCGACGGGTCAGCTCGCCGAAATGATAGATGTTGTACTGGGGCGCATCGGTGCGGATGTCGATGTCGCCCAGCGCTGGGATCAATGGGCTGCCGGCGCGATTAACGCCGACCAATGGACAGGGTTTCGGGTTGCGGATGCAGAACTGGTGGAAATCGCTGGCAAAGCTGCGCGGCACAATCACAACATTGGCCTGGAGCTTGCCGTGCGCCAGCCCCTCTGTATGCCCCTCATAGGCGCCCGTTCTGACAAGCCTGCGCAGCCTGTCCGCATCGACCAGTCGCAGGTCCTCGAAGATCGGTGAAGTGGTCAGGCGAGCCATGGCTTCCGGTTCAGAGACAAATCGGGAGGGCGTAAGATGGTTGGCGGCTCGGCTGCTTGTCAAATTGTCAGAATCTTTCCTCAACGATAAATTGTATTTATTGGCCGGCCAACGATTGCTTCATCTTGCGACCGACGCTTGCGCAAACCTTCCTGTTGTCGCAAACCTTCCTGTTCTCGCAAATCTTCCTGCTATCATTGACAGCCGCGGCAGCCGATCGCTTCTATCTGTCGGCCTGCCTCGTGCAGAAAGCCAAGGTCCCGCTCCATGTAGAAGAGCAGGAAAGCAGAATAGAGGACAAAGACGAGGCTAAACACCAGCGTCTTCACGATCAGCGAAAGCGCAAAAACATTGAGGTGCGGCGAGGCGCGCGCCAAAAAGGCCAGCACAAGGTCAGACAACAGCATGCTGATGATGAGCGGGAAAACCAGGGTCAATGCCATCATCAGAATGCGGTTCAAGAGATCGAGGAAGATGCCGGCAGCATCCTTGCTGAACACCGGCAGAAGCTGGTCGATCGGCCACAGGCCATAGCTGTCGTAGAGGCTGGTCAGGGAAAGCTCGAGGCCGCCGGCAGCCAGGTAGACCGTCACCATGATGACGGCGAGCAAGGTGCCGGTGGCGCTCGTCTCATGGGTCATCATCGGATCGATCAGCGTCCCCATCGTCGAGCCGCGCTGCAGGTCCAGGATATCGCCGGCAGCCTCGGCCGCCCAGAACGGAATGCCCATCGCCAGCCCGAGCGTTACCCCGACGACGACCTCCTTGAGCATGTAGGCGACGATCATCGTCGTCGCGATGTCGGTGTTTGTCAGCTTGTCGACAATCATCGGAAAGACCGGAACCGCCAGCGCCAGGGCAACGCCGTTGCGCAGAAGGCCCGACAGCGGCACGCGCGAAAAGAGCGGCATCAGCAGCATGAACCCGGTCATGCGGGCGAGCGCGAAAGCTCCCGCCAGAAGAAACAACTGAAGCTCCTTGACCGACGCGAAGAAGGGTTCGACCGGCATCTGCGTGCCTCAACGCGTGACGACGGGGAATTCGTCCAGCGCCGTCGAGGCCTGCTCGGCGATCTGCTGGCCAAGCAGCGGACCGAAGACGATGATGACCAGCAGGATCACGACAAGCTTGATCGTCTGCGGCAGGGACTGGTCCTGAATTTGCGTCAGCGCCTGGGCCAGTCCGACCAGGATGCCGACGGCCAGCGCCGCGACGATCGCCGGGCCTGACGCGAACAGCACCGTCAAGAGCGCGCCCTGGACCTTCGCCAGGATGAAGTCATTGCTCATGCAAACCTCCCAGCGGCGTCAGACGTAACTCAGGATCAGGCCGTGCATCAGCCGCGACCAGCCATCTATGGCGACGAAAAGGAACAGTTTCAGCGGGACCGAAATGAGGACCGGCGAGACCATGATCATGCCGAGCGTCATCAGGATGTTGGCAACGACGATGTCGATGATGAGGAAGGGAAGATAAAGCAGAAAGCCGATTTCAAATGCCCGCGTGAGCTCTGACGCGACAAAGGCAGGAACAAGTATCGAAAGATCGTCGTCCTTCAGATCTTGTCGTGCCTGTTCCGGCCACAGGCGGTTCGTTCCGTCGAGAAAGAACTGCCGCTCTTCCGGCTGGGTGAACTTGATCAGGTGCTGCTGCAATGGTTCCCTCACCAGTTGCGTCGCCCTGGCGAGGTCGTCGGTCGTCTGGAACTGAACCTGCCCTTCCTGGAGCCGTCCCGACATCTCGCTCAGCAACGGCGTCGTGACATAGACCGTGAGCACGAGCGCTATGCCGTAGAGCACCAGATTGGGCGGCATCTGCTGGACGCCGAGCGCATTGCGGATGAGGAACAGCACGACCGAGATCTTCAGGAAACCGGTCATGGTGACGACTGCCAGCGGCAGCAGACCGACAAAGCCGACGGCAATCAGGATCCCAAGCAGGTTGGGCGAATTGTCAAGCATTGTCGAACATACGGGCGATCCGCACGCCCAGGCTCTCCCCAATCCGGACGATCTCGCCACGGCCGACGCGTTTGCCATTGGCGATGATGTCGACCGTCTCCTTCGTCACATTGGCGAGCGGAACGATGGCGCCGGGCGCAAGCTGCCTTACCTCGCCGAGAGGCATCGCCGTGCGGCCGAGTTCGAAGGCAAGCGCAACCGGCAGCTCGTCCAGAGTTGCCTCCTCCAACGCCTGATCGGCGTGCGGCGGCGTGTCTTGGTTCATGGTCCACTCCCATTTCGATCCAGCGATTGCAGTCGGCGCGGCAAGCAGTTGCGGCCCGCTGGCAGTCAGCACCGCCGGGGCATAAAGCCGCTCGGCAATGACCAATGCCGCCTCTTCCTCTTCGTCATCGAAAAGCACCACATCGCCAGGTTGCAGGCTTTGAAGATCACCGTGGCTGATTGTAAGCGCGTTGCGCCAGAGGCAGACCGGCAACGGGAATTCGGCAGGAACCGGAGGTCTTGCTTTGCCGATCGCGTCGAGAAAGCGCCCGGCCCGCACCGCCAGACCGACGCTGTCGGTGTGCAAGGCGCAACCTATGGTTTCGTCCTTGCCGGCCAAGACGAAAGCCAACGCGGTTTGGTCCAGAACGCTGTCTTCTTGTTCGATCGACGTAATGGTGATCGTCTCGCCCAGCTTGCTCTCTATCCATTCGAGATCCTTTTCGAATTCGGACTCCAGCAGCAGTGCCGCGTGAGCGGGCGCCAGTCGTTTCAGGTCGATCAGCTCGTCAGCCTTGGCAAGACCTCGTTCGACAACAGATAACGGCAGGCGCAACTTGCCCGCCATGTCTCCGAGAGTGAACGCAATCGTGCATATTGGCTGGTCCACAGGGTTCGGTGCCGGCCAGACGGCCGCGAGCGCCATGGTTTTCCCGGCAATCGTGATCTGCGCGGGAGCACGACGGCGGTAGAAGGCGTTCAATGCCTCAACCTCCACAGCCGCAACAGAATCCAATGCCAGCGGCTCGCCAACGCTCGAGCGTGTGCGTCTCGCCGGCTCTGCGCGCGCTTTCTTTTTTTCCGACGCCAAGGCCTGAGGCATCACACTTCCATATTCACGATCACGGATTGGACTATCGTTCTGTGGGCAAGCGCAGTGGACCGCGCTCGTCTTCCTCGGAAAGCTCGGCAAGCGCCAGGCTGCGACGCGCAGTGCGTTTGGTCAGATGCTGCAACAGCCCGTCCAGCTTCGTCACCGCCTTCATGCTGGCGCCATGATCGTTGCGGGCGGCCGATAACTCGGTCTTGCGTCGTTGCTCGGTGACGCCGGCCATCTTCTCGTTTTCCCGGAGCTGCTCGGTTTGCCTGGCGGCGTTCTCGAACTGTCCCTGAAGCCGGTAAAGGCTGGCGGCCTTCACCGGTTGCCCGACAAGCGAAGCGAATGCTGCATCCTCAGCGTCGGCTGTGCGCTGCAGGTGTTCGCTGACCGCGGCGGCTGCCTCCCGAACCGCCCGGGCGGCCCGCTGCGCAGCGGCGTATCGCCTTATGACCGCTTCGTTTGCGCGCTGTTCACCGTGGCGCCTGAGGTCGCGCAATCGTCCGATCATGTCACGATCTTTCATTGACGATCCCCCGCATGCGTTCGCGTGTCTGCTCGATGGTCTCGTGGGTGGCGGAAGGCTGTCGCAAGAAGGCGTTGATGGTGTCGATCTTCGCCACCGCCTCGTCCGCCACCGCATCGCTGCCCTTTTCGTATTCGCCGACGCGCAGCAGCAATTCGACGTCGGCGTAGCGGGCGAGCAACTCCCGTAAGCGGCCGGCGTCCGACCGATGCTCAGCCGGCACCACCGTGTCCATGAGGCGGCTGCGGCTGCGCAGCACGTCGATGGCCGGGAAATGGTTGCGCTGCGCAAGCTCGTTCGACAGAAAGACGTGGCCGTCGAGAAGCGCCTGGATTTCTTCGGCAACCGGGTCCAGCGTGCCATCGCCCTCGAGAAGAACGCTGTAGAGGCTTGTAATGGAGCCGACGCGGCCAGGCCCTGAGCGCTCGAGCAATCGGGGCAGAACTGCAAAAAGCGAAGACGGGAAACCGCGACGCGTCGGCGGCTCGCCTGAAGCGAGGCCAATCTCGCGCTGCGCACGGGCAAACCGCGTGATGTTGTCCATTGCCAGCAGCACATGCTTGCCCTGGTCGCGAAAATATTCGGCAATGCTGGTTGCCACATAAGCAGCCTTGACGCGCTCGATCGCCGGCCGATCGGACGTCGCGACGACGATGACTGCGCGCGCCAGCCCTTCCGGCCCAAGCTGATGCTCGATGAATTCGCGCACTTCACGTCCGCGTTCGCCGACAAGCGCAACCACGGCAACATCTGCGTCGGTGCCGCTGACGATATCGGAAAGCAGGATCGACTTGCCGACGCCAGGCTCGCCGAAGATGCCGACGCGCTGCCCACGCGCGCAGGTGAGAAGCCCATCAAGGGCGCGGATTCCGAGCTGGATAGGCTCGGAAATCAAACTGCGCTCCAGCGGCGACGGCGGATAGGCGTTGACCGGATAGCTGCCGGTAATGCCATCCGGCGCAAGCGGCTTGCCATCCAATGGCTCGCCGAACGCGCTGATCACCCGACCAAGCAGGCCGGGCCCGACAGGCACCGTCTGGGTCTTTCCAGTCGCAATGACCTCGGTGAGGCTTGAAAGGCCGGTGAGATCGCCAAGCGGAACAAGGATCGCCATCTCGTCCATGAGCCCGACGACTTCCGCCTTGGTCGCCGTGCCGGTCCTGGGATCGAGGAGTTCGCAGATCTCGCCGATCCGAACCTCCTCCACGGTCGCGTGAATGACCGTGCCGGTGACCCGCCGTACACGCCCTTTCCTCGGCCGGCTGGCATCTTCACGCAGGCCGGAACGCAGGTTCGGAACGATCGATGCGAGGCGGCTCTCGAGCTTGGTGGCGGGACTTGTCATGCCGCCGCCTCGGCCTTTGATGAAATCGCAGCGGCAATGGCGTTGAGCTGTGCCTCGATGCTGGCGTCGATGACGGCAATGTCGGTCGAGAGGATGCAGGCGCCCGTCGCCAGCGTATCGTCGGCATCGATCTCGACCGTCATGCCCAGGTCACTCTCGCGCAGGACCGCGTTCAGTTCGTCGCGGACCCTGTTAACGGAAGCAGGATGAAGTCGGACTTTTAGATATTTGGCGCGGCGAATTTCAGTGACTGCCTGCGCGGCCGCCTTGGCGACCAGCATGCTCGCGTCGAATTCTCCCAGCACTCGCCTGACCACATCGAGAGCCAGATTGATGATTTCGGCTTCCAGCCCACCGAGATAGCGATCTACCTTGACCGCGGTCTCGCTCACCAGACGCGCGGCATCCTCGTCGCCTCGCGCCTTGCCGTCTTCATAACCCTGCGCATATTCGGCCGCATAGGCTCGCCGAGCGGCGTCACGCAACTGCTGCGCATCACGCCTGGCTTCGTCGAGAAAAGCGTGCCCATCCTGCCAGGCGCGTGCCTCGGCGGCGCGCAGGATGCGGGCGACGGGGCGCCTCGGCACGGTAGTGGTCGCTTTGCCCGGTTCGACCATCTCGCCTAACCCATCGCCCGTCGAACAATCGCCGGACCAGCTTCGGCAAACGGTTCGGCTGCCGGCTGGTCGACAAGCGCATGCGGCATCAGCTTGAGGCGGACCCGCATGCTCGTTTCGCCCGGCATCGCCTGACACCAGGCGCCAAGGCAACGCAGGCCGTCGGCATGGACACGACGATCAATGTCATCCAGGGGCTCCAACGGCTGCATTGGACCGGCCAGATCGCGGTTGGCGACTGCGAAAGCGCAGATTTCCGCGCCGAGCGCTGCCTGCAACGCGGCGGCTTGGCGTCCATCAATGACGGCGGCCAGACTGCCGGCCCAGTAGATCGCGCCGGCGCGAAGCGCAAGGTCCTCCAACTCCTCACCCGACGACAAGGCAATCGCCAGGTCTGTCTCATCGGCTGGTTGGTTGGAGACGGCGCCGCTGAGGCCGTAACGCTCGAGCAGAAGCACTGACAATCGCTCATGCAGGCGCTGCGACCGCAACATACGCTCGCAGGCAGCCTCGCCGATCGTGCCGTCAAAGCATTGCGCCAGCCGGGCCGCATCCGCATAGCCTGCGGGATTGGACATGAATGTCTGCCATTCCGGGCTGCTGGCAGTTCGCTTCGAGCCGGTCTGGATCATGTCTTCTTCACCGGCATTGCCGAAGCGTCGAGCGCATAAACGCCGGGTCGTCGATACCACTGGACGTAAGCCAGGCGGGCAGCCAGCGCCGCTATAGCCGCCATCATGCCGTAAAACAGCCACATCGCGGCGGCGACGCTGTCGCGATGCAGCCAGAGGCCGAGGAACGTCGTGAAACCTGGCTCGCCGGTTGCGTGCTCGGGAACTGCCGCGGTCACCGGAATGAGCGTGACGGATACATTGTCATAAGTCAGCCCGGCGATGCCTTTGGCCACCAGCATCTTGACCTGAGGGATCAGCTCATTCATCGGAACGGATGCGCGATGCCGGATGAAAACGGAGGCGGACGATGGCACCAGCCGCTGTCTCAGCGGATCGTTTTCGGGCAGGACGAGATGAACGCGCGCGGAAAGCACGCCGTCGATGTCCGAAATCGTCTGCGACAGTTCCTGGCTCAGGCCATAAATCATCGTCGCACGCTCTTCGACCGGCGAGGATACAAGCCCGTCTCGCTTGAACACGTCGCCGAGCGTCTGGAATTCCTGTTTGGGCAACCCGCTTTCGTCGAGAATCGCCATGGCTTCGGCGAAACGGTCCTTCTGTACGGAAACCGTCATTTTGCCGTCCTTGCCCGCCTCGCGTTGGGCCGGGATGCCATGACGCATCAGCGTGGCCACGATCTCGTTGGCCTGCCGCTGGTTGAGGTCGGAATACAGCTCAACCGAGCACGCCTGGAGCACAAGCATGCTCACCACAACGAGCGCGACGCGGCACCGGACGCCGCATCGATTCAATAGTGTCGACCGCCGCGGCAAGGTTATCGTGTGCACGAACACTCCGTAGGCTTACTGTTGCTTGATCAGCGTGCTGGTGGACGACGTAACGGCCGTTACGCTGCTCGTGACCACTTCGAGATTGGCGGCTGCCCACATCACCGAAATGGATCGTTCGAGCAATTGCTCGGCATTTTTTGCGGTGGCGTTTTCGTCTTCCTTGCCTGACGGGGCCTTGCCTGACGGGGCGGTCTTGCCGGCGCCATCCTGCATGGCGGCCGTTTCAGCACTCACAGGGGCGTTTGCTTGGCCAAGGGCCTTCTGGACCTGCTGCAGGGTCCCTTCCAGCGACTGAACCGCAGAACCGAACAATGCAGACGGATCCGTGAGCGCCCCGCCCCCAGCCTTCTCCACCTCGGCCAGATAGTCGAACAGCTTGTGTTCGGCGATCGGCTCGGTCTTTTCCAGTTTGGACGATTGTCCGGCCATCGCCGGATTGGCTCCCGAAGACGACTGCGCCACCTGCTGGCCTGCCCGCGCGGGGATATCACCGCGTTCAGGCATACTGACCATCGCGGCATCATGTTTTTCCTGATTGGCACCCACCATCCGGTTACCCGGCTGCGCTGTGGTGCCGGCGGTGATCTGCTGCTGCGAAGCCATGCTGGTGGTCAAGTTCGCCAGTGTGGCTTCCAGGGCTCCAATCGGCGCGATTTGCATGAACCTGCCCTCCTGCTTGCTTAGTTCGGTTTGCCGGAGGGAACATTCTGCGCCTCCGCCTGCCTGCCGCGGAAAACGCGGACCGGAACAACTTTGCCAACATCCTGCTTCGTGCTCGGCGCCGCAGGAACTCCCAGTGTTTTCCTGACAAGTTCAACATAGGACGGCGGCCCCGATACCGAGACAACATCGTCTTGCCTGGACACCTTGATCGGAAACTTCGGGTCGATGACCCCCAGCCGCGAAAGCCGATCTTCCGCACCGGCAGCCGTGTTGGCATCAAGCGCGATCATTTCCGTCCGGACCTCAGCTTCGGTTGCGACGTTCATGACGATGCCATCGAAATGCCAGACCAAGCCGTATCGATCGCAGATCTCCTGCAGGAACTCGCGGGCCGTTCCAACCGGCATGCCGGCGCTTAAACGCCCCTTTACGAGTTTGCTGACTCGCATGGGCACCCGCATGTTGCGGCCTAGCTCGACCAGCGCGTCGGCCACCGACTGATCGACGGTGATGTATTTGTACGGGCCGGCAGGCCAGCGCGGTTCGGCGGCGTTGGCCTGCGACGAGGCAAGGCCGAACGCCAGGATCATCGCAAGACCGCAGGCGACAAAAGCAGCCCTGGCTCCCGAGAACCGATCCGCATGGCAGGTGTCGCGTCCCGTCAACGTTGGTCCTATCGCAAAGGGACGCACGAGCGATGGCCCGCGTCGCTGGTTTCATGATTTACCCGCCGATTCACTCTATCGTGCACATTGCAGAATTGGAAGTCCAATTGGATTGCGCACGAGAATTTGGTGCCAAATGTTGCGAACCGCCTGCGAAGCGATATGGTGCGCGCTGGAATCAGGTGATCGTCAGCTGGACGCCTGGATGCAGAAGAGATCGGTCTTGGCGGCAATCATGATCCTGCTTGCGAACCTGCCTGTTCCCGTCAAGGTTGCGGGACGCAAAGTCCGGGTCGCCCCGCGCCTTAACCAGAGGTTGCGTGCATTTCTGATCGCTGCCCTATCGATTGCCGCGATGGCGCCGGCGCAGGCCCAATCGAATAGCGGTTATGACCCACGAAGCTGGACTTACGATCCGGCAAGAAATGTGCTGGTCTCCCCTTCCGCACCCGACCAGACTTCCGATGGAGAAACCCGGAGCGACTGGTCAGCAACCCCCAGAGAGATCGTGCATTTCAGTGAGGCTCAACCGAAGGGATCGATCGTTATCAGCACCACGGAGCGGCGGCTTTACTACATTTTGGGCAACGGAAGGGCGCTGCGATACGCGGTGGGCGTTGGAAAGGAGGGCTTGGAGTGGGCCGGCCGCGACACGATTTCGAGCAAGAAGACCTGGCCGGACTGGCGGCCGCCGGCCGAAATGCGATCCAGGGAAGCGTCAAATGGCCGCTTCCTGCCTGCCCATGTCGAGGGAGGACCGAACAATCCATTGGGCGCGCGCGCATTGTATATCGGCAACACGCTTTATCGCGTCCACGGCAC
Source organism: Mesorhizobium sp. WSM2561 (assembly GCF_000513915.1). NCBI lineage: Bacteria > Pseudomonadati > Pseudomonadota > Alphaproteobacteria > Hyphomicrobiales > Phyllobacteriaceae > Mesorhizobium > Mesorhizobium sp. WSM2561. Next base: position 54,945 of record NZ_AZUX01000017.1, read on the forward strand.
CAACCAGCCATGGACCGTCGGACAGGCCAACTCCTCCGGTTGCATTCGCATGACCAATGACGACGTCATCGATCTTTATGACCGCGTGAAGATCGGCAGCCAGATCATTGTGCGGCATTGATGGCCGTTCCCGAAAGCCGCAAATGAGTGATTCCCAGTCGTGATACCTTTCAATATCAAGCAGCTCGAAACCTTTCTCCTGGTGGCGACGTTCGGAAGCTTTCGCAGGGCGGCTGAACGCCTGAACACCACGCAGCCGGCGGTGTCCACCCGAATTGCTGGGCTGGAGGAAGCGCTTGGCGCCAAGCTGTTCGAGCGACAGAGCAGCACGGTCAGGCTGACCGCCGAGGGACAACGGCTGCTGCCGCCTGCCCAACGGGTTCTGCGTGTCGCAGAGCGGCTGCAACTGATGGCCAGCTCTCTTTCAGAGACTTCAGAGACGACGAGGGTGCTGAGGCTTGGGGTCGCCGAAACGATCGTGCACACCTGGCTGCCGGATTTCCTCACGGCACTGAAGGCAAACTTTCCGCTTGTCGATACCGATATCGTCGTCGATGCGACGACGACCCTTCGCAACGAACTCATGTCACACCGGCTCGATCTTGCGGTGCTGATGGGCCCTGTCCTGGAGTACAGCATCGAGAATATCGAGATGCCGTCCTTTCCGCTTGTCTGGGTCTGCTCGCCGCAGCTGGAATTGCCTCACCGGCGCATGGTGACGCTGAACGACCTGATGCAGTTTCCCATCATCAGCTACGCGCGCACCACGCGACCCTATAGCGAACTCTACCGCAAGCTCACCGGCGAATTCGAGGAGACGCCGCGCATCTTTCCGGCCAACTCGCTGGCCGCTTCCATCACCATGACGCTCAACGGAATCGGCATAGCCTCGCTGCCCGAGGGAGTCGTCCAGGACTATCTCGCAAGCGGAAAACTGCGCATCGTCGAATGCGAATGGCACCCGTCCGACCTGCAGTTCACCGCCTCCTACTCTTCCGAACCCTCCAATCCGATAGCGGAGCGGGCGGCAAAGCTGGCCGGCTGCGTTGCGCATGCCTATGCTGCGAGAACCGACAAGCTCAGGCCCGCGGTTTCTCAGCCGACCAAGGTGGCCGGCAGGTAGATGCGGTCGCCTGAGAAGATCACATCCGGGCTCATTATATGATCCATGTTGAGCACCACCGTCTCGGCCACATCCGCAGAATGGGTCCTGGCGATCAGGCGAATGCTGTCGCCGTTCTTGACCTCGACCCACTGGTAGCCGTCTTGCTCCAGCGTTGGATTGGTGCGGCCCGCAGGGTTGCTGCTGCCGTCGGCATGCGCCTCGACATGATCGCCGGAAACCCAGCCACTATGCATTTCGCCGTCCGGCCCGAAACCTTCGACCGGTATCCAAGCCTCCCCTGACTCGTCTGCCGAAGGCGCGGCGGTCTGCTCGACGAAGCTCCCGGGTTGCAGAACCGTCACCACAATCGAATCCCCGTCAGGCTGGGTCCGCAAGTTCAGGCCGTCATCGGCCAGCACGGCGAGTTGCGGGAAGTCCTGCGGCGGGGTTTGCGTCCCGGGATCAGGCTGCTCGGTCTGTTCGTCCGGCGGCGCGCCCTCGACACCGGAAGGATCGTTACCCGGCGCGGTCTGTTCGTCCGGTAGCGCGCCATCGACGCCGGAAGGTGCGTCGCCCGGCGCGGTCGGGTCGGTCGGCGGCGTCTTGCCGGTGTTCCATGGCTGGTCGTCCAGCGTATCCCAGGCAAACAGCAGCATGCCGACGCCGAAGGTCACGCCAAGCGCGATGCGATCGGCGATCCCCCAGCGCGCGTCGGACTTTGCCCGGGCGTCGATCTGCTCTGGCGTCCTCGGCACGGCCCGGCGGTTGAGCAGATCGGTGCGCGCGGCCGACACCCAGAACTCGGCGCTGCCGACGGTGAACAAGGCGCCCGCCGTCGCGGCCAGCGGCGAGTGCAGGTTCTGTGCCGTGTAGAGAAGGGAGCCGAAGACATAACCAGGACCGGCCAGATGCTCGGCCACGTTCCGCAACACCGGCCGTCCGGCGATCGACTGCAGCGCGGATTTCGTGCCGTAGATCACATTGCCCAGCGAGAAGGAGCCGTTCAACCAGACATTGTCGCCGCGCAGCAGCCCGGCGGCCGAGCCTGGAGACGAGAAGATGAACGACGCCCCGCTCGCGGCATTGAGGGCGCGTCCCAGCGGCTTGTGATTTGCCGTGGCGTTCGGAAAGAGCGATTGCGCGCTGAAGACGATGCCGCGCACGCCGAACGCAACGCCCGCAGCCGTCGCGGCCCAATGCGGTGGCAGTATCTGCCATACCGTGTAGGAGGAGCCGGCCATTGGACCAAAGGTCGCGACCAACTGCGCGTTCTCCTTGATGCGGGCGAGGGTCAGCGCCTGATCGACGGCCGCAGTTTGATCCGGCGTCATGATCTTCTTGTGGGTCGCCCGATAAGTAGTCATCTGCAGCACCGAAAGCGCGTTCGTTTGCTCCGTCGACATCCAAGTAAATTGCCTGGGCGTGAACTTGCGCAACTGGCCGGGGCTCAACTCGCCAAGCTGCTTCGGCGTCAGCGCCGCTATCTGCTGTTTCGTCAGCGCCTCGATCTGATGAATGGTCACAGCGTCAAGCTGCTCCCGCGTCAGTGCCGAGACGTGGCGTGGAGACAGCTTTGCCATTGTCGCAGGATTGCGTGCCGCGACGAGAGCTGGGTCCAGCGCCGCAAACTGGGTGGCATTGAGATGGCTGAATTGGGCAGGCCGCATGGCGGCGACCTGTTCCGACGTAAGGGCGTTGCGCTGCTCGTCACTGAGCTTGGCGATCTGATCGGGCGTCAGCTTGCGCACCTGGTCGATGGTCAATCCGGCGAGTTGCTCTTGCGAGAAGGCCGCGACCTGATCCGGCCGCAAGCCGGTGATCCGGCCAGGGGCAACAGCCTGCAATTTGCTTGGCCTGATCGCCTGGAGCTGTTCGCCACCCAGCGCCCGCAACTGCTTCGGCGGAAGCGCGGCAAGCTGATCGAACGTCAACTGCCGGATCTGCTCGGGGCTCAGCGCAGCCACCTGCTCAGGCGCCAGCTTGGCGATGTTCTCCGGCTTGATGGCGTGCAATTGCGGACCGGTCAGCCCGGCAATCTTATCGGCTGCAAGCGCTCTGACCTCCGGCCCGGTCGGTGCCCGCACAGGTTCGGCAAATCCCGGCTCCGCGGCGAAACTCGCCGGAAGCTCAAGGCTGATGATGTTTCCGCTGGCAGGATCAAAAACCGCCCTACCCCGGTCAGGCGCCGGCGGCCATGTCGCGGCCGGCGTTTCGGCAGCACTATTCTCTGTCGGCGGCGTTTCGTCAGTCACGGCCGGCGCTTCGTTGCCGACCACCTCGGCCACCGGCGGCGGCGGCGCTTCGGCCTGCGCTGGCGCATCCCAGAACTCGTCGGCCGGCCGCAAGATCACCTGCGGGCGTTTTTGTGTCGATCCGCCAGGTGCGACGGCATCCTCATTGCGCGTGAACTCACTGACGAAATTCCCGTCCGGATCCATCATCCGCCAGCCATGGACCTCGTTCCATGGTATGCTGCCGTCGATTGCGGTCTCGTCGACGCGGGCCATGCTGTCGCTGACCGGCCGGCCCATCGCCTCGAACTCGGTCGGGACGTGGAGGCGCGGCCTGCTCGGATTGAGCGTGTAGAGATAGGTATAGCCCCGCTGCCGTGCGGCCCGTGACTCTTCCGAAACGAAAGCCTTGGCGCCCGAGATCGACTGGCTGGTGCCAACGAAACGGCCATGGGTATTGCCCAGCACATAGTTGCTCAGGACGATGCCTTGCGGATTGTCCACCCAGATTCCGGTCGGCGGCGGCGGCGAGAAGCCGCCGGCGTCCCTGATCTCGCTCGGCGCGCGTGTATCGGCGCGGAAAACATAGGGGCCGACATTGCCGCGCAAGGGTCTTGCGGGGTCGCCGGCGCCGTCGACGGGCAGATTGCCTTCCTCGGGATGCCCAAGGCTCCCCGGCACATGGTCATCGGAAGCCCCACGTATCCAGGGCAGCACCACCGGCTCCCCGGTTTCCGGATCGCGATGCAGAATATGCGACTTGTGAGCCAAGGTCGGGTCGTCGCCGCGGAGTTGCGGACCATCCGCAGGCGGCACGTATACGTTCTCCGCGCCCTTGGGCGGCGTCCCGAGATACCTCACGGTGGCCGTTTCGCCATTCTCGTCCACGATCCGAACCGTTTTTTCCGACGACCCCGGGCCTAGTGCCGGCGGGGTGCCATCCGACGGCCCCGGGCCCAGTGGCGGCGGGGTGCCATCCGGCCGTCCCGAGCCCTGTGCCGGCGGGGTCGGCGGCGAATTGTGCAGCACGTCCTGCTCGAGCAGCCGGTTGAGGTAATGTGCCTGCGTGGGCGTCAGTTCGCTGCGGGCCTGCTGGTCCAGCTGTTGCCGCAACGCTTTCCATGCTGGCCGGCTCATGCCGTCTGGCCGTCCGCCGGCGAGCTGGTCCGGATATGGCGCCACGCCCAGTTCCGGGAACACATCCAACACGCGCTGACCAGCGAACCTCAAATCGCCGTGCGGCGATGCCGCAACCTCGGCGAGATAGGCGTCGAGATGCTGCAGGACGTCCGGCGTCAGTCGCCCCCCCGAAGTCTCCAGCGCGGAGAAAACCTTTTGCGCGCCTTCGGAGGATCCGGGATGCGCGCGGGCGGTACGGGCATGCGGGACAACATCCTTCCTCACCGAGCCGAGTTCCACCGTCGTTAGCGGCAATGGCCCATAGTTCAGGGCGAGACCGGCGCCGTGGTCCTTGCGGTCCAGGCGGTTGAGCGGCCCGGCGCCCGTCTCGCGCGGAACGCCCTCGAAGGCGGGGGTGCCGCGCCAGGGTTCCTTGCCGCCTCCGAAGGGCGCCATGACGTTATAGTTGCGGTAGAGGAGACGATCCTCGAAACCAGGCACCTTGCCTTCGGAGCTATAGTGGCTGGCGCCACCTCTCGCCGCCTCCTCCCAGAAAGAGGCTGCCCGTTGGCTGAGCGGGCCAGGCTCCCTGTGCGTATATCCCGGCCGGCCGCCTTCGCCGCCGAGATAGCGCAGCGTGCGATTGACGTAGGTCCCACTCAGAGAGAAGCCAAAGATGGATAGTGAAACGCCAGCGGCTTTTTCGTTCTGGAACGTGTTCTTCGACAGCATCGGCGCCGATGCGACCCACTGGGCGGAGGGAGCCGCCGCCTCGTCATAAGCGAAATTCGGCCGGTATCCATTGACGAAAAGCTTCTGGCCCTTCGCGTCGTTGGGATGGACCGGGAGCAGGAAGCCGGTGCCGCCGTCCGGGATCGGGCCGTTGTTCTTCAGGCTGAGCTCGCCATAGACCTGCCGGCTGGGCAGCGGCACTTTGAGGCCGATGCCGAGCATCGATCCGCCGAGCGTGATCGTGCGGCCGTCGGGGCCAAGGATCCACCCGGCCGCCAGGAGGGCGCCGTTTGTCGCCTTGTCGTTCAGCCAGGGACCGCCCAGGACATTGGCTTCGTGCTCCTGCAGGAACCAGGAAACAGTGGCGCGGTCGGACCGCCAGACCCCTTGTGCATCGGTGAAGAATGTCGGGGCGCGCCACGAACTCGCCTTGTCGGCATCCAGCAACCGCTCCAGCAGGACGGGCACCTCGCTGTTGATCTCGGTCCCGGCCCTGGGCTTGCTTGCGGGCAGCGCGTTCTCCAGCGCGTGCGCGAGCGACTGGACCGCGGGGTCCGCGGATTTCGTCTGGTTGGCGGCGTAACCGCGCATCTCTCGCCACAGATACGGCGTCCAAGTGTCGTGGCCGGACAGAACCTTCTCATTGTAGCGGCCTTCCGGCGAAAGCTCGCCGGCCGGTTTGAACGAAGTCTCCGGCTGGAGCTTCGGACCGTAGACCCACGTGCTGCCGCTGTCGGCCTGCAGGACCTGCATGAGCGCATCCTGCTGCGCGGTGGTCACCGCCTTGCCGGGCCTGGTGGCGCGCCCCTTGAAATACGGCGAAGCGGCATTTGCCGCGGCGGCGAGGTCCGGGTCGGTGGAGCGTGACGCAGTTTTGAGGTAATCGCCGACGATGCCGCGGCCGGCGTCGGTCCAGCCGGCTTCTCCCGGCAGCGCCCCGGCGGTAAGGAACTGCTCGCCGCCGGTCAGCCTGGCGTCGGACGACAGGCCGAGTTGGTCGATCACTTCTCCCGGCGACAGATGCGGCAGCTTGCCCTGTGCGCTGAACACCTGGAGGGTCGTCAAGCCGTTCTTCGAAAGCTGGCCGGCCGGATTGGAGCCGGTGAGCGGGCTGTTGCGGTCGGCGTTGAGCATTTCGCCAAGCGCATGATGCTGAGCCGGCGTCATCTCCGTGCCGGACTGAGGCAGGCTCCTGCCGCCGAGCTGCACCCTGGTCATGGTCACGGCATCGCGGACGACAGGATCGCTGGAACGTTCGAGGGAATTGAGGTAGTCGCCGACGAGTTCCAGCTGCTCGGGCGTCCATGTCGGCGCGGGCGTCGCCGCATCGTCGGGAAGCGCCGGCAAGGTGGTGGCCAGGGTCTCGCCGAGCGCCGAGCGATGGCTGACTTCCGGATTTTTGGCCGGATCGAACGCATGGACTTCCCGTGCCGGGGTGTTGACCCTGAGCTGGCCGTTCGGCGTGGTTATCGAACCGCGCTTGGCGCGTTCGACAGTCGGGCCGGAACCCAAATAGCCGGCCTCCGTGGCATGCTCGCCCAATGGGACGATGTCGGGGACGATGTCGCGGGTCATGCTCGCCTGCGGGCCGGCGACGACGACCTTGGCCGGCAGGTATTTGCCGTCGGCCTCGACATAGATGTCCTGTCCGGCGGTGACGCCGTCCTGCGCAACCGGCCGGTGGTAGATGCTGTCGACCAGTTCGCCGAGCTTCGGATAATCATAGCGGGGTTCGGTATTCAGGTAACGCGTGCCGATGCGCCGCAGGCCGGCTTTGACTGCAGTGAACGTCTGGCCGAAGCTGTACGGGTTTGACGAGAAATTGTTGATGACCGGCGTGCCGTCGGGGCGAACCGGGCTCGGGTGCCCGGTGTCCGTCACGGCCGGTGGCTCGGTGCGGGCATTCGGATCGGCTGTCCAGCGGCCGTCGGCGCCGAGATAAAGCACCGGCAAGGAATGGTCGAGCTCGACAGGAGCCGGCACCGGCTCCGGCGCGGCCGTGATCGCCTTGGCTTCGGGTATGGCGACAACCCTCTGCCCTTCCGGCAGGTTGAAATCGACGAGCATCTCGCCGGTATGGCGGTTGCCGACAGTGTAGCGCATCAGCGGGCGGGTGCCTTCCGCCCCGCGTGTTTCCGTTTCGGATTGGAGCAGGACCTCGTCCGGGGTGGCCAGCACGGCCGGGTCGGAAGGGCGTGCGCCGTCGAGGTAGCCCGTCTGCTGCGGATCCTTGCCGCTGGTGTAGACGTATTCCGCGGGATTGGGGCTTGGCATGCCGGTGAACGTCTTGGTCGCCGGGTCCCAGACGAGCCGCAAGCCGCTCTCGGCCGGGCGCGTCGTTCCATCGCCGCGGACCGGCGGAACGACAATCGGATCGCCGTCGGCGGGGACGGGCACATTCTGCTCACGCGCTCCTTGGGCGTCTCGGTCGCTAGCATTCTCGGGATCGCCGCGCTCGCCCGGGGCGCTCGGCCCTTCATCGTGGACGTTGATAACCGTCCCCTCGACGACGGGGTGGCTGGGATCGTGGAGGACCAGCTTGTCGGTCGGGCGATAGACGCCGTCGGTGCCTTGCTCATGCACCACCATCGGCCTCGACGATTGTCCGTCGCCTGATGGATCACCCTTGCCGCCCGTGGGTGGCGGTGGATTCGGACCATCGGACACGCCCGCCGGCAGCGCCCGTGGACCGGTTGGCCGGTTAGCCGCACCCGCGTTGTCAAAACCGTCCCGGGCGCTGAAACCGGCTCCCTGCTGGCCGGATGTTTCGCCGGCCACATCGCCGTCGATGATGATCTCATCCGGGTCCGGCATGACCTGCTCGCCGGTCGGCCTGTAGACACCGTCAGCGCCCATCTCGTAGACGGCCCGCGGTTGCGGCCCCGAATCCGGAAAAGTTCCGCTCCGAGTACCGCCCGTTCCAGGCATGTTGGACAACAGCGAACGGCCGCCCAGCCCCGTGCCGACAGTGCCGACGCCTATGCCCACGACTGCGTTGGCGAGCTCGAGCAGGGACATCTCGCCGCCATGCGCCGCCAGATCTTCCACCGATTTGCCGAGCAACGGAACACCGGTAACCACGGCGCCGGCATCGAGGATCCACGCAGCGTTGGTCAGCCTGTTGCCGCTTTGCATGAACTCCGAAACCTTACCAGCATAAGAGGCCTCCTCTACGTTCACCTGGAATCTGCCGATCCCCCAGTTGGCATCCTTCATGCGGGTCATCCCGAAGCCGCCCGCGAAAGCCTGGGATCTGGACAGGCTTGTCTTTGCCAAGCCGAATGTGCGCAGGGCACCCGCGCCCACGGGCAGGAACGCAGTTACGCCGGTGGCGATATTCCAACCCGACTGGCTGTCGAAGTCGCCGCCCTGCAGGAGGTGATCACCCTCTTTGATCAGAGCCTTGCCGCCAAGGATTGAACCGGAGCCGATCGCGATGGGAATCGCCCATTGGCCGCCCGGCACGAACGAGACGATGGTGGAGACACCGGCGACGATGCCAAGACCAATGTCGGTAGCTTTGTCCCAGAAATCCACTTTGCGTGCGTCGGCCACTTCCAGTTCGTCGAGCGAAAAACCACCCTTGCCGAGCGACATGTCGCCGCCCTTGGCCATGACCAGATTGCCCTTCTCGCTGAAGATGCGATTCTCGTGCTGGAATTCATCGAAGGTGCGGTAATATTTGCCCAAGCTGTCGACATAGCCGATTTCGTCGCCGCCGCTCTTGATCGCGAACAAAGCCGTCGTCGATTCCTTCCCGCCGTCGAGGGAGAAGATCGGCACGATCTTGACCTCGGCGTCGTCGCCGCCGCGGTCGGTGATTTCTTCGGTGACCTTTTGGACGTCTGCCTCGGGCCCGAGGGTCTGACCAACGGCAGTGCTGAGTTGGTCCGGCGTATATGTCTCGTATTCGCCGGTGAAGCCGGCCTCGTAGAGGTTCTCCAACTGGACCTGATATCCAGCCAGCGCCTGGTCCTTGTGTTCTTCAAAATACTCGTACTTGACTTTCGCCTCATGATCGGCGGAACCGTATTCGAGAAGTTTGGGGTGGCTTGCGGAAAAAGCGTACCAGTCGCGCCCCGCCACCATCGCCGGCCGCACGTTTTCTTCCCAGTCCTCCAATTGGTTCTTTTCGGTCTCCGCCTGGCCTCGATCGATTTCCGCGGCCGCTACTTCGGGGTGCACCCACAGCTTCTGGCCGTCCATCTCGATCTGGACCCATTTGCCGCTGTCGCCGATCGCACCCGGCCCCTGCTCTTCGTAGGCCGCGGCAACCTCCGGCGCGACCCACAGGGCGCGGTCGTTCACCGTGATCTTCACCGCCGTTTCGCCTGGCTTGAGCGTGCCAGCGGGCGCCTCTACGGTTCCCGGCCCGTAGTCGGTGATCGCCTGGTCGCGTGCCGCGGTCGCGTCGACGAGCCCCGTCTTCGCATCTCTCAGCCCGGCATCAAGCTGGTCGACCTGCACGCCGACAATCTTCGACCTGGCCGCGTCCAGCGCCGATTGCGATCCGTTTGCATTGGCTGTGCATACCGGCGCCGATAGGTCCTGCGTCGAGGCCAGCATCTCCTGCCACTGCTTGTTGAGCGGATCGTTGCGGAAATCTTCCCTGATACCCTCGTCGTTGAGGTCATATGTCAGGGCAGATTTATGTATGTTGGTGTCATCACCGTTCTCGTCGGTGAAAGTGGCGTTCTCATATTCGGTAACGACATAGAGCTGACCGTTCTCCTCAATGATGTCCTGCGATTTTATCTTGCCGGTAAAGTCACCATGTCCATTGGTATAGCCTTCCCAATCGAAATGGTGCGGGTTTCTTTCCTGCGCCTGCGCAAGCAGTTGCTGCTTGAGAGGCTCCATGGTTACGGCAAGATCCGCCGCCTCTGCCTGTGCAACCCCATACTCCTGATATGCCTCGGCCAGGGTCACCTGATTGGCCGCTGCCCCCTGGAGCGTTTGCAGACCTTCAAGCCGCTCTTCGATGGCCGTGTATTCTGGGCTTCCAGGCTTGGCATCGGTAAGCTTCAGCTCCAGCTCGGTCGAGCTGATCATTTGATCGATCGTGGCCTTGTTGCCGTTTGCGGTGTGTAGCGAAACGTTTGTAAAGAGCTCGGCGACCTCCGCGTGCGCGGCCTTTCCTTGTTGGTTGGTTTCCTCGGCACTGGGGCCATCCGGGTTGCTGACAGCCGTCTGGTTGGGATCGCTGAGCGTCGGCAGGTCTACCTGTTTGTCGATCGCTTCGAGAAGTGACTTCTGGCCCTGCTCGTATTCGACCCGGGCGGTGCTGGCGCTTTCAAGGGCGTTGTTGGCGAGGGTCAACCGGCTTTGCGCATCTGCCAGCGTGCCCTTCGGCTCGGGCGGCTTCCAATCCAGTCCATAAGGCGCCAACGCCGCGTCGAGCGTTGACTCGGCACCGTCCATGGCGTTCTTGAATTCAGGGTCCAGCGCATAGACGTCGAGCTGTGCCGCGCTCTGCGCAGCCTTTGCTTCTGCCTCACCGAAGTTCGCAATCGCCACGTTCTCGGCTGCGATCGCCTTGGCCACCTCCGGGTCGAACCATTTCCAGCTCCCGTCGACCAGCAATGGCACCCACTTCCCGCCCGAAGGAGCCGTGGGTGACGGTGGGTTGCCGTAGGGACCAACCGACGTGGGGCCACCGTCGAGAGTCGCGCCGGTTGCGTCTTGTCCCGGACCATACAATTCCATTGCAGCGACCACGGCCTGCTGCTTTTCAAGCGCCTCCGTGGTCAGCTCTGGCGTCGCTCCGCCGAATATGCCGTCCAGCATCGTCTTGAGTATCTGGTCTTCCTTGGCCTGTTGCGGGTCACTGCTGTTCGGGTTGATGTCCAGCAGCAGCTCGGCGAGCGCCTGTTGCGCGGTGCCGGCCGCGATATCGGTGACGGCGCCGGTCGTTGCGTTGGTCAGCGCGATCTTGCCGTCCGGCGACGTGGTCATTGTATAGCCGTTGAACGTCACCTCGACGGTAGTGTTGGTACCGCCCTCGATCACCACGGTTTCCCCGGGATGAATAAGGTCGGGATCGCGCGGAGAGGTGAACAGCTCCGGATTGCTCTCGGCGAGATTCTCCAGCGTCACACCATGCGCCTCGGCGATGTCGCTCAGATTGTCACCGGGTTGGACCTCGTAATCGATCGGCTCGCCATCCCCCAGCGTCTCGACAATGGTCTCGGTGCGCCGGCCGTCCTTGTCGACGACGATCGTCGTTTCGGTGTTGTTCTTAGGGTCGACGATGGTGGTGGTCTGCTCGCCGGTCTCGGTGTTGCGCTCGGTGTGGCTGGTCCTGCCATTGCCGTCGACCGTATCGGTCGTCTCGGTATTCCCCTCGATGGTCGTCACCGAAGTCGAACCGTGTTGGTAGTCGTTGTTGTAGGTGACCGTCTTGCCGGTCTCCGGATCCGTGACGACGATCTGCAGGGTTTCGCCCGGGTCGCCGCCCTGCGTCACCTCGAGGCCGGCGGCGTTCAGCTCGGCGATCACCTGCTCGGGCGTGAGATCGCTCGCCTCGGCGATCTCCTCGATGCTCATGCCCTCGGCAAGCTGCTCCTGGATCGACGCCGCGCCCGAGCCGTCGGCGGTCTGGGTCTGCGCCAGGATTACTTCGTCGCCATCCGGCCCCGTGACCGTGGTTACCGGCAAGGCGACGCTGTTGTTGGGCGTTACCGTCTCAACCTTTGCGCCGTTCGGCAGGGCCTTCTCCACCGTGACGGTGCCGTCGGCAGCCGTGTGGGTGGTGGTGGTGATGCCGGTCTGCGGGTTCGACGTGCGTTCGGTGACCGCGCCGTCGCCGAGATCGTCCACGAGCGTCGTCGTGATCGCGCCGGTCTGCGCGTCGACACTGGTGGTTTCCTTGCGGCCGAGATCGTCACGGATCGGCGATGAAGTCGCCTGCATGTCGGGGCCGGTCTCTTCGGTGTAGTAGCCGCCGTGATGATAATCCTGGTTTTCGGTGATCGTGCGGTCTCCAACGGTGATCACCACCGTGCGGGTGTCGCCGTTGGCGTGCTCGGTCGCTACCGCCGTCATGCCGCCGGCATTCAGAGCCGCCACCACATCCTCGGGAGCCATGTGCTGCTCGGCGGCGATGTTGTCGATGCTTTTGCCGCCCTCGATCGCCTTGAGGATGTCGTTCGCCTTGGCGTTCGGCGCCTCGACTTTCGGCGCCTTGACTTCCAGCGCTTTGACTTCCGGCGCCTTGACTTCCGGCGAAACAACGAGGTTTGGCGCGCCGCCGAGATCCTGCGTGAAAAGCGCCGGCGCGGCGGTGGCGCCGCCATTGCCGTTTGCCGTGGTGACCGCGGCAGGCAGCTCCGGTCCTGGCTGCGCCGGGGCGGTCGACTGTGGCGACGGGGCAGTCGGCTGCGCCGTCGTCAGATCCGCATTGACCTGCGTCAGCCGCTGGCGGGCGCCCGCGGCCGCGTCGGCCTCGCCCATCTTGTTGGCGAGCCGGATTTCATTTTGCAATTTCGTGGCTTCCGCCTGCAGCCGCGTAATCTGCTCGGCATTGGCCTTTGGATCGACCCTGGGCGGCGGCGGCGGCTTGACGGTGTTAATCGGGCGGATCATCAAACAACCTCCGGAGCCGGTCCAGTCCTGGTTCAGGCAGTCTGCCTGCCGTCAACGCCCCCGCGCCCGACAGTGGAAGCCCCGGAAGCTTACCGGGGCGGCTTCCAATAAATGCCGAAAGCAGCGAGTTGCTCTTCCGACTGTCTTACTCGTTCTGCAGCATTCACTTCAGACTGCGCAGCCGTCAGCGCCGCCAGCAACTCGACGGCGGCGAACGCCGGCGCCATGCTGCGAAAGAACGACTGCGAATTTGCCGTAACGATGATGGTCTCCCGCGCGATCCGGGCCAGCGGCGACACGCTGCTATCGGTGATTGCCACCACGCCGACACCCTGCCTGGCCGACTGGCGCGCCACGTCGATCGTCGTGCGTTCATAAGGCGACATGCCCACTGCAAGGAGCACGTCGCCGCGTCCCGCGCCCTGCAAGGCATCCAGACCATGTCCGCCGATCTCGCCGACAAGCGTCACCTTGCGGTCGCCGTCGGCCAGAAACGACATGATGTGAACGAAGTGGCTGGCGACCGGATAACCGGAGCGCGAGCCGAGGCCAAACAGATTGCGTGATCGTGCAAGGAGGTCGGCGGCGGCGATGAATTGCGAGGCATTGCCGTACTCACCCAGACTTGAAACCTGCGCCGCGAGCGTGTCGGCGACAACCCCTGCAGTCGAATATCCGGGAACGCCACCCTCGTCGGCACCGCGTCGCGCCGGCTCACCGGCGCCTGTCTCACGCAGCGCGCGCGCATAAAGGCTGCGCATATCCTCGTAGCCTTCAAGGCCAAGCCATCGCGCCAACCGCATCATCGTGCTGTGCGAAACGCCGGCCTGATGCGCCTGCTCGCGCATCGACATCAGTGCGACATCCTTAGGATGGTCCAGCACGAAACGCGCGGCGACCCGCAGCTGCGGCGGCATATTCTCGAACCGTTCGACCAACAGCTCCGCCAAAGGACCTTGTTCCATTCTGCCATACCCCATTTACCCCGATGGCAGGTTACTCCTCCAATGGTGGCAATGCAACAGTTGGAACCGAACTGGTTCATATATTCCAAGTGGACTTTCATTTTCGATCACGCTGCCTTAAGCTGCTTTCGCAACCTGCCGGATCGCGTCGACGTGATTCCGGAGTTTGTAACTTGAATGGTCCCTCAAGGAGACAATGATGGCTACCCCTCCCATTACGTCCGGCGCTGCCGGGTCGCCGGAACAGAACCTGGACAAGATGATCAAGCATCAGGAGCGCATGTTTAGCCTCGAGATCACAAAAGAGATCGCGAAGTCCCAACATGACATGCTGATGAGCACCGCGAGGACGCTCGGCCAGTCGGCTGAAAAGGCCTAAGCCGGGATTCTCGAACCATGCGCCGCCGCAAGCACCCGGCGGCGCACGTCCACGGCACGAACGTTTCGATGCCGTTGTCAGGCTGCATCTGAATTGTCATCAGCGGGAGATGAAGTGGCATGACCGCTCATTCTATCGGCATCGCCAGCACCCCGGCATCGCGACATTCCGTTGCGCTCAGCGTGACGCACGGATTTCACGCGGGCGCCCAACTCAGCCTGGTCGAGCCTCTGTATACGGTCGGCTCGAGCACGGAGTCCGAAATAGTCCTCAGGGACGCCGGCATCGCGCCGGTCCACGCAAGATTGCGGCGCAAGGGCAGCCAGATTGAAATCGAAGCCGTCGGCGGCGATGTCACGCTCGCCAGCGGCGAGACCATCCGTGAAGGCCAAGGCCGCCGCTGCAAGCTGCCGCTGTCGATAAGCCTCGGCGATGCCCATATCCGACTGGTCAACCCGGAGCGCCCGCCGAATCGCTGGTCTGTTTCCAATCGCCCCCTGCTGGTTGCGGGCAGCGTTCTCTTTGCCGTTTTCGCTGTTTCCGTCGCCGCCAATGGGTTCTCCTTCGCCGAGCCGGACATTGGCAAAAAGCTATCCGCTCAAGCCGATAAACCGATCACGTTGGCCTTCGCTGGCGAGGCCGGGCAGAGTGTTCTGGACGATCCATCGCCGACACCCAGCGCCGCCGACGCGGAACGCCAGCTCAAGCTGCGCCTCGAGCAATCCGGCATCAGCACATTGACCGTTCAGCAATCATCTGGACGGCTCGTGGTCTCGGGCATGATCGCCAATGACAAGAATGCTGCCTGGACCGAAACGCAATCCTGGTTCGACCAGGCGTTCGGCGCGCACATCACCCTCGCCTCCAATGTCATGGTCGGCAACGCCGAGCAGGCTCCGCGCCTGAGGCTGCAGGCGATCTGGTATGGCGAGCGGCCCTATGTCATCGCCACCGACGGCGCACGCTATCATGAAGGCGCATTCACCAATGACGGCTGGACCGTCAAGCGCATTGGCGAGACGGAACTTCTCCTGACGAAGGGCGGCGCCACGGTCGCGCTGAAATATCCGTGAACCGCCGGCTTGAAGGGCCGCGATTCGATACGGCAAGGATGGACACAACCGGCCGCGAGGTGCGGCAGGCGGAAGGCGTGCGCGGTCAGGCAATCAACCGTCGGCGGATGAATGGCGTCGACAAGGCCGCAAGCCGGGCCCCGGGGACGACATCGGCCGCTGGTACGGAAAAGCCAGGAACCGCGGAATTCCAGTCCTCTCGGGGTACGGCGGGCGAATCGCTCGACGAGGCGCTCATCAACTTCGTCATGCCGAATATTCCCGAGCCTGCAATCCTGCGTCGCTCGGTACCCATTCTCCAGCATTTTGTAACGCATCTGGTTCCCGATCTTGAGGGTGGCGAGCAACTCAAGACACTTGCCAGAACGCTGATGGAGGATGAAATCGAGCGTCATCGCGATCTGCTTGGCCGGATACAAAAAGGAATCTAAACCTGACTGATCCGCATGAAACAGTGCATCTGCTGCATGTCCTGGGCTATCTCTACGGGTGTCACGGACAGGCAAAGCGGGGCGCGGCCTACCTGCTAATCGCGACGCAGCTGTCGCCGGGAAATGCCGGCGTTCTGCGCACGCTGGCGCATCTGCTGATACTCGATGGCGAAGCGGACAAGGCGCTTGCCACCATTGCCAGGCTGGAGACGCTCGAGGGAATGGACCACCCGACGCTGGCGTTGCTGAAGAGCCGCGCGTTGATTGTGGCCGGCCGCAAGGCCGAGGCGCACAATGCCTTGCGGAGCTTCCTGTCGCATCGAGCCGCCGAATGACGGTATCGGAACGCCTTCTGGACTTCCTTGCCAAGCTGTCACGCCGCAGCGATCTGGTCATTGCCATCCTGATGCTCGTTGCAGTGGTGATGATGCTCATTCCATTGCCGACCTTCCTCGTCGACATTCTCATCACCGCCAATATCGCCGTCAGCGTGCTTATCCTGCTGGCTTCGTTTTATGTTTCTCATCCGCTCCAGTTCTCGTCGCTGCCATCGGTCATCCTCATCGCCACCTTGTTCCGGCTGGCGATCACGATCACGACCACGCGACTGATCCTGCTCCAAGCCGACGCAGGCGAGATCGTTTCGGCCTTCGGTAGTTTCGTCGTCGGCGGCAGTATTGCCGTGGGCCTGGTGATCTTCCTGATCATCACCGTTGCGCAGTTCATCGTGGTTGCGCGGGGTGCGGAACGCGTTGCCGAAGTTGCGGCCCGTTTCACGCTCGATGCGCTGCCGGGCAAGCAGATGAGCATCGATGCGGAGTTGCGCAACGGAGACATCGATCAGGCGGAGGCACGCCGGCTGCGCCAGCAGCTTGAGCGTGAGAGCCAGCTGTTCGGCGCGATGGATGGCGCCATGAAATTCGTCAAAGGCGACGTCATCGCCGGCATTGTCATCATTCTGGTCAACCTGATCGGCGGTTTCGCGATCGGGACGCTGCAGCACGATATGTCGCTGGGCGACGCCGCCGTGACCTACTCACTGCTCACGGTGGGTGACGGGTTGATCGCGCAGATACCGGCACTGCTCGTCGCCGTGGCCGCCGGCACGATGGTGACACGCGTCGGCAGCTCGGACGGCACGAGCGACCTTGGCAAGCAAATAACCAGCCAGCTGCTACGCGACCCCCGTGCGCTCGCACTCGCCGCGGTGATCATGGTCGGCCTTGCCGTGGTGCCGGGCTTTCCGTCCCTTGTGTTCCTGATCCTTGGTGCCTGCTTCGGCGCCGGCGCCTATGCGATCAACCGCCGTACCGCGGGGGAATCCGAGCTCATCGACATCGGCCAGGCCGCCATGGCCGAACAAGCTGGAAAACCGGCGTCGCTTTCATCAACGGCCGTCGGGACACTGGCTTCTTCATCCCGCATCGTCGTACGCTTCGGAACCGAACTCGGACGCTCGGTCCCGGAACCCGAATTCGCCACGCTCGCTGATGGCGTGCGCCGCGAGCTTTTCGGCGATCTCGGTGTCGACGTTCCGGCTATCGGCCTGCAGGTCGACGAGAAGCTTTCAGCGAGAAGCATGCGCATCGATCTGGAGGGCGCACCCATCCTGGATGCTGAAATCCCCGACGGCCGCGTTCTTGTCGAAGCGGACCCAACGCATCTCGATCTGCTCGATGTGACTTACGAAAAGGGTTCTCCGGTTGCCGGCCAGCGCAAATTCATGTGGGTCGATGATCGCCACCTTTCGGCGTTGAAGGAAGCCGGCTTCGTCTTCTCCACGCCGGCGCAAACAGCGGCCAAATGGACCGGAAATGCACTTCGGCTCTATGCCGGCCATTTCGTCGGGATCCAGGAGACGCGCAGGCTGCTGTCGGACATGGAGCCGGACTATGCGGATCTGGTCAGACAGGCGCAGGAGATCGTGCCGCTGCAGAAAATCGCCGAGATGCTTCGGCGACTTGTCGGCGAAAACGTGCCGATCCGCAACCTGCGCCTGATCCTCGAAGCGCTGATCGAATGGGGCCAACGCGAACAGGACGTCGTTTTGCTTACGGAATATATCCGCACGTCCTTGAAACGCCAGATCAGCTTCCGCTTCGCTGGCCGTAACAACATCATCGCAGCCTATGTTCTGCAGCGCTCGGCCGAGGATATCCTGCGAAACGCGGTGCAAAGCACATCGACCGGCACGTTCCTGAACCTTTCGGATGACGATGCACAGGCATTGATCGCCGAAATCGAACGAACCTTGTCGCAGAACGCCACCGATGTCTCACCGGTCGTCCTCGCGGCGATGGATGTACGCCGTCATATGCGAAGCCTGCTGACGCACAATGCCATCGATCTTCCGGTTCTGTCCTTCGGGGAAATCGCACAGGAATTCAACGTCCAGCCATTGGCCACGATAGCCGGCCGCTCGGGCGTGGCACGCAACGTCTCTCGCTCGCTGCCATCGGCTGAGGCGAAAGCCGGACAAGAGGCATCCTCATGATGCCAGCCGGGCGAATTGGGACAATTGGGGGAACTACATGCTCAAGAGGGGAACGGCATGACAATTCACGATACCGCAGCAGGCGTTCGATCCGCCACTTTCGCCGGGCGGATGCGCTGGCTCGCTATCGCGACGGTTGCCGTCTTGCTGGCGTTTTTGTTCACACATGCCGACGCTATGGCACAGGATGTGTCGCCATTGCCGAGCCGGCCAACGGTCGACCTGCCGGTCGGGCAAGGACGCCTGCTGCGCTTCAATGAACCCGTCGAATCGGTCCTGATCGCCGACACCACGATCGCCGACCTTCAGGTCGTGTCGCCGGGGATGGTCTATGTCTTCGGCCTGAAGCCCGGCCTGACCAACCTCATTGCAATCACGGCCGATGAGCGGGTCGAGGCAACGGCCCAGTTCCGCGTCACCCCCGATGTCACGCCTGCCAACGAAGCGAAAGACGCGATGCAGCCGAACTCGGCGACAAATCTCTCGATTTTCGGGACCCGCATTGTTGCGACCGGCGAGGCAGGAGGCGTCGAGGAGGCAACGGATGTCGACAATATCGCCCGCACGTTCTCGCCGCCGGAACAGCCGCCGCTGAACAACATGACCGTGCAGGGGTCGCAGCAGGTCAATATCCGGGTCCGTTTCGCCGAAGTCTCGCGCACTGAGTTGCAGTCCTACGGCGTCGACTGGTCTGTCGGATACAGGAGCGGCGGCTTTGAATTCAACATGTTCCAGGACAATGGCGTGCCCTCCGGCACCGGCAATCTTGGTTTGAGCATGGACCAGGCGCAGGGCATCAACTTCGACATTCTCATCGAAGCGCTGCAACGCAACGGCGTCGTCAAGATACTGGCCGAACCGAACCTGACAGCGATGACTGGTCAGACCGCGAGCTTTCTTGCCGGCGGCGAAATCCCGGTTCCGATTCCGCAGGGAACGGACGTCGTTACCGTTCAATACAAGTCGTTCGGCGTTTCCCTCGGCTTCACCCCGACGCTGATCGGCCGCGATCGCATTGCGCTCCATGTTCAGCCGGAAGTCAGTTCCTTGTCGGAAGCAGGCTCGGTCAGCGCCAATGGCTTTGCCATGCCGAGTTTCGTCGTGCGCAGGGCTGACACCACGGTCGAAGTGGCGAGCGGCCAGACCTTTGCGATCGCGGGTCTTTTCCAGCAGCGGACCTCGCGTAATCTGGAAAAGTTTCCGGTTCTCGGCGATGTGCCGGTGCTTGGCCCGCTTTTTCAGTCACAGCGCTTCCAGCGCGAAGAGACGGAACTGGTGATCCTGATCACGCCCTATCTGGTCGAGCCGGTGCGCGACAGCCTCGCCACGCCGCTCGATCGTCCGGCGGCCAAGCGCCACAGGAAGCGCGCCAATGACGCATCGGCGATGGGCCTGATCATCAAGTAGCGGGGAACCGGACATGACATTTCGCATCGCATTGTGCTCTGTTCTTCCAGTGCTGCTTCTGGTCGGCTGCGCGAACAACCGGCAACAGCCGCAGGAATATTCTCCCGGCTACAGCTATGTTTCGACCGACACCGGCGGCTCGCAGAAGGGCGTCGGCGGCTCCATCCTTGCTCCCAATGCATGTCTGAACGAACCGGCCGATGACGACCGTTCTGCCGCTGCGACCAATCTGACGATCGTCACCGGCATCGGCTCCCACCTGCCGCCCGGCTGCGCCAACGCCTACAATCTTCAACGCATGGCCGAAAGCCAGCGGGACCTCGTCGAGGGCCGGCGCATGGGGGCGGCGGCGGCCGCGCCGACGGCAAATGCCGCCCGGCGTTACCTCAATGGCGAAGAGGCGCCGATCGGTGGAGCCAACAGCGGGCCGGCGACGCCGCAAACAACGCTCCCAGTCGAGTGAGCCGATGCGGCCTTGCCCACCCTCCGGGCAGGCCCGAGGGCACGCTTTTGCGCGACATGCATAACTTGTCCGGTTGTTTGCGCGTCGGCCTCGACCCTTTCCGGACCGATGCTCTAGAGCGGTTCATCGTTTCACGGAAACGCCGAACCGCTCTATCTCCTTGTTTTTGCGCAATTCCCCAGGGAAAGCGCTATGCGCTTTTCCCGGGAAAACCGTTTCACACTTTTCCTGGAATTGCGCTAGCCGACGATAGAGCCGAGCGCTTTCGCCCTTGCCTGTGTGCTGCCCTTCGACCGGATGGTTCTGGCACGCGCAAGCAAGGTATTCACCTCCTTGGTCGCCAGGCCGATCGGTGGCGAGGCCCTGACCTGATCGGCCTGGCCAAGAAGTCCGTAGACCACCACGACGTTGCGCTTGTGATGCAACTGCGCATTGGGTGCGGCGGAGATCTTCTGGACCAGCGGCAGTGCCGTGGCGGAATTGCCTTCGAGCGCCGCGGCCAACGCCATGTTGCTCTCGACGTCGAGATCCCCCGGCGCAAGTTTCAACGCCTGAGCAAAAGTGGTCTGCGCCTGCCCCGTCTGACCGGCGAATGTCTGCGCCACGCCCAGCCTGATATAGGCGCTGCTGGTATTGACCAGCGGCGCGGCCTGCGCGAGCGCGCGCATGCCGGCATCGATATCGCCCGTCTCCATCATCGCCGAGCCAAGCCCGAGCATTGCCCCTCCGTCATTGGGCGCTTTTGCCAGCGCGGCCTGATAGGCTTTAGCCGCCTCGGCGGGGTAGCCGGCTCGCATATAGGCCTCGCCCGCCTTGACGAAGGCGCTCGACTTGGCATCCGGCATCGCTGCCGCGCGCTGGTAGAGCGCGATAGCGGTGCCACTGTCTCCCTGCGCATGGATATCGTCCGCAAGCTTGATCAGACGCTCCGATTGCGACGACGGGCCCTGTGCCTTTGCCTGCTCGGTGCCGGTTTTGGTCGTCTGACAACCGGCCGCCGCCAGCATGGCGACAACGGGCAAGAACACGACGTGCAGCCGCATATTCACCTCTCCGTATTCAAGCCCGCCGCACCTTACACACGGCCTTGGCCGACTGGAACCACAACAGTGCGATAAGATTGCAACATGGCCGAAGAAGCTGAGGAAAAGAAACTACCGGCGTCCGACAAGAAGCTTCGCGACGCTCGCCGCAAAGGCCAGGTTTCGCAGAGCCGCGACCTGGCCTCCGGCTTCACGCTTTTCGCAGCGCTTGGCTATCTTTATTTCGCCTGGCCGATGCTCTTGGGGCACCTTTCGGAACTCGTGCAGACCGTGACCACCCCCGGCGATTCGTTCGTTGAAGTCAGTCTGCGGGCCATCCGCCATTCTTTGTCATTGCTGATGCTTGCCACATTACCGCTCGTCGGAATCGTTGTCGTTCTCGCCGTGGTCTTCGGCATGCTGGGAACGTTCGGGCCGGTCTTCTCGTTTGAGCCGCTCAAGCCGCAATTCGATCACATAAACCCGGCGAAGGGTCTTCAGAAGATCCTGTCGCTGCGCAACGTCGTCGAGTTCACCAAAGGCCTGGCCAAGGTGGTGTTGCTGGCCGGCCTGTTCGCATTCCTTTTGATCGCATGGCTGCAGCCGCTCTTCGATGCTCCGGGATGCGCTCCGTCATGCCTGGAGCCAATTATCAAAGCGGTGCTGACACCACTTGGAATTGCCGCCGCCCTGGCCTTTGTCGTCATCGGCGTGATCGATGTTCCTATTCAGCGCTGGCTGTTCCTGCGCGACATGCGCATGACGACAACCGAATACAAGCGCGAACACAAGGACCTCGAAGGCGATCCGTTGATTCGACATGAACAGCAGCGACAGCGGCGTGAGGCCGTGATGCAACCGGCGAAGCTGGGCGTGAAAAACGCGGTCATCGTTTTCGTGTCCGGTGACCACGCAGTGGCATTGCGTTACGTCAGGGGTGAAACGCCGGTGCCGACGGTCGTCGGCAAGGGCCAGGGCCGAGCGGCTGACGAGATGACGGCTCAAGCACGCCAGGCAGGTATTCCGGTGATCGAGGATGCGGCCGTCGCCGGCCCACTCTTCGAAAATACGAACACCGGAGCTTACATCGGTCAGGAGATGTTCTCACCGATCGTACGCCATCTTGTCCGGCTCGGGCTCACTTGAGCCATGCGCGAACCGACCTTGCCGCAATGCCTGAGCAGCGCGGCAAGGTCAGCAGCGACAGCCGACTACTTGGCTGAACCCAACAGGACGTCGAGATCGACCGCGTCTGCCATTGCCTTGTATCCCGCGTCGTTGGGATGGAGGTTATCGCCGCAGTCGTAGTCGTCGCGCAGATACCCCGGCTTGGCCGGGTCTTCCATCACCTTGTCGAAGTCGACCACGCCATCGAAGCCGCCGCCGGTGCGGATCCATTCGTTCACCGCGACGCGTATCTTTTCCTTCTCGGGCGTGTAGTAACCCTCGGTGGGAAGTCCTTTGAAGGTTTCGGCGAAGGGGGTCAACGTCGCGCCTACTATGCGTATGCCATGGGCGTGCGCGCGATGGATGAGTTGTTTGTATCCGGTGATGATGTCTTGCGCCGTCGGTTCCTTGTCGTCCGGCGTGATTGCATTTTCGCCGGGCCAGCCGATATCGTTGATGCCCATCATAAGGACGACGGTCGAGACTTTGGGATGGCTCAGTACATCAGAATCGAAACGTCCCAAGGCATTGACACCCATACCGTCGGTCAACACGCGATTGCCCGAAAAGGCTTCGTTGACCACCGCGACCTTGCGGTTGGCCTCCTGCAATCGCTTGGCGATATGGTCCGGCCAGCGATTGTTGGCGTCAGGGGTCGAGCAATTCCCATCCGTGATGGAATCCCCGAAAAACACGATCGCCTCGGATTCCGGCACGGCGTCAACCCATATGTCGCTCAGAAACAGGCGCGATTTGAGTGTGCTGTCAGCCTTGAACGCAGCCTCGTTTGTGAAATTGCCCGGGCCGGAGATGTAGGCGGTTTGCACGCCATCCCAATGCACCGACGACAACGCCGTCTTCTTCGGCAGGAAAATGCTGACCGAGATTTCGGAAAGCGCTTCTGCCGAGAGAGCGATGGGGTCGCTGAGGATCGGAGCTCCCGGCGGAACGACCACAGAACTATTGCCGCCCCAGGTCAGAGGCTTCAAGGTCGCCTGATCGACGTTGCCGCCCTTGCCTGCTATTGCGACGCTGCCGGCACCGATGGTCAGCGGCTTTTCGCCGAAAGCATTCGACAGCACGACCCGCACGCTATTGCCGCCAACGCTGATGCGGGCGACCTGGCGGACGGTCTGGTTCTCCAATACCTCCGGCACTCCGAAAGGCGCAGGAAGATCATCCGACCAGCGCGGAGCAGGTGTGGCAGCCCAAGTGGTGATCCAGGCTCCCTCTTCGGCGCCTTGTGCCCCGAAACTAGCGATCGCAGAACCGGCCGCCACAGCTGCACAGATCAGGATAGTCTGACGTCGACGCCGCTTCCTCCCTGCTGCGGCAGAAACCACCGATGAAACCTTATCCGTGAAAACCAAAGGCCAGTTGAGCCGCATTTTTATCTCCTCCTCAAGACATGCTGGTAATGCCGCCGCCGGCCTTATTATGACGGGCTGTCCAGGGAATGAAATTCAACTTCCGTGGCAATCTTGGACCAGCGTCAGGGGCAAGGATTGCCAGCGTGGAACTGGTGCTGCCCTATAGTCAAAACTCGCGTGCTGAAACGTCCGCAGCGCCCTCGCCGGATTCACTGGCGGACATCGATCCTGGGCCCCAATGTCTGGGTCATAACCCGCCGCACGACCTTGCCATCCGCGACATCGAGGCAGACGGTATCGACCAGGTATCGATACGCGACGATGTCGCGAGGCTCCAGCGCCTCAAAAGTGCGGTGCAGGAACGGCATGGAATAATGATGGTGTGGATAGAAGTTGTAACCGACCGCAACAGCCGAGTTCGCCAGGTTCGCGGCGCGATTGTGCTGTCCAAGAATAAACGACGCCGGGCGGGCCGCATCGTAGTCAGGCGGCGTGATTGGCAGTTCGACTGGATAGGCGCACTCTTTGGTAAGCTTCATGACCTCATAGTTGGACGAGGCAACGTCCGACGACTTCGGCCGCACCTTCCTGATCCCGATCTGGCCCCAAGCTGAGGTCGGAACGTGGCCGGATTCACGACGATATTCCTGATAGCCGAAGTGACGGGCATAGAGCAGATAGGAAGCGTCGCGGAAAAAGCTCGGTGCGACCCGCACCCAGTCACCTTCTTTCGTCAGCGCCTCGAAATGTGCTTGCCGGATTTGCCTTGAATCGTACCAGCCGAGCCGCGCGTTATAAAAGACCGCGTCGCCGAATATGGTGACAACAATCCCGGTTACGATGGCAGTCGTGGAAAACGAGCTTTCCTTCATTCTCGTCAGAACCGCGACGATCAGACTGTTCAAGATGATCCAGTGCAGAAAAAGGGCGCCGCTCAGAAGGAATATCCCGATATGCATGATATCGAAGAACGCGGTCAGCCCGATGAGCCACCGCCTGCGCAAAAAAGCGAGAAAGCATAGAAGCTGCGCAGCAAGGATAACGACATTCATCGGAATCTGGACCGCCCTGACCGCTTCATAAGCATGAGCGAGCAGCGATTCGGAAAAGCCCAGCGGGGCCGCGCCCAACCCGTACCCGGCCAGCATAATGGAACTGGTCGGGTTCTCCAGGATCCAGCTCAACGGCCCTCCGTCAAGCGTGACCTTGGCCATCCCGGACATGAAGTAGTTGCCAAAATGGGCGCCGATTCCGGCAAGCAGCAATATGCCGGCAGCCTGGGCCGCGAACTCCCTGGTTCCGAGTTCGTCAGGGTTGGGCAGGTACCTGGTGAAGGGCTTCAGCCGGCTCAAGCTCTGCAGCAGGCCAAGGCCCAACAGGCCACAGGCCAGGAAGAGACCGACCTCAATCAACGGCGCATAGTCGTTGCGGCCCAGTTCCACAGCATCGGAAACTGCCCGCGTGACGTTCTTGTGGAAGGTGAAATAGACCATCGGAAAAATGGCGAAGGATGGCCGCAGGATCGAAAAAAGCGCCGCCACAAGCGCGATCAGGCGAGAATAGACGAGTACATTGCCCAACGCGTCGGCGCGAGCTGCGTCGGCAATGCCGAGTTCGTCTCCAAGCCCGAAGCTGAAGAGGCCCAGCGTTATCGCCAGTCCGACGACGATAATTCGCGCAGCCCGCGCCTCGGCGGGATAGCGCACGAATGCAAAAAGGCAGCAAAGCAGGGCCAACCCGATGGCGCTGACCGTGGCGAGGGCAGGATCGTGCCACGCCACGCGGGACGCCGCCTTCTCGTACAACAGGATCGGAACGACCCCGCACAGGAACGGGAAAAAAAGAAGGGCTGCAAGGACATAACGCTCAACGGGTGAACGCTCGATGCCGACTGACGGCCAACGCCGGGCGCTGCCCGCTCCGATGCTCATCCCATGCTTCTCCCGTCTTCCGGAATTTTCGCCTCACCTCTTCGGTGCTCGGTGCTCACCTTCCGGGGGACCGGATGAGCCCTCACGCAGCCACACGTTGCCGCCGGATATTGCTGCACTGCAACAGGATGCGTACTACAACCTAAACGCACAGGCAACGACGAAAGTTCAAGCCGCCCCTGGCTCAATGCGCGCGCGCAATTTGTGCCAATTACCGATAAATGCCCGCGTTAAATTGCCGACCTGTCGCAATTTGGTACAACAACAGCAACAGCGGTCGCCGCCCGCGTCACCGTGCCCGGTGTCGAGCCAGGGTATTTCAGGCTCAAAAAAATGTTGCCAATCTACCCAAAGTAGTGGCAAATATTATGCTGCAGTGCCTAAGAGTGCGATGCAACATTGAATTTGTCTCGCTGACCTGCAGAAAACCGATCGCATCGGCGTCAGGTGCAGGTCAGTGGCTGAGAGGCCATGGACAATGGTACTCGACACCCGGGTCAAACAGGTCGCCGACGAGCACCACGGTATCGTCGTGATCGGCGTTGGCTTCGATTCAGGCTTTTTCCTGCACCAGTTCGTCGGACGGAGGAAAGCTCGTGTTCTCGTCCCCGAATGGGGACGCCACAATACGGATGATTGGCAGCTCGAACGCCGCGCAAACAGCAATATCCGGGACGAGGACGCCGGCAGATCGTGGACTCACACGATCGGCCTGGTCGGTCATGCCCGTGAGCAGCTTTGCCAGGGGGAGAAAATGCTATGACGGTGTTCCATGATAGCAGCCGTCCGGACGCTTTCATCGGCGGTGCCGGTTCGGACGCAGTCACTTACGGCGCTTCGTCCCGTGGAGTCATCGCCGATTTGGCTTCCGGCCATGCCTACAAGTTGCTGTCGATACTGCCGCTGGGCGATTCCATTACCTATGGCGTGATCGCGAGTTCTTCCGATACCGAAAGCGGCGGATATCGGAAGTTCATGCTGGAACAGTTGGCGGCACTCAATGTGAAGATCGACTTCGTCGGTTCCTCGTCCAACGGACCCGCCAGCATGGGCGATCGGGATCACGAGGGTCACCGCAACTGGACGCTCAATCAACTCAACGGCATCGACAACGATGTTGTGGCAGCTACGAAACCCGACGCCGTGCTGCTGATCGCCGGAACAAATGACAGCTCGACCGACAGCGTGCCAACGATGCTGCAGGATTTGCGCAGCCTTTTGCTCAGCCTGACCTCCAGCCATCCCGCCTTGACCGTCTTCGTCGGATCCTTGCCTCCCGTTCGCGTCGGCCAACAGTCGCAAGCGCGTGCAGACCGTGTCGATGCGTATAATGATGCAATGCCCGGTCTGATCTCTGAACTGGCCGCCCAGGGGCACAAGATCGCCTTTGTCGACATGCGTGATCTGACACCGGATGACATCACCGCGCCGCCGCTTGACAGCGGGCTGCATCCGACTGCCGGGGGCTATGCAAAAATCGCCTCACATTGGATGGCCGCCCTGGAACAACATCTCGGCCTGGACGGGACCGGTATCGGAAGCGACCGCGACACCTTCACCAGCATCGAAAATCTTACAGGCTCTTCCTTTGCCGACCAACTCGGCGGAAACGAGGGAGCCAATGTGCTGGATGGGCTGGCTGGCGATGATTTGCTGGAGGGCCGCGGCGGCTCCGACCAACTCATCGGCGGGGTCGGCGCCGACACGCTTGTCGGCGGCACGGGTAATGACGGCTACTATGTCGACAATGCCGGTGACAAAACCATCGAGGCGATCAATGGCGGCGTCGACGAGACGCATGCTTATACAAACTGGACCCTGGCCGACAACGTCGAAAACCTCTTCCTGAGGTCGGCTGCCAATCTGGCGGCAAAAGGCAACGGGCTCGCCAACACCATGGTCGGCAACGGCGCAGCGAACACGCTCGAAGGCCTCGGCGGCGACGATCGGCTGGATGGCCGGGGCGGGTCGGACCGGCTCGTCGGTGGCCTTGGCGCCGACATCCTCATCGGTGGAACGGGAAACGACAGCTTCGTCTTCGCCGCCGGCCATGGCCACGACACCGTCACCGACTTCGACCTTTCCGGCGATGATCTCCTGGAGATTTCGGGCTACCAAAGATATAGCGAACTCCGGCAGGTCGGGAGCGACACGCTGGTCGTCTTCTCCGACAGTGACACTGTTCTCCTGAAAGGCGTGACCAGCGCCTCCTTGAGCAGTTCGGATTTCGTCTGGATCGATCCACTCGACGAGCCGCCGCCGGGGTCAATCGTAGGCGACGACGGCAACAATACGCTTACCGGCGGTTCCAGTGCGGACGTCATTTATGGAATGGGCGGCAGCGATATCTTGAACGGAAAAGCGGGCGCCGACACGCTTGTCGGCGGCGCGGGTGATGACGTCTTCCATGTCGACAATGCCGGTGACAAAACCATCGAGGCGAACAATGGCGGCTTCGACGAGACGCACGCCTATGTAAACTGGACGCTGGCCGACAACGTCGAAAACCTCTTCCTGAGGTCGGCTGCCAATCTGGCGGGAAAAGGCAACGAACTCGCCAACACCATGGTGGGCAACGGCGCAGCCAACACGCTCGAAGGCCTCGGCGGCGCAGATCGGCTGGACGGCCGCGGCGGGTCGGACCGGCTCGTCGGTGGTCTTGGCAGCGATATCCTCACCGGCGGAACGGGAAACGACAGCTTCGTCTTCGCCGCCGGCCATGGCCACGACACCATCACCGACTTCGACCTTTCCGGCGATGATCTCCTGGAGATTTCAGGATACCAAAGATATAGCGAACTCCGGCAGGTCGGGAGCGACACGCTGGTCGTCTTCTCCGACAGTGACACGCTTTCACTAAACGGTGTCCTCGTCGCAAGCGTCTCGAACAGCGATTTTCTCTTCGTGTAGAGCGGCATCTCGCTGACATGCGGTCTCTTCGCGCAAATTGCCCTTCGTCCTTGCCTCGACCTCTTTGCTCTATTCGCCCGTTTCGGTCTCGATCAAGACAAGGCGGCCGGTACCGGACTCCGCACCCCATACCTCGCCGGAGCGCCCGTTGAGCTGGCGCACGTTGGCGTTGTCGCGGTCGGACGGGAAGCTCGCGAAGGTCTGCGTTGCCGGGTCGAAGCGGACGATGGCGTTCGCGCTGAAATCGTTGAGCCAGACCGTGTCGCGTTCATCGACATAGACGGCATAGGCCTGGGGCTCGTCTCCGGGCAGCTTCCAGCTGCGCCAATCATTTGCGGCCGGATCGAAGACGCTAACCTGGCCGGCGTTCCATTCGCTGACCCAGATGCGGCCTTTGGAATCCGACCAGACGCGGCGGGCGCCCTGATCCGCGGTCGGCGGGTCGATCGGGGAAGCCTCGCCGGTCGAAACATCGATCCTGGCGATATGGTTGCCGGCGAGCGAGGCGTAGTAGACCTCACCGGACGGCGTGGTCGTGATCCCGTAGGGGCCGCGACCGCGCGGGGCGTTCCAGACCTCGACCTTGCCGCTCGCCGGATCGAGCCTGCCGTAGATGCCCTCCTGCCCGGTGAACCAGAGCCTCCCGTGTTTGTCGAAGGAACCGGTGTTGAGGTTCGCGTAGCCGTGCCCCTCAGGGAGCGGAAACGCCTTCACCGCTTCCGTTTCGGCATCAACGCGCACGATGGCGTTGAGGCCGCCGTCGGTCACCCAGGCGGCGCCGTCGGGACCGACGATCACGCCGTGCGGCGCCGAGCCGTCGCCAAGGGTGATGTGCTTGACGGCGCCTGTATCAGGATCGAGCCGCCCAAGCGCGCCCTGTCCCTGGGCGGTGTACCATACGGAGCCGTCCGGCGCCGGAGCGACATCGTGCGGGCCGGCGCCCTCTGGAACGGGATAGTAGCGGACCTCCTCCGAGGCGGCACGCGCGGCCACCGAGCAGAGCAGCGCGGCGAACAGCGCCGACGCAATCGTACGAAACATGGCGAACTCCTCACATCGCGCGTTTCAACTTGCACAGCGAGCGATCCACGTATCCTTTTCGCGCCACTGCGGCGGCCGAGCCGCAGATGGCGAGCTCGCCGTGTCGCTTGCCGATAAAGTCAGGAGCTAGTGCAGCCCCTGCCCTCGCCTAGGCCTGCAAGCCCAGAATCGTCGATAGGCAGCAGCATCGTGGGAAAACCTGCGTTACGACGACGGATCGCGGCCAGAGCCAGACTTTTCGTGCGGAAGCCGTCAGCTTTGCTCCAAAAGTTCCCGCGCCAACTCTTGCCATTCCTCATCAAGCGTCAACGTCGACGGCGCGGCGTCGCAGCGACGATACCAATACTCCGCATTGGATTGATCGCCTTCCTTGCGATGCAGGTAGGCATGCACGCGCATACCGGCCATATCGTCGCGCAGTTGCGCACGCTCGTGCGCCTTTTCCCAATCGCCCTTTGCATCCCACCACAGCGCCTGCAGGGCAGGACTCAAGCCGGCGGGCGGCTGTGATTTCGCAATCGAATCTCTGAAGGCTTGCGTATCCATTTTTCCACCGACGTGATGTACAGGGGCGGCGATCACCCGCGATCTGATGCATGTCGCGCAAAAGTGTGCAGCGGTTTTGCGATAACGACATGCATAAACAACAAACTAAAGCGCGTCGCATGAGGCCGGTCAAACACGACGCGCTTTTAGGACATACAGATATAGCGGCATGGCATCGGATCTCCAGGGCCGCCGTCGATATCGACCAGACGCAACGCCAAAATTACCTCCGGTCGCCGTGGGCCACCCGCAACTGGAAACGATGACGGGCGTTGCTGTGACGAACAGGATATAAGCGTATCTGGCAGCAAGCCTGGTTGAAGAAAGCCCGACGGTCATGAAGCCAATGAACGAAGAGCACCTCGCAGTGCTGCGCAGGCACATGGTCGAGATGATTGCAATCCATACCGACCTTACAAGCGAGGAACTCGGCAAGGCGGCGCTCGATGAACGGGTGATGGCAGCGATGCAGCGGGTGCCGCGCCATCTCTTCGTGCCGAGCTCGGTCGCGCCTTATGCCTACCAGGACATGCCATTGCCGATCGGCTTCGACAAAACCGTCTCGCAGCCGTTCATCGTCGCGCTCATGACCGATCTCCTTGCGCTCCAACCGCACGAGGCGGTGCTCGAGATCGGCACCGGCCTGGGCTACCAGACCGCAATCCTGGCGGAACTCGCCGGGCACGTTTGGAGCGTCGAAATCATCGAGGAATTCGCAAGCCATGCCGAGGCTCTGCTGCAGGACCTCGGTCTGTCCAATGTCAGCATTCGTGTCGGGGACGGGTCTCGCGGCTGGCCAGAGCACGCCCCATTCGACAAGATCCTGGTCAGCGTCGCGGCGGGGCGGGCGCCGCCGGCTTTGCTCGAGCAGCTCAAGCCGGGGGGCCGTCTGGTTATGCCTGTAGGCCCTGAACAAGGGCAGTTGCTGACGGTCATCGACAAGGATTCGGCAGGACAACTGAAGACCCGCAAAATCATCCCGGTTCGGTTCAGCCGGCTGGAAACGGTCTAACGAGGGGTGCGGACAACAGGCACGCAGGGAGCGCCGGGCGCCTCATCCTTATGGGATTTCGCCGTCTCACGGCTGCTTCGCGTCGGCTCGTTTGAGCATCGCAAATGCGCGATTGATCCGTTGCAGCGCTGTCGCGTTGGCCACGAGTGCGTACAGCGCGAACCCGCCCGTCAGAATCCAGGGCGAAGCGGCGCCCATGGCGGTCGCCAAGCCGTCGGCGACCAACAGCACGCAAATGAACACCAGGCGTTCCATCCGTTCGAAGAAATCCGGCCACGCCTGGTTTTCTATGGGGATTTCGATCGCCGTCCGCGCCTTGGCGTAGCTGGTGAGGAGTCCGCCGGCGAACGCGAGCATGGCGATCGCCCACAGGTCGGCGACCCAGCCTATTGCCGCAAACACGGCGAATTCCTGATAACGGTCGGCCATGGCGTCGAAATAGCCACCCGCCTTGGTGCTCATATGTCTGCGACGGGCAACCGCCCCGTCGAGCGCGTCGAAGGTGAAGGCAAACGCCAGGCAAATGCCAAAGGCAAGGCTTGACTGGTTGTACAGATAGGCGGCGCACGACAGGGCGACGAGCACCAGCCCGCCTGACGTAACCTGGTTCGGGGTCATGCCGATCCCGATCAGCGGAGAGGCGGCGTGCTCCCATAGCGGGTCGATACGGCGTTTCATGAGACCGGCGATCATGATGACTTGGCTCCTCTGACGATGTCGACGTTTAACCGGCAAATTGAGGGTTCGTTCCAGCCCGTCGGCGCCGATCGAGGTGGTCAGCGCAATGTCCGTCTGTGTCCGCTGTCGCAAATCGAGTGGCGGTCTAAAGCGTCGCGGCTGAATGGATTCATGCGAGGCGCTTTAAGTTCTTGTTTTTACGCACGTCGTTGTCGCAAAACCGCTGCGCACTATCGGGTTGGGCCCTGGGTCGGGCCCGAGGGCATGCTTTTGCGCGACCTGCGTTAGCGGAAGTAACCGGAAGACTGATACAACGCATATTCGCAATTCACCCTGTCGGCCGTGCGAAACGCCATGCGTAAATTTCTGCCCAGGCTTGCTTACCTGCTCGCGACCTCTGCCGGCGCGGGATTATCTCCGGTATGGCCAGGCACCGCCGGCGCGGGCGTCGGAGTGGCTGTTGCCGCGGTCCTGATACCTGCATCGCCTTGGCTGATCGTGCTCGCCTATATAGGCTTATTCGCCGTGGGAGTATGGGCGTCGTCGCATGTCGTCGCCCATACCAGGACGGAGGATCCGCAGATCGTCGTCATTGACGAGACCTTCGGCACCGCCGCAACGCTTTCCATGCTGCCGCTCGACCCGGTCTGGTGGGCAGCAGGTTTCCTTGCTTTCCGGTTTTTCGACGTCGTCAAGCCTTGGCCCATCGGCGTCGTGCATGACAAGGTAAGGGGTGGACTCGGCATCATGCTGGACGACGCGGCTGCGGCCGTGTTCGCCGGCGCGTCGCTGCTTTTGCTGAACGATTTGATTCACCGTTTGCCGTAAGGAGGACATCTCAGTCTTCACCTGCCACCCAGCGCGAAAAGAGACCTCTTCACTAAAATCTGCCGGAGCAGCGCTAGACCGCAGCGTCGCGCGGCCGCGCCAAATCGTTCGTCCCCTCCGGATCCGGCGCCTGGCCATAGCTCATCTTCTTCATCTGCTCGATCACCCGCGCCATCTCCTCGTCGGAAAGGACCGGCGGCTCGCCAAGGCTAAGCGCCTGGACATACATGCGCGACAGGGTTTCGACCTCGTTCGCCAGCCACAACGCGGCCTCCATGGTCTTGCCGAGCGAAATCTGGCCGTGCTGGCCGAGCAGGCAGGCGAGGCGATCTTTGAGTGCAACCAAGGCATTGTCGGACAAGGCCTGCGTGCCAAAGGTTGCGTATTCCGCGCAGCGGATGGTGGTGCCGCCCGCCACTCCCGTCATATAGTGGAAGCTCGGGATCGTCTTGTGATGGCAGGCCAGCGTCGTGGCGTAGAGCGAGTGGCAATGCAGCACGACGTCGATCTCCTGCCGCTCCCTCAAAATGTCACGGTGGAAGCGCCACTCCGAGGAGGGCCGTCGGCCGACATAGGTGCCGTCAAAGCCCATCTCGACGATGTCTTCGGGCGTCATCGTTTCGTAGGGCAGCGACGAGGGCGTGATCAGGAAACCGTCGCTAGAGCGCACCGACAAATTGCCGGCATTGCCCTGGTTGATGCCGCTTGAGTTCATCCGGCGGCAAGCATCCACCATCTCGCGGCGCAGAGCGCTGTCATCAGTCATCGATCGTTCCTTTTGCTGGTCTTGGCCCGTTGCAGGTTGTTTCGCTTCGCCAGGTCGCGCCACCGCTGTGCATAGGCTGCGAGCGTCTCACGATCGCCGGCAAAGGCAGTCGGCAGGCTGAGCGCGATCGGAGCCGGCGTGTCACGCGTTTCGTGTTCGCCAAGTAGCGCCGCACCCGAGGCGGTGCCATAGGAGTCGAGGTTGTAGACCGTTTCGGCGTTTGGCCGCAGCGCCGCAACCAGCGTGGCGTAGAGCGGGTCTTGCAGGAAGGTGCCATCCAATGCAACCAGCCCGGTTTCGTTCAGCGCATCGATACATTCTACCGTCAGCAGCGCGGCGTAGAGCACCGCGAGCGCCTTGCGCTCTGCAGGGGGTTCTGCAGGCGGCCCTTCAAACCGGCCGAGCCCAGCGCTGCCTGGAAACAGGCCGTCATCGTCGCCGAACGACGGCAATGCGAAAGTGCCGCGCTCAATCAGCAAGCTGACCAGCGCAGCGTCGGCCGCAGTTCCTTCTTGCCCCTGCCCTGCCACATGACTGAACTCACGTCCGCCCATGGTCAAAACGCCGCCGACCGGGCGTCCTGTCACGTCGCTGTTCAGCACCATTCCGCGATTTTCATCGAGTTGGTCGAGAGGTGTCGCCGCGCACATTCCGACAATCCAGGTTCCGGTAGAGATCACGCAGGCGTCGCGCATGCCTGCCGCCTGGTAGCGGTAGAGGTTCAGGCTGCTGTCGTGGCCGCCTGTCAGGACAGACAGCTCTTCCGGTATGCCGTGCCGGCGCGCCAGATCGTGCCGGATTGGCCCCAGCCTCTCCCAGGCCGGATGGAATGGTGGCATGAGGCGCTGCCATCCCTGCCCCGCCACAATGGGCGACCACTGCTTGCGCACATTGTTCCACAGATGGGATTGTGCCGAGAGGATCGTCGTTTCGGCCGATGGCACGCCTGACAGCCGCCAGGCCCAATATTGAGGCAAGCCCAGATACCAACGAGCCTGAGCGACGCGCTCCGGATCAACCTGCTGCATCCAGTACAGCTGGCGCGCCTGGTGGGCAGCCTTCAGCATGATCGCGCTGCCGCGATCGAAGAAATCGCCCGAAAGCGGCGCGTAGCCCTCGCGAATTGCAGGCGGCAGATCCTGCTCGTAGTCAATCATCGGCAGGGCACAAGTCTCGTCGGGATCTGCGTTCACCAAGACCCCTGCGGAGCCATGTCCGGTGCCGACCACCTTTTCCAGCGGATGGTGTCGGCACAAAGTGGCGAGCGAGCCGAACAGCCAGTCGGTAATGCCGTTGAGATCGTGCTGCCGCCAAGGTGGACCGGGCCGCACTTCGTTGTGGACAGAGAGGCTCTCCACGAGCACGCCGTCGAGCGTCATTGCGGAGAGCTTTATGTTGGTCTTGCCGACATCGAAGACGGCGATCCTTGCGCCGTCCGCCTTCTGCCCGTCACCCATCGTCTCAGATCAGACCGTATTGGCGAGCCTTGTTGCGCAGGAACGGCAAGCCATTGCCCATCACTTCGGCCTCGTCCTTCGCAACCGGCCGCCAGACCGAGAGGCCGTGGGAGACTTCCGGCGGCATGTTGATGAAGCTTTCCATGGCCAGTCCGCCTTTGAAACCGATCGCCGCCAGCGTCGCGTAAATCTCGTCCCAGGGGCAGTTGCCGGTGCCAGGTGTGCCGCGATCGCTTTCAGACAAGTGGATGTACTTCAGGTGATCGCGGGCGGCCAGAATGCCGTTGGCGGCCCCTTTCTCCTCGATGTTCATGTGGTAGGTGTCGAGATGAACAAAGATGTTGTCGGCCCCGACTTTCTCGACCATCCAGACGGCCTGCGCGCCGGTATTGATCAAATGGTTCTCGTAGCGGTTCACCGCCTCGATTCCGAGCTCGATGCCGCGCTTCTTGGCGTGCTTGGCGGCGACGGTCAGCACGTGGGCGATATTGTCGTATTCCTTTTCGGTCGGTGGCAGGCCGGTGCGTTCGCCGATACCGCCGAAAATCACGCCGGAAAGCGCCAGCGCGCCCATTTCCGCAGTCTTGTCGATCGCCACTTCGAGATGTTCGATGGCAGCATCCGGACGCACCGAGGCCCAGGCGCGCTCCGGCAGGCCAAGCGAGCAAACGGCAGGAAGATTGTGCTTTTCGAGCAAGGCGCGTGTGTGCGCGGCATCGACCGCCGGCGCGTTCAGAAGCGCGATCTCGATAAAGTCCATCCCGTATTTGACGGAAGCCGCGATCGCCTTCTCCGCGCCGGCCCGGTCCCAGTTCATCGTCCACATCGAGGTGTGGACCCCAAAACCATGCATCTAACTCACCCTCTGTTTGTGTTCAGGAATTTGAGGCGCCCGGCAAGCCAGCGCAGGATCATCACCGTGATCATCAGGATGCCCCAGACTGCCGTCGCAAGGTGCTGGCTTGCGCCCATCAGATTGAGTCCCGAGGACAGAAGCTGGAGCACGACGAGCGCAACGAAGACCGGGATCACCCGACCGAAGCCGCCGAACGGATTGACCCCGCCAAGGAAGCAGGCAAGCACGGTGATCAGCAGGTAAGACTCGCCGTGGCCGACACGCACCGAATTGAAGCGCGCCAGCATGATGATGCCGGCGACCGCGCACATCGCGCCGGACAATGTGTAGACGAGAACCTGCACCTTGCGCGTATTGATACCGGAATAGCGCGTGGCCTCGATATTGGAGCCTATCATATAGGTGTTGAAGCCTAGCTTCATGCGCGTCAGCAAGACGTGCCAGATCAGCACGCAAGCGATGAAGATGATCAACGGCACCGGGATGCCAATAATCAAACCGTAGCCGATCGGCGCCACGAAGCCGGGAATGCCGGACACGTCGCCGCCGCGCGTCAGGAATTCGCCGAGACCGCGCAGGAAGATCATCATCGACAGCGAGACCAGGATCGGGTGAGCCTTGGTGTAGGCGATGACGAGCCCCATGATCAGCCCGCTCAGTGCGCCGACCGCGATGGCAAGGGCCGAGCCAAGGAGGAAGGCGCCGATGCCCGCGTCGACGCCTCCCTGGCTTTGCAGTACCCAAGCCAGCGTCAGGCCGGCCATGTTGGCCGTGAAGGTGATGGCCAGGTTCAGGCCGCCGGTCAGGATCGGCAGCAGCATGGCGAGTGTGAGGAGGCCGAGTTCCGGCAGCTGGAAGGCAACGGATCCAAAGGTAGCGCGGGAAAGAAAGTTCGGCGCCGCAAAACCAAACACGATCATGACAGCTACGAACGCGGCAAACGGACCTGCAAGTTCGGGGCCGAGCGCGTTGCGGACGCGTTCAATCAAAACCGTCATGAAGGCACCCGTCGGCTTTTCAGGAACGGCAGCAGGCGTTCGATGCTGGTGTTCGACAGGGTGATGGCGGCAAGAATGATGGCGCCGACGATCATCTTGAACGCGAAAGGCGACACGCCCATCAAATTGAGTCCGTTCTGGGTAATCGAGACCAACAGAACGCCCAGAATGCAGCCGAGCACGCTGCCCTTGCCGCCGCCGAGCCGCGCACCGCCAAGGACTACGGCTGCCAGGACGTCGAGTTCGCGCCCATAAAGGGCATTCGGCACAACCTCCTGCGCGTAATGCGCTTGGACGAGACCGGCGATACCCGCCATCAGGCCAAGCCAGCCGAAGGCGATAAATTGCATGGCACCGATATTGATGCCGAAGCGGCGCGCGCCCTCCGGATTGTCGCCAAATGCGTAGAGTTGGCGGCCGGTGGTGGTGCGCGTGATCAACGCCCAGGTAGCGAACACGCATATGGCCATAATGAGCACAGGAAGGGTGATCTCCGCCCAGGTCCCGTCAGCCATCTCTCGCTCGAACAGCACGACGCGGGTGGTGAGCCAGTCCGGCAGGTTGTAGATCGACACGCCGCCCGTGAAAAACATCAGCAAGCCGAAGAAAATGTTGAAAGTCGAAATCGTGGCGACGATCGAGATGATCCTGAACCCATGGATCAGGAAGGCGTTGATGCAGCCCAACGCGACGCCCAATGCGCCAGCGATGATGAAGCCGACAATCCAATTCCCACCGCCGATCCAGCCGAGGACGGTCGCGGTCAGATATTGCACAACGGAGGCAGCAACCGCGAAGGAGATGTCAATGCCGCCGGCGATCAGCACGACCAGCAGGCCAACGGCGAAGATGATGTTGACCGAGCTGGTGTTCAGAAGGTCAAACGCGTTGCCGAGGGTGAAGAACCGGTCCGTCGCGAACGAAAGGAAGACGCAGATGACTGCGATAACGGCGAGCAAAGCCAGTTCCGTTGCGTGGGAGCGGACAAACCTACGCATAGACCGCCTCCTCCATCGCCTGGAGGGTCGTAGCGCCCGGCGTAAATTCGCCGACAATGCGCCCCTGAGCCATGTGCAGCACACGGTCCGCGTTGAAATAGACTTCAGGCACCTCGTCCGAGATCAGGATAATGGCCAGGCCGCTGTCCGCCAGCTTGGAAACGATGTCGAAAATGCCGGCGCGCGCGCCGACATCGACGCCGACGGTCGGTGCGTCGAGGATAAGCAGCTTCGGGTCGGTCGCCAGCCATTTTGCAATGGCGACACGTTGCTGATTTCCCCCTGACAGGGTCGAGATCGCGTCGTCCTGCTTTCCGATCCTGACCCCGAGGTCCCTTATCCAGCGATTGACCAGAGATCGCTTGCGATCGCTCGAAATGAAACCGCCTGAAAGGATCTTGTCCAGCGAAGCGATGACCATGTTGTCGGCGATTGCCTGGGGCTGAATGAGACCGAGCGACAGCCGGTCTTCCGAAAGATAGGCGACGCCGGCGGCGATCGCGTCACGGTTGGAACCGAAGCGAACGGGTTTGCCATCCAGGGCGACAGAGCCCGATTTCGGCTTGCGCATGCCAAACAATGTCAGCGCCAATTCGGTGCGCCCTGCCCCGAGCAACCCGGTGATGCCGAGCGTCTCGCCGCGCCGGACTGTCAAGGACACGTCGTCGAATTCGCCGGGCCGCGACAGTCCCTTGACCTCAAGCATGACCGGGCTCCTGCTCAAATCCCGATGCAGGACGGAATAGTCGAAGGTCTTGCCCGTCATCAACTCGGTGATGCGCGACTGGGTCAGGCCTTTGGTTGGATAGACGCCAACCAGGGCGCCGTCGCGCAGCACGGTGACGCGGGTGGAGATTTCAAGAACCTCCGCCAGGCGATGACTAACGAACACAACGGCGACGCCCGACGCCGACAGATTGCGCACAACGTCCAGCAGATAGTCGGTTTCGGATTGGGTGAGCGACGCCGTCGGCTCGTCCATGAAGACGAGCTTGGCCTCACCGACGAGGGCGCGGGCGATTGCTACGATCTGCCGCTGTGCGATGGGAAAGTGGTGGAGTGCTAGATCGACATCGAAGGTAACACCAAGACGTTGCAAGGCGTTGATCGCGACACGACGCATCTCGGCATAGTTCACCAGCCGCGGCCAGCGGCCGATGACGGTCTGGAACGCGATATTCTCGGCGACAGTCATCTCGGGAAACAGGGCGAGGTCCTGCCAGATCACCTGAATTCCGCTGGCCTGCGCCGTAACCGGCGACATATGGGAGTAGCTCTGGCCATCATAATCGATTTCGGCGCCCGCCTCGGGCTTGTACACGCCTGTAATGACCTTGATCAGCGTGCTCTTGCCGGAGCCGTTCTCGCCGGCAAGACAATGCACCTCGCCCGGCAACACCTCAAAGCTGACATTCTTCAGCGCCTTCACGCCGCCGAACGTCATGTTGACGTTGCGGAGCGACAGCAGCGGCCGTGGTGCGGCGCCATCGAGTGCCTGATCAGCCATCGAGTCGAAACCTGGATCCAATCGCGTTTGCAATCCTGCAGCCGGGCCGGTTCGAGGCCGGGCCCGACTGCCATTAGCCTTGGGAGGCTTTACAGGCCCATCGCCGCGAGATCGTCGACAGTATCCTTGTTGATGGGGACGAGTTGATCGACGATGATGTTACGGTTTTCGAAGTCGGGCTTAACTGTCCCAAGCCCTTCGATCGTATCGCCATCCTTGATCTCTTTGCCCTTCATGAGATGGTCGGCCAGCGTGACGAAAACCTCGCCCGCCTGCTTCGGATTCCACATGAAGCCGCCGGAGATCGCGTCGCTTTTGATGAGCTTCCGGCCTTGGCCTGGCGAGAATGGTCCGAGCACGAAAATTTCGCCCACCTTCCGGCGCTCTTCGATTGCGCGGCCAGCGCCGATCGGGCCTTGGCTGCCGAAGGCGAGGAAGCCCTTCAGGCCGGGATTTGCGGAAATCAGGTCAAGCGCAGTGCTGCGGCTCTTGTCTAC
Source organism: Mesorhizobium sp. WSM2561 (assembly GCF_000513915.1). Classification (NCBI taxonomy): domain Bacteria; kingdom Pseudomonadati; phylum Pseudomonadota; class Alphaproteobacteria; order Hyphomicrobiales; family Phyllobacteriaceae; genus Mesorhizobium; species Mesorhizobium sp. WSM2561. The sequence continues at coordinate 94,512 of NZ_AZUX01000017.1, forward strand.
ATCCTCGGCGACGCCATAACGTTCGCCGACGAGTTTCATGTCGGGATTATTCTTCTTCAGATACTCGATTGCCGCATCGGCCCAGGCATTGTGCAGCGGCACCGTCAACGAGCCGACGAACACTGCATACTCACCCTTGCCGCCCATCTTCTCCGCCAGGAGCTTGGCGTGAGCCTCGCCGAAGCCGGTGGCGGACGCGAGTTCGAAATCCCAGTCGGCGCCCTTCTGGCCAGGCGATTCATGTGTGATGACGATGATGCCGGCGTCCTTGGCCTTCTGCAGGACCGGTTCAAGCACTTTCGCATCATTCGGCACGACGCCGATGACCTTGACGCCCTGCGCGATCAGATCCTCGATGGCGCGAACTTGCAGTGCTGGATCAGCGCTGGTCGGGCCGACCATGAATGCGTCGATCCCGAGCTTCTCGCCGCGCTCCTTGATACCCGCCTCCATTGCGTTGAACCACGGAATGCCGCCGATCTTGACGACGACGCCGACCTTGCCGGCCTGCTGTGCCATCGCAGCGAATGATCCGCCAATCATAAGGGTCGCGGCAAGCGCCGCGATCAAGAGCTTTTTCATCTGTACTCCTCCCATAACGTTCCTAGTGGGAACACACTCGAGCCGTCGAACGACGGCGGCCGTTAGAAACCTCCCCGAAAGAGACGGGGCACTTCCCCATCGATCATCCACCGGTTTTCGCTTGCACAATCGATGGTGCAGAAACTATTGTGCATCGAGAAGCTCTCGTCAAGCGGGATATTGCTCTAAATAGACGCGCCGGAGGCGCCAGATGGATCAGCGGGTCAAGAAGAAGGCGACGATCTATGACCTGTCCGTGCTGTCGGGCAGTTCGCCGTCGACCGTGAGTGCCGTCCTGAACGGCACTTGGCGCAAGCGCCGCATCAAGGAAAGTACGGCGCAAACAATTCTCGGTCTCGCCGAACTCCACCAATACACCACCAATCTGCAAGCGCGAGGCTTGCGACGCTCGCGATCGGGCCTGGTCGGCCTGATGCTGCCCGTCCACGACAATCGCTACTTCTCCTCCATGGCGCAGACGTTTGAGGGGCATGTGCGCAGCCGCGGCCAATGCCCGGTCGTGGTTAGCGCCAGCCGCGACCCCGAAGAGGAACGGCGGACCGCGGAGACGCTGATCTCCTATTCAATCGACCAGCTCTTCATCGTCGGCGCCACCGATCCCGATGGCGTGCACGAGGTCTGCGAACTGGCGGGGCTGAGGCATATCAACATCGACCTGCCGGGAGCGAAGGCGCATTCGGTGATCAGCGACAATTATCAGGGCGCGCGGATGCTGACGGAAGCAATCATCCGCCACTTCGCCAACGACGATCCTCTGCGGCCGGACGAGCTGTTTCTGTTTGGCGGCCGCAACGACCACGCCAGCCGCGAACGCATCGCCGCTTTCCATGCGACCAAGAAGGCGCTGCTGGGCGCCGACCCTAACGATGGTGTGCAGTCCTCCGGGTATTCGCCTGATATAACTTTGCGTGCCTTCGAGGCGTTTTACCAATGCCGTGGCAAGCTGCCGCGCGCGCTGTTCATCAATTCGTCGATCAATATGGAAGGTCTGCTGCGTTTCATGGCCGGCCGGCCGGCGGAAATGTTCAGCGAACTCGTCGTCGGTTGCTACGACTATGACCCCTTCGGCTCCTTCCTGCCCTTCCCCGTAATCATGGTGCGGCAGAATGTTGAGGCGATGATCACGAAGGCATTCGAGCTGATCGATGAACCGCCGACGGCACCGCAGACCTTCCTGATCGCGCCAGAGTTGATCCAGCCCAGGTCTGCATTGAAAGGGCCGCTGGACACGCTGAAGGATATAGCCTGAGGGTGACCCGGCGCTATAGGGCGACACCGCCTTGAGATTTTCAGTGGTTCATCGTGCCGACTCTCACGGGAGTGTCGCCGTCCTCAGCACGAACCAACTGGGTGGGTGCGTAGGCGCCTGTAAAAAGGTCTACAGCACCGAGCGTTAGAAGCGATAACGGATTCCAAGGGCGTTCGCATTGGAACCCTCTGTCATATCTCCAAACGTACCATCGGCGCCGGATCTATGGTGGAGTTGGTAGACGAGTTCGACGTTGGGAGCCTGCCTCACTCTGAACGAAAGCTCCGCACCAACGAAGCCGAGGAATGATGCATCGCCATCGTGGACGATTTCGCGTTCGCGCTCGATCTCGGTAGGGCCGGTAACGGCACTGAATCCAGCAGTCAGTGCGGGCGCAATCGCCAAATCACCAATGACCAGGCCGTGGTGGCGCAGTCGCGCTCCGGCCCAAAGTTCGCCAGTCGTATCATCGTCCTCGCCAAATCTTATAGCCGCGCCGGCGACGCCACCAAGAACGAAGCCAGCGCCGATATCGACGAAATCGCGACCGTATGCAGCTCCGATTATATAGTTGTCCGTGTAGTCGGCACCCAAAACATTGATCGCGTCCCCGAAGGCCCCGTGCGCAAAGACGCCACCAAAGACATAAACATCATTCTTGGTCGGCAAACCGTCTGCGAAAGGGTCCTGGGTCGCAAAATAGATAAAGGGAGAATTGTCATCGGCGAGTCCAGAACTGACTGAAATGCCCAAGATCACCGCAGCCAGGGCAACTTGCAGTCCACGCATAGACAAGCTCCGAATCAATCCATTTCCATGGTTCGCATTTGCACAGGGAAAAACAAGGTACGAATAGGTTTATCGCCAGAATACTGGATGCGGGTGGCTCGACCCATTCTTCAGGCTTTGCCGGGCGCGCGCAGGTGACCTTCGCCACAGGCCGTAACGGCGCAGTCTTCGTCCGCCGGCCTGACAGTAATGGCATCTGCCTATACCAATTCACGTCCGTTGCTGCGTTCGACTGCCCCGATCATCTGCTGAAGTTCCAAAGAAACCACGATTGAAGACCGTAGATCTCGGAACTTTTTCGCGCCGGCGCGGGTTGTCGATGGAGATGCATCGAACGCATGGGACGCCGGTGAAATGGCCATTCTTTCGGGAAAACCGGGAAGCTGTTGGGTGGCGGCAGCCACCGCTACGAACTATCCCCCGCTCGAGGGCTCGATCCATGCCGATGCCGTTGTCGTGGGTGCCGGGATTGTCGGGCTCACGACGGCGCTTCGCCTTTGCGAGGCCGGTCGGTCGGTGATCGTCATCGAAGGCCTGCGGACAGGCGGCCAGGTGACCGGCCGCTCGACGGCCAAGATCACGACGCAGCACGCGCTGATCTATCGCCATCTCATCGACACGTTCGGGCGGGACCTGGCGCAGACCTATGCCGATGCGAATTCCGCCGGCGCCATCCAGATCCGGGAATGGGTTCGCGACCACGCCATCGCCTGCGATCTCGAGGCCAAGGACGCCTATACCTACACCTGCGATGCAAGCCGGCGCGCGGAGATCGTGGCCGAGGCGGAGGCCGCGCGCCAGGTTGGGCTGGACGCCGATGTTTTGGAGCGCGCGCCGCTGCCTTTCGAAACGGCCGCCGCTCTGCGTTTTTCCGACCAGGCGCAGTTCAATCCGGCGATGTATCTGGTTGGCCTGGCTCAAGCAGTGACGGCCCGTGGCGGACGGATTTTCGAAAACAGCCGCGCGATCTCGATCGGCGAGGCAAGCCGCTGGCGCGTCGTTACCGACAGCGGCACCGTTCACGCCGAGCATGTGGTCGTCGCCACCAACATGACGGTGAAGAGCCCCGTCGGCATGGCGAACCGGACCCAGCCGCGCTGCCACACTGCCATGGCGTTTCGGATCGATTACCCTCTTGCTGTCGACGGCATGTTCATCGGCATCGACGATCCGACGCATTCCATCCGCACCGGCCGCGACGCCGAAGGCCCGCTGCTGGTCGCGCTCGGCCCCAAGTTTGACACGGGCCAGGACGGCGACGTGGCGAAACGGTTTGTCGAGCTGGAACAATGGGTAAGAATGAGCCTTCCAGTTGGGGACGTTGCGTGGCGCTGGTGTAATGAGGACTATGATACGGCCGATAGGGTTCCGTATGCCGGCGAGCCCGATCCGGACAAAGCCTCCGGGTTTCATATTGCCACGGGTTTCAACGCCTGGGGCATCACCAATGGAACGGCCGCAGGCATGATGATCGCGGATTTGATCTGCGCGCGGCCGAGCCCATGGCAAAAGCTCTATGATCCGGCGCGGCCTTATCCCGAGGACTTTCACAGGAATGGCCGCAGCCAATCGATTGTCTCAAGCCTTGACGACATCGTGCCCGGCATGGGCGGTGTGATCGTCAGGGGTGACGAAAAGATCGCGGCGTGGCGAGACGCTGAAGGGGTGCTCCACCCGGTTTCGGCGACATGCACCCACAAGGGCTGCACGGTGACCTGGAACAATGCGGACAACACCTGGGATTGTCCTTGCCATGGCTCGATTTTCGCCGCCGACGGTTCGGTCATTCATGGCCCGGCTCGAAAGCCGCTTGCGCCGGCCGCGCTATAAGAGGCAGCGACTGGCGCGGCCCGGTGTTACCGTGCGTAGGTTCCGACCAGCTCAGTCTGCTCCAGCGCATGCTTCTGGGCTTCCTTCCAGACGAACTGCACGCCCGCCTGTCCCGGCACACTGAGGCTCGGCACGTCGAGCGCGGCCAGCCGGAAATGATAATGATGGACGCCATGTCCCACCGGTGGCTGCGGGCCGTCGTAATAGGCATTGCCGAAATCGTTGGTGCCTTGCCTGAGTGCCGACGGGCCTGGCTTGCCATCCTGCGCCTCGGCGAGTTCGCTCGCATCGGGCGGGATATTGAACACTGCCCAGTGCCCGAAAATCCCGCTCGACGCGTCGGGATCCTGCACGACAAGAACAAGGCTCTTGGTACCGTTCGGAACACCGGACCATTTTAGCGGTGGTGAGACGTTCTCGCCGTCGCGGGTATACCTTTCAGGGATTTTCCCGGCCGCCGGGAACGCCGGGCTGATAAGGGTGAGTGGCATTTCCATCTCCCCAAGAACAAGCGCTACAGCCAGCTATATCTAGCGCTATTTCACGCCGCTTGCTGAGCTTCCGCGACGCGCCTGATTTCTGCTGGCAAGGATTCCCAAACCTTGATCATCTGTCCCTCTCCCACATGGTGAGCGAGAACCTGGGATACGACCCTGAATGCATCCTTGGAATCGACCGGTCGGGTGAATTCCAGCTCCGCCTTGATTTTGGCCAGGAACTCGTCGAGCGACCGCAACTTCTCGGGAGTCTTGGAGGGCTGATATTGGTCGTAGTAGGCGCCGCGCACGAGGATCGGCAGCTGCGAGCCCAGGTGGGCGGCAAGATCCGGCTGCATGCGGTCTCGCAGGGCGTGGAGCACCGCTCCAAGCACATGCCATGCGACCTGCCGATCCGGTCCAATCTCGGTCATGATCTCGTCGAGCCAGATGTTTGTTGTCTGCAGCGTCTTGTCGAATACTTCGAGTCCGGTGGCGCTCATCGAAGCCTCCTTTCAACAGGTTGAATGACTCATTGGACGAAACGGCCTTGGTCGGCTGTTGTTCCGTCCCTAAAGGCCGCCTCTCGCGAAGGCGGGTGATCTATTCGGCCAAGTTTACGTTCGCCAAACTTAACGCGTTCCCGTCAAGAGTTGGCCCGTCAAGATTTGGCCCGTCAAGATTTGGCCGTGGCCACGGCAACGAAAAGAGATTGCCCTTGCCTGCTGATGCGGAACAACATCGGCTTGTTCAGCTGGCGGGATTTCGCCCACTCCTCTTGGATGTCCGACGGCTGTGTCACATCCCGGTTGTTGGCCGAGACGATCACATCGCCAGGCTGAACGCCGTTTTCGGCGGCGAGGCTGTTTGGAGCCACTTCCTGGACGAACACGCCTGTAGTATCCGGCTGGAGTCCGAGCTGCTGGCGTGCCTCATCCGGGATTGGGCTGAGCGACAATCCAAGACGCGTGTCGGCCGTTTCCGACTTCGGAACGGCGCTGGTCTGTTGCTCCTCATCGTTGCGTTGTCCGATGGTCAGAGCTATTTCCTGTTGGCTGCCTCCGCGGTTCCGTGTCAGCGTCGTTTTTGTTCCCGGCTTTTGGCTCGCAGCCGCGAGCGTCAGATCATGGACGCTCTGGATGTCCTTGCCGTTAAAGCGTGTAATCACGTCTCCCGCCTGTATACCTGCCTGCTCTGCCGGACTGCCGGGTTCGACCGAGGCGACCAGCGCTCCCTTGCTGCCGGGTATTCCAAGCGCCTCAGCAATCGACGGGGTGATCTCCTGGAGACGCACCCCGATGAAACCGCGCTCGATCCGGCCAGTGCGGATCAACTGGTCGACGACGTTCCGGGCGGTGCGGGATGGTACCGCAAAGCCAATCCCTATGCTGCCACCTGTGGGAGATACGATGGCCGTATTGACCCCGATCACTTCGCCGCGCGCATTGAACAGGGGGCCGCCGGAATTGCCGCGATTGATTGAGGCGTCGGTCTGGAGAAAATCGTCGTAAGGACCGGCATTGGTGTCGCGCGAACGGGCCGAAAGCACGCCGACGGTGACGGTCCCACCGAGCCCGAACGGACTGCCGATAGCGATCGTCCATGCGCCGGGTTGTACTGCATCGGAGTCACCCCAGGCGGTCGTTGTCATGTTGGACCGCGGGTCGATCTTCAGCACCGCGAGGTCGGTTGCCGGATCGCGGCCGACGAGCTGCGCAGGCAACGTCTCCTTGTCGGAGAATACGACATGAATTTCGCTTGCATCGGCAACGACATGGTTGTTGGTGACGATGAACCCCTCGGGGCTGATCACAAAGCCGGAACCAAGGGCCTCTCGCACCTGCGGTTGCGCCGGTCCGAGGCCGGGACTGCCGAAAGGACTAAGAAAGTCGCCCAGCGTCGCCTGGTCCTGGATGATCTGTTTGGTCGTTATTGCGACCACGGCTGGAATTTTCTCGCGCACGATCGCCGTGAAGTCGTTTGGGATTTCCTGAGCTGCGAGCGGAGCAAAGCCGCCGGCCGAGAGCATCAGAGTTCCGGCGATCAGGCCGGCGCAAAGTCTTTTGTTCAATACCGGTAACATGGCCTGCGACGCCTCCAGCCTTCAGTGATCAAGCATGCGGCCGCTCCGGCATGAGCCAGCGGTTCACCAGCGGATTACGACAACCCTGTCGTTCCCGTTGGCGAGTTCGACAGCTTCGGTGCCGTCCGGTTTCCGGCTTTCGATCCGGGCACCTTCTACCGTTTCTATGCCGGCAATGTTGGCCGCAAAGGCCTCGTCAATCTCGGCGGCACAGACGAGGGTATCCGGGGGCAGATCCTTCACTTGGTCCATCAACTCGCGAAGCTTCATGGCGAACCTCCTTGGCACAGGCCCGGATTCTTTCAGCCGCACATTCCAACCATGTGCCTCCAGAAAAGTTCCCAGACGAGATTGCGGGAATGTCACGGGATGAACTCTGCGCAAGGTCTCTCGTAGAGCCCGAGCGAACGGTCTTTGAATGGTACGACCCGACCCCGGAAATTCATCGGAACTTCCAGCCGGCAATCCGGTTAGGTGGGGAAGGCTTTGAAGCGGATTGAGTGAAGGATGATGTGCCCGGTGGTTGGTGAATGCGGCGCAGCTTGCAACGATCAGCCGCCTCATTGATGCCGGCAAGGTAACTCCGTTCGTGCAGGCGACTTATCCTCTGGAGGAGGTCGCTGAGGCCGAGGAACGGCTGGAGAGCGAGCATACCCGCGGCAAGATCGTGCTTCAGGTGGCCGCCTGAGCCGGATGCTCGAAGTTCCCCGGAATGTTCAAGTTCAAAGTGAACCAATTCTGCGGACAAGCCGTGCCGACGGGCAACTGACTGCGGACCGTATTCAGCCATTACGAACCTGCTTGGCGCTGATTCATCCGTAAGTGCCGATTAATTCCGCCTCACCCAACATGTTTTCACGGGCAGCCTGCCACACGACCAGAGCATCGGGTTCCGGGCCGATGGGAAGATTGGCAATGCCAAGGGCTGCGAGCCTGAAGCGGTAGGTGTGTGGCTTGCTGCCCGGATGCTGGTCGGGTCCATCGTAGTGAAGATTACCGAAATCGTTGAAGCCATGAGGCAGGTCCTCGGTTCGCGCTTTGGAACTCCGCCCTTCGGCCAAATGACGCCGGTCTCCGCCGATGTCGTAGACGATCCAGTGCCGGGACGCCTGTGACGGTGCATCCGTATCTTCCATGACGAGCACGTAGCTCTGAGTGCCCGGCGGCGGATCGCTCCATGCCAGAAACGGAGAGAGATTATCGCCGCGCCGGGCATGACGATCCGGAATCGGCTGGCCGTTCTGAAAGGCGGGACTGGTCAAAGTGAACGCCATCACTTGCTTCCTTGCTCGGCTAGACTCGTCGAAATAGAGGCGCTGGGCGCTCTCGTCGCGGCCTTCTTCGATCGGACGATCCCAACAAGCACAACCGGCTATTATTCCTCCGAGAGCGATGCACATGTGGGATTGTATGAGCGCGGCCCGTGTTCACATGAAGTCGAGCTTCATCCTGGTCACCCTCTAGATGGCGTCGCTCGAATTTGTGCTCGCCGACAATGAGCCCCGACCGGGCGAGCATGAGGTCTTCACCCGGCCGCTCTGAAAGCACGGCATCGGCTCCACGATCCACTCCGGCAATGCCACCAGCATCTGCCGGCCAGCCGCTAACGAGAACGATCAAGACCTGTCGTCACCGTTCTGGGCTGGCATCAATGCACAAACCTTGCCCTCAGCCAGGCCAGAAGTCTGTTCCCGGTAATCGTCCGGCGGACTCTGGCCGCAGCCCATCGCGCTTGCATCGTAGCACCCACGTGGCAGTGACAGACGATGTTGTGCAACTGCCAGTCACTTAGCTCGAAGAAGCGCTTTGCCTCACCATAGGTATCATCTTTCAGACCCATGGCGCGCAGCACCGGATCCTCATAGGCAACGGTGATCGGCGACCCCGCGCCACGCGCTACGTCACGAGCTTCAGGACTGAGATATTCGGTGCCTGAAAGGGCTCCGAGGCAACGCCGTGGATTTTGTTCGAGAAGCTCTGCCCAACGCTCGATCCGCTGCGCCCGAGTCATGGTCGGGTATGTCGCCGAGGGCTCAACTTTCGCAACTGTCTGCAGTTGGTCGAGTGTTTGGTGTTTCATGGTCGGCTCCTTTCAACAGGTGGAAGTGCCCACGCCCTAACAGAAGATTATTGCGCTGCGACGCGCCGACAAGGCCGGAATTGACAATGTCAGGAGTTTGCCCCTCGCCCGGTTCGGATCAGGAACCTTCCCGGGGGCCTGCTTGTTTTGGCTAGTGAAAGGAGACGGTCATGAGCACAAAACCACCACCCGTTCCGGCAGAGAACCAGAGCCCAAAGGGTCCGGGCGATAACAAGTCGGTTCCTGTCGACCAAACGCAGCACAGCCATTCCGCCCCAAATCCCGACAAACAGGGCCAGCAGGGCAACACGAAGGTCAATACGACCCATCAAGGCCACCAGCAGGACCGTTAGGTGATTTCATGTCCACGTCGAAGAAGACCCGCGCCAGTATTCGCCATGGCGGTCCTGGCGCATCGCACGAAAACGCCAAGGAGCCGCTGGTGATAGAAAAGCCGCCAGCCGATTCCGATCTGCGCAGCCGCAGCAAGATCTCAGGCGGCGGAGGCGAACGCGACAGCCACCATACTCATGACCCCGAAAAGAAGGGCGGTGGCACCCGGCCGGCAAACAAAGGAAGGTGAATTGTATTCACGTCCCCTGCGAAGCGTGCGGCGTGGAGGTGCCAAGCATCATCCGGCCGTCGACTGTGAGCACCGCCAGTGGCTGTGGCCTTCTTTGGCCTACCGCCGCAACTTCCGACTGCGTCAGGCATTTTTGCTGTGATCGCCGTTCCTCCAGGCGGTCCGAGGCTGAGAAAGCCTGTCGCCCGCGGGCTCCCGGCCGGCGGGCTGTCTCGTCAGCCTACCGGCTTTTCCCGCTAGACGAGCGACAGCGATGCTACTTCCGGTGGAACAGGAAGCCCCCTCTGGGAGTTCATACCGTCATCAACAGGCGCATGGACGTGCCCTTGTACGGCGCGGCAGCGCACGAATGGGAGAACCACCATGAGCCTCGGAACCATACTCATCATCATTTTGATCCTTATCTTGCTTGGCGGGTTCAGCGGTTTGGGTGGTGGACCGTTCTACGGCACCGGCTATTATGGTGGCGGTGGCCTCGGTCTCGTGCTGCTGATCGTTATTATCCTGGTCCTTCTCGGGCGCATTTAGTACACGATTAGGCGGACAATTTGGCGATGATCCTGTGTGGGCCTGATGCCTTGCCCAGGAATGTCGCCGCGACTGCGGGCAAAGGGGGCCGCACGTGATGTCCGGACGGAACCGAAACCGCTCAAGGGCATTATAGCCGCTCAGAAATCCACGAGAATGGCGCCATAAGTGAACTTCGTTGAACAAGCCGATGTCGGCCTCGGAGTTCCGGGCATTCCCACTGCCGATCTGATGCAGGCACTGCCGGTCGCCATCTACACCGTCGACGGGCAGGGACACATCACCTTCTTCAACGAAGCCGCAGCTGAGCTCTGGGGCCATCGTCCTGTTATCGGTCGGGACCTATGGTGCGGCTCGTGGAAGCTTCGTCATCTGGACGGTCGGGATATGGCGCATGGCGAGTGTCCGATGGCCGTGGCGCTGCGCGAAGGGCGGGATGTCTCCTGGGACCAGGCGATTGCGGAGCGGCCGGATGGCGAACTGGTCCCATTCAGGGCTCACCCACGCCTGCTTCGCGACGAAGCGGGCAATGTAGTCGGTGCCATCAACACGCTGCTCGACCTGCGCACGCAGACGCTGGGCGATGAAGCCCGCATGCGTCTTGCCGCCATTGTCGAGTCGTCGATGGACGCCATCGTCTCGAAGGACATGAATGGCATCATCACCAGCTGGAACGATGCTGCAGAACGCCTGTTCGGCTACACGCCTGCCGAGGCGATCGGCCGGCCGGTGACGATGCTCATTCCGCCTGACCGTCTCGACGAGGAAGTCTCGATCATCAGTCGCATCCGCGCCGGCGAACGCGTCCCCTCCTATGAGACGATGCGCCTGCGCAAGGACGGCACGCTCGTTTCGGTCTCGCTCACCGTCTCACCGATCCGCGACGGGATCGGGCGGGTCGTCGGCGCCTCCAAGATCGCGCGCGACATCAGTTCCCACAAGGAGAACGAACGGCGCATCCGACTGCTCATGCGCGAGGTCAACCATCGGGTGAAGAACCAATATTCGGTCATCATCTCGATGATCCGCGAGACAAGCAAGCTGACGAGCACACCTGAGGCTTTCCTCGGACAAGTTCGAGAGCGCATCATGGCGCTTTCGGAATCCCATGATCTCCTGGTCAATGCCGAATGGCGCGGCGCGACGGTCGGCGAGCTCATCCAGGCACAGCTCAAAGCCTTCGCAGCGCAGTCCCGCGTGTCGATGGCCGGGCCACTGGTGGTACTGCAGCCGAACGCCGTCCAGTATCTCGGCATAGCCTTTCACGAGCTCGCCACCAATTCGGCAAAACATGGAGGGCTGTCGTGCAACGGCGGACGCGTCGAGATCGATTGGCACGTGGTCCCTGCGGGCGACGGCGCTGAGACCTTTCGACTGGTCTGGCGTGAGTTGGACGGGCCAATCCTGGACGCTGTCAGGGGGCGCGGTTTCGGACTGGTCGTGCTCGAGCGAGTGGCGCCGCAGGCTCTCAGCGGCAGCGGGCGGCTGGAGTTCCACGCCCGAGGCATCACCTGGACGCTCGAGGCGCCGCTGCATTTCGTCCAGACATCACTGGCCGAAATCGCGGCCGATTGAAGGAATTTCGCCGCGCTCGTGACGTAAAGCTGAGCCCTTCCTCGCGACCGACTGTGTTCGGCCAGACCTATTGCGTTTGGTCCGGCGGGCGAAAATAATGCGAAACAGCCCTGTCCTCCAGAACATCGACGTCGCCTCTTCCAGGCAGGGCATCGCAGCCAAGCGAGTGCCGATCGACGTTACCTGGTTCAAACACGGTCAGGCTGTCGAATTCCATGGCCGCCCCGTAGAACTGGGCGGCTTGCAACACCAGGCATTCGACGTCTTCAAGCGCAACGTTTTCTGCGAGGTTTCGCAGCCGCACAGCCTCGGCCACCGCAGTGACATTGAGTATCCCCTTATCCCGGGCGGCTGCCCAAACCTGGAGGTTGACGTCTTGAAACAAATGAGCCGAGTAACCGAAGCGCATGGAAAACCCCCTTTTCAGGAGCGGTTTGTCCCTCGTGATCAGCATGTGCCCTATCGATCCGAATAGCAAGCTGAATTAGTAAAATTACCCACACAATCAATGATTTAGCGTATGACAAAGACTGCATAATCGACGCCTTGCCGTAGCTGTTAGCCGTTCACACCAATGGCTAATCAACCGGTCTTGACGACCACTGAGGCGTTTCCTAATTCTTAGGCAAATACTAATTTTGAGCGACTGGAGGGTAGAAATGGCCGAACTGGAAAGACCCGAACGACTGCAGATCATGCTAACCTCGGAGGAATTGGCTGCTTTGGAAAACTGGCGCTTCGAAAGGCGCATGCCAAGCCGGTCGGCGGCCGTGAGAGAGTTGCTGCGGCGCGGTCTCCACGCGGACGGATTTTTGACGGCTGCACAAGGTGCCAAGTCGCAGGATTTTGGAATTCTGCCCAATTCCGGCATTGTCGATGGAGCGTCCCGCGACCAGGGCGGCAGCAAGCTGTAAGGCTGCCCTCGCGGCGCTGGAGATGTTTCGGCGCCGGAGCCTTGCCCATTCTGTGGAACTTCAGGCAATCGTCGCGCGTTCGGTGAGGCATGTTGTGGACCGGAACAAGGCCGGTTGCAGCATCACACAGGCCAGCAAGGATCGAGGCAGTGAGCTTCCTTTACCGCGCGGCAAAAATCGCCGAACAAGCTCATGCGGGGCAGACGGACAAGACCGGACGGCCCTATATCGAGCATTGCCGCCGGGTCGTTGATGCCGTCGAAACGCTCGACCAGAAGGCCGTTGCCTACCTACACGACGTTGTTGAGAAAAGCGACGATTGGGATCGCGAGCGGCTCGAGGCGGCAGGTTTCGGAACATCCATCGTATCGGCCGTCGATGCGATGACACGCAGGCCGGACGAGGACGACCTCGCTTTCGTGCGCAGAGCAGCAGCCAACCCATTGGCGCTGCCGGTCAAGCGCGCCGATCTTACCGACAATTTATGGCAGGCACAGCAGATTGGCGCGTCGACATCGAAATATGAAGACGGACTGCGGATCCTCGACGAAGAATTCTCCGAATGACTAAAGGATTGTCGCCGGTGGCGTGATCGGCCGATGTGCGACCTTCATGCGAGGCTCTATTCGGGGATGTGAGGCGTATGTCGCTTGTCCTCGGCAGGATCGGCATCGATCCGCGCCTTGCTGGGATCGAAGGCGCCATGGCGGGCGATGGCCAATGCCGGCGTGTCGGGCGTCTCGTAGGCCCACATGAAGTCGTCGGCCGCTCCGCCGACCGCGTGGACCCGCCAGTAACTGGCCGTGCCCTTCAGCGGGGAGTGGGTTGTGGTGTTGGTCTTCTCCAGAAGGTCGAAATAGATATCCTCGAACGGGATATATAAGACCGGATCTTGCCCCTCTTCATGGAGCACTTTTGCCCGCTCTGTCGAGGCAATGATCGCGTCGGAGAACCTGACCGTCACGGTTCCTTTGAATGGGGTAATCGTCAGCGCGCCGGGACGGCTGGTGGAATTTACGGCTAAGGGCTGCATTCGACTTCTCCGTTGGCTGCCGATCTCCTGGAACGTCGTATCGCCCGTCAGGGTTCCAACCGCGTGAGGCTCATTGGAGCCGCGACATCGGGGGCCGACGACAGATGAAAAACCTCCCGCGGGGCATTCAGATTCAAGGGAACGTTACCGCCGAAGAGTTCGTTTCCTAGATTGACACCGGAACCGGCGGCAGGGCTTCGCAAGTTAAGGGAGATTGCCATGAAGGTCGGCAACTGCATGACGAGGAATGTACAGGTCGCTAACCCCGAACAGTCGATCCGCGAAGTGGCTGAGATGATGGGCAGGCTTGACGCCGGAGTGATGCCCGTGGGCGACCACGACCGGCTGGTCGGGATGATCACCGATCGAGATATCGCGATCCGCGGCGTAGCATTGGGCAAGGGACCTGACACGAAGGTGCGTGATGTCATGAGCCCGGAGGTCAAATATTGCTTCGATGACGAAGACGTCGAGCATGTGCTTGAAAACATGGGCGACCTGCAGGTACGTCGGCTCCCGGTTCTGAACCGCGACAAGAGGCTCGTCGGCATCATCTCGCTTGGCGATCTGGCGACGAATGGCGAAGCCGCAGAAGCGGGAGAAGCTTTAAGCGACATCTCGAAGCCGGGCGGCGAGCATTCGCAGACTGCTCACTGACTAACGCGGCGACATGTCGGCGCAAGGTCAACATCACTTGTTTCGCGGTGCGTCGGCTAACGCCGGCGCCCCGCCGGAGCCTTCTGCATTTGCGATGTTTTTCGGCAAAGGTTCAGGAGCATCCATGACAACGATCCGAAGCACCGTGTCCTTCATCGCCGAAAAAAGCGCGGCAGGGCGAAATCATCGTGCAGGCGCGGACGCGTCAGATCACGCGCCGAGACGTTCACCCGGATGTCGTGTCGTGATAAGCTGTTCTTGCGACGGGACCGCGCGACACCGAGGCGGGCATCTCGCGGCCGGGCAGCCCTTAGTCGCAGACGATGAGCTTGATCACCTGATGTTCTCGAACGATTGCAAGCGTCCTGCCAAACCCTGTTGCCAAGGTGGGGCCTCTTGCGAAGGTCGGGCCTCTCGGAGTGGACGGATTTGGGTTGGTCGCTGAACCTCGGGACGATCGCCGGCACCACCGTGCGCGTTCACTTTACCTTCCTGCTTCTGCTCGTCTGGATCTGGCTGACGCATTATCAGATCGGCGGCACGCCAGCGGCCTGGCAAGGCGTTGCCTTCATCATTGCGGTTTTTGCCTGCGTGGTCCTGCATGAGTTCGGCCACATCGCCGCTGCGCGGTATTTCGGCATCAACACGCCGGACATTACGCTTTTCCCGATCGGCGGCGTCGCCAGGCTCGAACGCATGCCTGAAGAGCCGGGGCAGGAGTTCGTGATCGCGGTCGCGGGGCCGCTGGTCAATGTCGCGATCGCCGCGCTGATCTTCGTCCTGCTCGGCGGGTCGGCGGGCGTCGAACAGATGGCCGGGATCGAGGATCCGCGTATGAGTTTTCTCGCCAGGCTTGCCGGGGTCAATGTCTTCCTGGTCATCTTCAATATGATCCCAGCCTTCCCGATGGATGGCGGCCGTATCCTGCGCGCCGCACTCGCCGCCCGCCTGTCGTGGTCGCGCGCAACCCAGATCGCAGCCATGATCGGGCAAGGATTGGCCTTCGTCTTCGGTTTTGTTGGGCTGTTCTACAATCCGCTACTGATCTTCATCGGCATCTTCGTCTATCTCGCCGCGGCAGCGGAAGCGCAAAACGCACAGATCCGGGAGGTAGCGACAAGCGTCCTTGTCGCGGATGTGATGATCACCGAGTTCGCCCGGCTGGACCGGTCGGCGACGCTCGACCAGGCAATCGAGATGCTGCTCGCGACCACGCAGCACGAATTCCCTGTCATCGACTCCGCTGGCCATCTCGAAGGATTGGTGACACGCAACGACATGATCCGGACATTGAAGGAAAAGGGACCCGCCGCACCGGTCGCGAGCGCAATGCGGCACGATATCCCGAAAATACATTACCGCAAAAGTCTCGAGGAAAGCCTGCGGCTGATGCAGCAGGCAGATGTGCCTGCTGTAGCCGTCGTCGACAGTTCCGACCGGCTGGTCGGGCTCATGACACACGAAACCATAGGCGAGATGCTCATGATCCGCTCAGCCGTGTCGGATGCCTTCCGTTTTGGTCGTTTGCGTGGGGCCAAGCCGCGATTCACACGGATCTGAGCACAAGGGTTCTTTTCACTGCCGGATCGGGTGAGTGCGCTCTAAATCGTAGCGGAGCGATAAGCAGAAATCGGCTGGAACGAAGGTCGTCCCGGCCCTTTTTTCTGTGTCTCAAGCGCCCCCGACATGAGGCAGAAGTTCAAGCGCACCGCGATAGATCATGTCGCCAGCGACGTAGAGGATGACCACCAGGCCGACATAGGCAATCCAACGGTGCTTCTGAAGCAGATTGGCAATGAGGTTTGCAGCGATGCCCATCAGGGCTACGGAGAGGACAAGGCCGAAGATCAGCACGTTCGGATGTTCGCGCGCAGCACCGGCTACCGCCAGAACATTGTCGAGTGACATGGAGACGTCGGCGATGATGATCTGCCAGGTTGCCTGGGCCAGGGTCTTGCGCGGAGCCTTGCCAGCTACGACGCCATCGTAGTCGACATCGCTTTCCGAAAGCGCTTCGATCGCCTGTGCTTCCTGCGCATGGTTTTGCCGGAGTTCGCGCCACATCTTCCAGCAGACCCACAACAGCAAAAGACCGCCGGCGAACAGCAGCCCGACGATCTGCAGGAGCTGGGTTGTCGCGGCCGCAAAGCCGATGCGCAGAACGGCCGCTGCGATTATGCCAACGACGATTGCGTTTCTGCGCTGCTCTTTGGGTAGTCCGGCCGCGGCAAGGCCGATAACGATGGCATTGTCGCCGGCCAGCACCAGGTCGATCATGATGACCTGCATGAGAGCGGTCATTGCTTCGGGACTGAAAAAATCTGTCATACGGCACCCTTGCGTTCAGCTAGGGGTGACGCGGCTTGCGAGTATAACCGTAGAGCAACGCGGACACCGCGTATGACAAGAGAAATGCCGCTACAGCTGAAGAAAACTCAAAGCCAGGCCACCCGGATTGGAATTCCAGTCCGACATCGCAGTCCTGATGGACTGCCAGAGGGGCCCGGCCTGGTAGCACCTAGCTATTGCCCCAAGCGCAAAAACTCAAGGCTTAATTGTGATCCGCATATGCGGCATCGAGCTCGGCAAGCTGGTTAAGCCAGGTCGATCGGCCACGCGACCATTGAACGAGCCGGCAGCCGCAAGTAGACTGATACAGTGGGCTTCGGTCAATTTCTCCAACACCCGATCTGCGACCGTCGATGGCGATGAAGGGAATTCCGTCTTGGCTGCTCATCGGCGACCGATCGGCCAATATCTGTTCCCAATCGGCTCCTTGGGCTTGGCCGCGCTCATTCATTTCGGCGCCGCGTCGATCGAGCATTCGCCGCTCTCGATCAAGATCCTTGCGTTGATCGTCGTCGCTATCTTCATCTTCGCGACAGTGTTTGTGGTTTTGCATCATGCAGAAGCCGTCGCACTGCGGCTCGGTGAACCATATGGCACGCTGCTGTTGACATTTTCGGTGACGGCCATCGAAGCATCGGTCATCGTTTCGATGATGCTGCACGGCGAGAACAACCCGACGCTGGCACGCGAATCTGTGTTTTCGACGGTCATGATCGTTTGCGCTGGCGTCGTCGGGGTCTGCCTCACCCTGGGTGGGCTGAAGCATCGATATCAGGACATCAAACGACAGGGCACCAACGCCTCGCTTGCCGTCATTATGGCGCTGACGGTTCTTACGCTGATCCTTCCAAACTACACGCTTGCAACAAGCCCCGGTACGTTCTCCGCCTCGCAGCTCGCTTTTGTGAGCGTTCTTTCAACCCTCCTCTATGGTGCCTTCGTCTTTGCCCAGATGGTGCGCCATCGGGGCGATTTTATCGAAGACCTGACGTCCAGCGCGGAACATGACAAGCATGTATCTGAGGGCGAGAAAGTGACCACCAATGTGCTCCTCTTATTTGTCGGACTGGCAGGGATCGTTCTTCTGACCGAGCAGGTGGCCGGCAGCATCGAGAATGGGCTCAAGTTTCTTCAAGTTACCCAGGCGGACGCCATCGTGGGCTTCTTCGTCGCTGCGCTTGTGCTTATGCCGGAGGCGGTATCGGCGGTTCGGGCAGCACTCAATAATGAACTTCAGCGAGGGCTGAATGTCGCCCTCGGCTCGGCCTGCGCCACAATCGGCCTGACAATCCCGGCGATCGGTGCGGCGAGCCTGCTCACCGGACGAAGCCTGACTCTTGGTCTGGGCCCGGGGGATACCGTGCTTCTCCTCCTCGCGCTTGCCATCAGCATCGTGAGCTTTGGGACGGGCCGAACAACGATGCTGACGGGGCTCGTTCATCTCGTCGTATTTGTCGCCTATCTGTTCCTTATCTTCGTGCCGTAGGATGCGGGCCGGTGCTTCTTCACAATGACGTCGCCGCGATTGCGATGCGTCTTCGTAGCTCCCGCGACGCCGCCTTCGTTGCGCACTTCGCAATCTGACTGAGCATTGCGGCTGATCGCGTATTAGACAAATGTCATGACGGCGATCGCACCGACAACGATCAGGACGAGCCCGCCGATCAGCATAGGAAGCAACGTGTCGTCCAGGTCGATGCCAGACTCGAACTGGCTGGTTGGTAGAAAATAAATCACATGGGATGCTCGGTCGCGGCCTCGTTCAGGCCGGCGTTGCGGGAAGGAAACGCCCGCCGAGGAAGTCCTGGGGCATCAGGGCGACGTCGGCCAGCGTGTAGCGGTCAAGGGTGCTCTGGAAGGAAGCCAGTGCTTCGCCAAACATCCCTGAAAGCTTGCAGCAGCCGGTGAGCACGCATTGGTTTCCGGTGGCGAAGCACTCGACAAGTGCGAAATCCGGCTCCGTCAGCCGTATGACATCGCCGATCCGGATCATCTCGGGCCGGCGTCCAAGGGCAAGCCCACCCGAACGGCCGCGGATCGCTTTCAGGTAGCCGCTGCGCGTCAAAGTGTTGGCGACCTTGTTGAGGTGCGTCTTGGACACGTTGAAGGTGCGTGCGACCTCCTCGATCGTGATCAGGCGGTCACCGGCGGAGGCTGCATACATCAGCATCCTCAAGGCATAGTCCGAGAAGCTGGTCAGCCGCACGAATGGTTCCTCCGGTGAATCACGACGCCTCACAGGGGCCACTGACAGGCCACCCCGGCATCACAGGTCCTTCTCAGCGATCGGTTCTACGCTCATCGTGGTCTCACCACGGCTGAAGGCGACCGCGAGGCGGAAACTGTGTGCGATGCGCAGCGCCCGATCCATGAACAGCGCCGCAACCTCAGGTGGGCAGATGCGATGCACAGCTGCGCGAAACAGCTTCAGCCAACGCCGGAAATGCGCCTCGCCAAGGCCGGAAATCGCCAAATGTGGCGGCAATGGCCGGCCTTCGTACCGGGACGTCCGGAGCAGTGTCGCGGACCAGAAGTCGCACATCTTCGCGAGATGGCGCGGCCAGTCACGGGGTTCGATCCTGTCGTGGAAAATTGGGCCGAGAAGTTCGTCGCGGCGAATTTCGTCATAGAAGCCGTGAACCACACGCCGGATCATGGCCTCGTCAAGCACGTCCGGCAACGGGACGCCGTCGACAACGATCGTTCTCCTGCCTGGACCATTCACGGTCATGTGGGTGCTCCTGTTGTGCCTGCCGTGCGACGCGGATCGATGAACCTGCATCCTACGTAAAAGATATATTGTCAATATGTGTTACCTCGACCGTCGGGCTGCTGGCTGTGAAAGCCGCACGCCGCCAGCGTTCACCGGCCAGGTTTGATTTTGCGCAAGGGAAGGCGCAGTTGCGGTGCTACTCTCAGCGCATGGTCCTCAATCTGCTCATCGGCACCGTGGTCATAAGCCTGACGGTCCTGGTTCACACTTTCGGTCTGATCGCCGTTACGCATGCGATGGGCTACCTTGTCGCGCGGTTTCGCATGCATGGGCGTCGCAGCCGTACAGTCGCGATGATCAGCATCGTGACGGGGCTCTTCGCCGTTATCACGACGGAGGTCTGGCTCTGGGCCGGACTTTACCTGTTACTCGATATCTTTGCCGACTTCGAAACCGCCCTGTACTTCTCGACCATTACTTTTTCGACAGTCGGCTATGGCGACATCGTTCCCGCTCACCAATGGCGCGTGCTGGCGGCCCTCGAGGGCGTGAACGGGTTTCTGCTCATCGGCTGGTCGACCGCCTATCTGGTAGCGGCGGGAACCCGGATCGGCCCTTTCAAGGCCGGGGAGCATTTCTGATCAGAGAAGAACAGCTATGGCAATCCAGCTGCAAAGGCTCATTAGCGCAAACCTTGCCGCCGCAAGCGCCCGCTATATGAGGTCCTCGAGAAACTCCGAACCCGGCTTCACACTCGACAGGAACAGGCGATCCCGTGCCCGGGTCGCAGCCATATAGAGAAGCTGCCGTTCGGTGGCGATGACCTCGTCCAGCTCGAACTCGTCGGCGACGTCCGCCACGCGGGCCGCGAGCGGCAGAATGCCTTCGTCACAGGCGACGACGAGCACCGCCCTGAACTCCAGTCCCTTGGCGAGATGCAAGATGCCGACCAGGGCCGCGTCATCGCTGGCCTTTCCGGAAGATACGGTGCGATACGGCAGTGCGGCGGCCTCGGCAATCGCTCGGGCGCGCGGAACTTCGGCGGCGGAACGGACGAAAATGGCGATCTGGTCGGGCGGGATGCCGTCTTCGAGCGAGGCGCGGATGAAAGCAGCGGCAGCGTCACGCTCCGCGGCCTCGTCGTCGGCAATCACCACCGTTGGCTCGATCCCCTCGAAGACCGATACCGCACCGCGCCGATCGTCCTCAAGCCCATCAACGTCGCGGATAGTTCTGGGAAGCAGGCGGTCGGCCATCTGCCTTATCTGCTGTGACGTGCGATAGTTGACCTTCAGCGTGAAAGAGCGGCCGCGCACGTCGATGCCGAGCCCTTTCCAGGAAAAAGGCTGCTGGAAGATGCGCTGGCCGATGTCGCCGGCGAAGAAAAGCGCATCAGGATTGTCGGGCGCGATTGCCGCGAGGAAGAGCAGTTCCGGAACGCCGAGGTCCTGCGCTTCGTCGACCACGATATGCGTGAACGGTTTTTCTGCGCGCGAAGCGTAAGTGGAGGTCACTGCCTGGAACAGCGAAGCCGGCGTGAACAGCGCCTTCTGTCGAAGTGCATCGCGCACGCGTGAAAACACCTGCCACAGCGCCTCGCGCTGCCTCTGCCCCAGGCGGTTCTTGCGGCCCATGCGCGGCACCTCGGCATAGGTTTCTGCACTGTCGATCCGCCAGGCGTCGATCACGTTCTCCCATTCCGAGACCAGAAAGCGCGTAGAGCAACCCGTGACGGCAGCCTCGGTCGCAGCCATATCGATCAGACCGCGCACGACGTCGCGGTCGGCGATATGGGCCTTGCGTCCGGTCGCGAGCGCATGGAGTTCCTCCGCGATCCTGCGGAAGGAAGCGACGGTGACGCGGCCCTCCAGATCATCACGTCCGGCCGAAAGCACGGCGAGCTTGCGCTTCAGCGCATCGGCCAGCGGATCGGAGAAAGTCGTGAGCAGCACCCGCGCGTCCGGATCGAGGCGAACGATGCGCATGACGCGGTGCAGCGCTACCACCGTCTTGCCCGTCCCGGCGGAGCCGGCGACGCGCGCGGGACCGGAATAGTCGCGCTCGACGACGCCGCGCTGCAGAGGATGCAGGAAAACCGCCCATTTCTCGAACGGCGCGTCGAGCGCCGCCTGAAGTTCGTCCAGCCCTTCCAGCACCCGGAACCGACGCATCGTGTCGGGATGCTCAAGCGGGTCTTCGACCGGTGCGGCGGCGGGTTTCAGGGTTCCCGTGGCGGCATATTCGAGCAGCGCCTCTCCCGCTTCCTGAGGCAGGTGCGTGGCCAGGGCGAAGAAGCTGTCCTCGGTTGCCTCGGCGACGTCGGCCAACCAGTCCTGCGGCACGCCGACGGAGAGAAGATCGTCCGGCGTCAGCCTTGCGAACAGCGGCGGCGCGGGGATGCTCTCCTTGTCCGGAGCGACCTCGAATGGCAGGCCGGCCTGAGCGGCTTGGGTCGCTGGCTGCAAAGCCACTTCCTCGACGCGCTCGCGCACCTCGACAACCTGGATCGCACCGGTCGACGGATGCGTCTCGATGCGGCGTCGTTCCGCCCATTTGTAGGCATCGTCGTGATGGTCGACATAGGCGAGCATCAGGCTGCCGCCCGTCTTGGGGACGATGATGCGGACGTCGCGGGAAACGCGCACTGACCAGAAATTCGGATCCTTCGACTTGTCGATGCGGTGGAACTGCAAGCCCGGCTGGTCCGGGTTGGCCTGCAAGTCGAACGCCGTCAACTTCGCCTGCTTCTGCTCGTCATTGGCGAGTTTTGCGAGGGAGGCTGTGAAGCTGTCGGCGAGGATGGTGGGCATGTCAGCTCACGTTGGAGAGCGGGTCGAGGCAAGCAATGCCTAGCGGTTTGAAGTGGCGAAGGTTGCGTGTGGCGACCGGCATCTCGGACACGAGCGCGGTGGCGGCGATCAGTATGTCGGCATAACCCGGGTTCTTGCCAATGGCGTTGGCGCGGTCCGACAGCGCGCCAGCCTCGAGAGCGATCCTGGCGCTGATTGGAACCAAGAAATCGGAGAAGGCTGCCATCGTCTCCTCGAACCAGAGCGACAGTGTTTCAGCCTTCCGTGACGCGCCCATACGTTCAAGCCGCGCGACGCCCTGCCTGATCTCGCTCAATGCGACGACGGGAAGGTAAAGACTTCCGTCGTTGTCGCGGAACCATTGCGCCGCGGCGTCGCTCACACGGCCCGGCGCAATTTGCGAAAGCACGGACGTGTCGACGAGAAAACCCTTCACAGATCGATATCGCGCAGCGGTGTGGTGTCCCGCTCGAATTCGACGCCACCGGGAAAGGCCAGCAGATGTTCCGCGAAGCTTCTAGCCTCCGTGACAGGATAGAGTTTTTCGGCTTCCTCCACCGGCACCAGCACGGCCGCCGGCTTGCCATGCTTCGTGATCGTGGTCGGCTCGCCGCGTTCGGCAGCCGCGATCAGGGCGGAAAGCTCGGCCTTGGCTTCTCGAACCTGCATGGATTTCATCTTGCCGCCTCCGCTGTGACTACATGAGACTACATTTGGGCTGAACTGGCTGGAGAGTCAAGTGGGGCGCATGCCTGCTTCTGCTCGTCATTGGCGAGTTTGGCGAGCGCGGTGGTAAAGCTGTCGGCGAGGATGGTGGCATCTGTCGCAACCGCTCCGAATCAAGAGACAGGTGGTCCCGCACAGCTCGCGCGGCAGAGGGCACCATCGTCCATTCGTGTTCGCGCCCGGGCGGCCACCAGCCCTCGGCCAGGAGGCTCATCCGGATGGGCGAGCCGTCGTCACGGAGGTCCGGCTCCCATTTAAGCAGCGATGTGAGACGGCCCGCCAGTTTGCCGTAGAGCAGGTTTGCAGTCTTGGGATCGTCTTTGCCCAAGGCCTCTCGCGACAGGACCCGCATTGTCGCGGTGCGGCGAGGCGCACTGGCATGTGCGCGAAGAAACGCAATGTCGCGATCGGTTAGCTTCGCCTGCCCGAATGCGCGACGGAATGCAGCCTCGTCTGGTCTCGGCCGCAAGGGGCGCGGACGCGCCCAGGGCGCGACCAGAGATTCAGGGTCAAGCGTCAGTGATCGCCACCAATAGGGCCCGGCCGGTCGGACGCGGATGACAGGCAATTCAACCTTATGACCAGACGCAATCTTTTGGCTCAGCGTCCGGCGTTCGGCGAGGCTTCGCAGCCCTACGAACTCCGACCCATACCCACCAGCCTCGAGATGGAGGCAGAACAGTTCCCATTCGGTTGGCGGCGCATTGAAGCGCTTGTGAAGCCTGCTGTGGCAGGACTTGCATACGGGATAGGATTGAGGTGGCTGAAACCCAAACGGTTCGGAATAATCCTCCGAATGCCATTCGCCGGGTGGGCGGTCCGGATCGCAGCACATGGCGCAAGGCTCGCCATCAAAGGGGGCGTTCCGGCCTGTCAGTTTGCGATAGGCGGGCATGATCCTCGCCCGCTGCTGCCAGCTGTATCCGTTATAGGGGGCATTGCTCATGTTAAACGCAAAACCCTTTTCAGCACCTTGTCGTCGAGGTGGTTGGCGAGAGTTGCGCTGAAGCTGTCGGCGAGGATCGTGGGCATGATCAGTCAGCGTTTCCAGACGCGGGATCAAGTTGCAACCTGCGAAGGCGCTTTCGGATGAGTTTCTCGCGTTCCTCGATAAACTTGGGAAGCATCAGCACCGTTTGCAGATGCTCCCCCTCCGGAATTCTATGTCGGGAAATAAACCCCGCGTCTCTAGTTCTGATCCAGGTGCTGAATTGTTGTGCGTTCTTTTCCAGATTTTCGGGCGCGGAGAGAAGTTCGAGGTTAGCAAAGCGATTTTCGAGATCGCGCAATTCGTCAATCTTGCTCTGCGACACGTTCAGCGCCATGAGCGCGTTGCGAGACAGCACAGCGTGAGGAAATATGTGATCAATGTGGTGAGGAATGTTGCCCCAACGATGCTCGTCATAGAGCAGTGTGAGCGCGAGGAAGGTTAGTTTCTTGCCATAGCTAAGCTTAAGCACGTCATCGATCGTGCTATCTTCGAAGGCAGACGAACGTCGCAAGTGCTTGGAAAGTTCGGCGTGCAGTTGAAGAAACGGGAAATCACTTCCCGGCTTGGACTTTTCAATGACGTTGCGTGCGACGGTGATCGTCGCATCAGATGCACCGCCAAAGACGGTGTTGATCAAGGCGGCGATGATCCAGCGTCTGATCCTCTCGGCATTCACGACGTTGAAAGGAGTATCCTGCGCAAGCAGGTCGTGCCCTGTTAGGTGCAGATATTGCGCGATCGGAAGGGTCGCATTCAGTGACGTAAGATTTGTTTCGTCCAATCCATAGGTGTTCAGAAGTGCGAATGTTGCGCGTAGAGACTTCTTGACCTTCGGCCATGCGGACTGCATGGAATCGATATTGGCGAGAGTCAGATTGCGAACTTGATACTGGTGATTGAGACCGGACAGCAATAGCGCTGCCTTGATGACATAATCTCGGGTGATGGCGTTTCGACGGGTACCCTCGCTGTTGATCTCATGCACAAGATTGACGATCTCCTCCCGCGCAGAGAATTGCGACCAGCGGGACGATATCATCGACATCATCAGGTCGGATTTGCTGAGCTTTGTCCCTGCATCGTTGGCCCTGACGAATATCCGAAGGACGCGGTCGTAGTCCTGCAGCTTTTCCGTATAGAAGGAGACCGATTCATCCTGCCAGACCATACAGCGTAGCCGATCCAGATTGCGCGCGGCAATTTCCCGTTCAGCCTTGGGTGCGTCTTGGCGAAGCATGCCCAGTTTCTTGGCCTTAAACGTTTCGAATGATGCATCGTCTCGGTGCTCGAGTATTTCGCCAACCCGGATCCACAACTGCCCTGGTAGGTGTGGCGGGGGAATCTCCCGGAATTCGAAGGCAAACAGTTCCTCGTCGTGCTCTTCATCATCCTCGTCAAAGACATCGTCTGGCTCAACGAGAAGGTCGAGGTAGAGTTTCTTGGTCTGCCAAGCGTCAGCGCTAGTGTTGCGCTTGTGTTTGACCTTTTCGGTCAGCGAGCCGCGCAGGCCAATCAACAGCGACGTCAGTCGCTGTTGGCCATCCAACACCAGCGTGGCATCGAGACCGTCCAGGTTTGCGTGCTCGTTGTGGATCTCGCCCTGGCGAAAGTTCTCCGCGAAGCGATAGGTTTGCCAGTTCTGCTTGTTCTCCGTCGCAACATCCCAAAACAGGAATGAACTAATGGGAAAGCCTTTCATCAGGGAATCGAAAAGCCTGACAATCTGCCCGGAGTTCCAGACATAGGGTCGCTGGATGGCCGGCAGGAAGTACCTGCGGTTAATGTTCATGACCGTCTCGGCGACGGTGGCTGCGGAGTATGGCATGACGAATGGAACCCGAGTTTAAGAGGATGGGGAAAGGAAATCCTTCAGCGACTTGCCCGACTTGATTTCAATCCAGAGCTGAGGGCCACTGGCGTTGCCGTCCTTGATGATGCCGGCCGCGCGACTGGCGCTCGTGAATTCATGGTCGCGTGTGAATTTCAGAAGCTCTGAATCGCCAGTCGCCGCGAGGATGCCATGTCTCACCAGTCGATCACGTTCCTCGCGATCGCGCTTCTTGGTCGCCGAACTGTCTTTCACTGCCGTTGAGCCTGCGAGCACCATGAAACCTCCGTCGGGCAGAACCCGGCCGTGCGCCTGCGCGTCATACGGCCGATATCGGAAGGTTAGGCCCAGGAGCTCTGGGTCGATGTTTACCGTCTTCTTTGCCACTTCTACACTCCAAAAACCTTCAGCACTTCATCCCCAAAATGGTTGATCACCTTGACCGCGATCCGTCCCGTGCTTGGCCTCGGGAACGGCCGTGACGTGTCGGAGTAGAGCGTCGCCCAGGCGTCCTCGTCGATTTCCGCCCTCAGCGCCGTCTTCAGCGACTTGTAGGGATCGTTCGCGCCGAGGAAATAGGCGTGGCGGACGAAGAAGCTCTCCTCGTTGTAGTCGGTGTCGATGAACCAGGCGGCGATGCCCTTGACGTCGTCGGAGCGGATTTCGCCCGTCGACGGGTCAAAAATGTCGACGCCGTTGACCTTCACCTGAAGCTCGCCTTGCGC
This sequence comes from Mesorhizobium sp. WSM2561, assembly GCF_000513915.1. Taxonomy (NCBI): domain Bacteria; kingdom Pseudomonadati; phylum Pseudomonadota; class Alphaproteobacteria; order Hyphomicrobiales; family Phyllobacteriaceae; genus Mesorhizobium; species Mesorhizobium sp. WSM2561. The sequence goes on from NZ_AZUX01000017.1 coordinate 121,054, forward strand.
CGTCTCGATCAGGTCGACATCCGGCTCGCCGAAGACGACGAACAGGTTGCCCTTGCCCGTGTTCTTCAAATCCTCGGCCATGTGCAGGTCGGGGTTCATGCGCGCCTTCAGGATCGCCAACGGGCCGAGCCGGTTCAGGTCGCTGGCCTGGGCCTCGAAGTTGAAGGCGCAGGCGATCAGCGCGTCGAAGCGGGCGTCGGAAGCTTCGCGGGCGGCGGCGGTGATCTGGCTGCGGGTCAGCGTGCCGAATTCCGGGCCGATCAGAATTCCCGCGCGTTTTTCGCGGCCATCCCCGTCGTTATAGCGGCCTTCGGCGGCCAGCCAGTTGCCTGGCCAGGGCTCGACCGAGTTGAAATGGATGGTGTCGCGCTTTTCCTGCTGATGGACTCCGGCGGAACGCAGATGGTCGAGCACCATGTGGCCGAAATCCTGCTCGGGCACGTTCTTCGGCGCGGGCTGCATCGTGCCCTCGCCCGCCGAAATCTCCGCGCCCAGCGTGTCGTCGCGGGCGGTGACGACGCGGTGCGGCGACAGGCTTTCCACCGTGAACGGCCCGGCGACGCGCACTTTTGTCCGGTCCTCGTAGGGGCGATCGAAAAGCATCTCGACGTCGGCCGCCTTGGCGATCGAGGCGTCGATCTCCTTCTGCCGCGCGATGCGGCCTTCCCACCAGCGCGCGTGGAACTCGCGCACACGGGCGCTGACGAGCCCGGCCTTAGGCGCGCCGTCCTTTGTCTCCAGCCATTGGTCGAGGTCGCGCGGGATTTCCCACTCCTGCCAGCCGGGCGCGGCGCTTCCCTCCCCCTTGAGGGGAGGGTCAATCCGCGCAGCGGGTTGGGGTGGGGTCGCCGCGGCAGTCCTCGACGTATTTGCGGTGCCTCCTGAGGCAACCCCCTCTGGCCGCTTCGCGTCCATCTCCCCCTCAAGGGGGGAGAAAAGCAGCGCATTCATCTCCGCCCTAATCGGCTCCAGCACCGCCTGCCACTTTTCCCAGATGACATCGATCTCGGCATTGTTGGCGATGGATTTCAGCGTGATGTGCGGCGCGCGCTCGTAGACGAATCCTTGTCGTATGTCGCCGGAGGTCGGGGCCTGCGCCTGGATTTTTCCCGAAACCTTCTGCTCCTGCGCGCGTCCGTCCGCGCTGTCGGCGAGCAGGTAATAGGGATAGCGCGCCGACATCAGCCGCGTGCGGGCGAGCGCCAGCGCGACGCGAGAGGTGTCGATGGTGATCCAGCGCCGGCCCCATTGCTCGGCGACCGCCGCCGTCGTGCCCGAGCCGCAGGTCGGGTCGAGCACGAGGTCGCCCGGGTCGGTGGTCATCAGGATGCAGCGTTGGATCAACAGTTCAGATGACTGTACGACGTAGACCTTATCCTCCCGTCGACTGGAAAACCTGACATCGCTCCAGATATTGTTGATGGGCGACACTGGGTAGTCTCGAAAGAACCTCACATAGCGAAGGGAAGTGCCTCGTGTGTCAATTCGGTTCGCTGCGATCAACCGACGGAAACCGATTTCACCCGTCTTCCAGTATCCGTTCCCGGGCGTATACCGTCCGCCGCAAAAGCTAACTGGGAACGATCCCGGGGGGCGGCTGGACGTCGTCGTGTCCTTTGAGAAAACGCGGTTCTCAGCCTCAAAGGCACGCCATTCCTCGGCCGAGTTAATTCCCTTCATTCGGCCACGTACTAGATTCGAATCCTCGTAGTTGGAGTATTCGTTCATCATGCTGTCTGTCGGCTCTTTCGTTCGCAATATATCGCGGAATTTAAGGGCGTCCTTCCGCCTCGCGTAGAACAGGATGTGGTCAGTGCTTTCCGACAGATAGTCGCTCGTTTGAGCGCTGGTCTTCTCGACAGTGATTTGAGCAACAGCGTTTTCCTCCCCAAACACCTCGTCCATCAGCGCCCTTACGCGATGCACGTTCTCGTCGCCGATCTGGACGAAGATCGAGCCGCTTTCGCTCAGCAGCTCGCGCGCGACCATCAGGCGGTCGCGCAGATAGGTGAGGTAGGAGTGAATGCCGTCCTTCCAGGTATCGCGAAAACCTTCACCTGTTCGGGCTCGCGCGAGACGTCTGATACCTTGCCGTCCTTCACGTCGCGCGACAGCGTCGAGACCTGCCAGTTCGAGTTGAACTTTATGCCGTAGGGCGGGTCGAAATAGATGCACTGCACTTTTCCGCGCATCGCCTCGCGTTCGGCCAGGCTCGCCATCACCTGCAGCGAATCGCCAAGGACAAAACGGTTCGTCCAGTGCTGGGAGTGCTGGTAGAACTCGGCCCGCGCCTCAGGGTCGGCCAGCCCGTTGAAATCGGCGAACAGATCCGGCGCATCTGTTTCGCTCGCCCGTTTCGCGCTGGTGCTGCGCTTCAACTCATCGATGATCGCCTTCGGGTGCACCTTCTCCTGCACGTAGATCGGCGGCGCGTTGACCACGAGGTCGGACCAGTCCTGCGTATCCTTGCCCTTCCAAACGAGCTGGGCGTCGCCGATCTCGATCTCGCCGGTCTCGGCGAGTTTTCGCATCTGCTCGCGGGTGATTTTTATCCGCGCGCCATTCCAGACGATCTGCGGGTCGAGGTCGCCGTCGCGCTGCCTGGTCTCGGCATGCATCAGCGGCCGCGGGCGTGGCAGGCTCATCGAGCGCTCGGTCTCGCCCAGCATCTCCGCCTGCTGCTCGAACAGCGAGGCCATCTCGGCGGTCGGGTTGTTGATGCGCCGCGCCTGGTCGTGGGTGAGCGCGTCGATGGCTTTTTGTATGGGCGTTTTGGCCATCAGGATTTCTCGTCTTTTATGTCGGGCGCCAGGAAAGAATAGCGGCCGCGAAGGTAGTTCGCCCAAGCATCATCGGCCGGCGTTTCGAGGATCAGCGGCAAGAACAGGGCTTCGGTCGAGCGGCTGATGAAGTCGTCGGGTTCGACCAGCAGCGAGCGATAAACCTTGAAGGCGTTGTCGCCAAGCGGGCGCATCGCGGGCGAAGTAACGCGGGTCAGCCGCCGGTTCGCAGCGGGCGCGATGTGGAGCACGCGGACGCGCTCGGCCCCGTCCTCTTGCTCGGCCTGCATGCGAGACGCCAGCATCTGCTGGCGGAAAAGCTGGTAGAACGGTTCCCAGAACAGGTCAGTGAATTTTAGGCCCGCATCGCTGCGGACAGGGCCGAACGGCGCGAATGCGATGCTCTGGTAACGGCGAAGACGCTCCGCCTCGCGCTTCGGTTCGGGCGGTGCCCCGTAGGACTCCGTATATTTCCATTCGACCAGCAAGGTTTCGATTCGGCCAGCCTGACGGAAGCGCAGCATCGCATCGGCGCTGGTGACGTTGGCTCCACGCTTCGGCGATCCGGTTCGCGGCCATTCGTTGAGGTAATCCCTGCGGCCAATCCATTCGAACCCAACGAACCAGGATTCGCCGTCAGGTCCTTTCTCGACCTCCAGCATTTCGGGAAGATCACCGCCGACCGCCTGCTGGACGAGGCGCGCCAACATCTCCGGGCGCATCGCGAGAGGCATCAGGAAATTCAGGCAGCAGGCCTGCGAGGAGAGGCCATGGGCCGCGTGCTGGTGCCAGGCGACGGCGTTGTCGGAGAAATAGCGCGCGGTAACATCGCGGATTTGAGGATTGAGGTTCGAAAGGCGGTTCGCAGGAGCAAGGCGATAGGCGCTGCCCTCGAAGCCGCCTTCGCCGGGGAGGTATGCCGCGAAGAAGGCAGACTGCCGCGTGCGCTCCTGCAGTATGAAGTGAGGCTCGCGTGAATCTTTGAGCATCAGGCTTTCCTCGCCTTAGCGAGCAATGTTGAAAACAGAGATTGGGCTTTGACTGCTCGTCCCAACGCCTCCAGTAGTGGCGTCATCGCCTCTTCAAGACGGTCATCGGCAAGCGCGGCCGCAACTGCTTTCGAATCAAGGCTGCACACCGTGTAGAAATTGCCGCTATCGCTGAGATGGAAACCGCTCTCGACCAAAACCCGGGCGTTATCTCTCGCGAGGGGTTTCCATTTCCTTATGCCCGTGGCGTTTTGCCCGAACCAAAGACAAAGTTGGCCGCCTGCGACACCAAGATAGCGGGAGGCCCAGAAGTAAGGCTCCTGACCTATGCCTTCGCCGGAATCGTCCGGTCCTTTGTCCGGGTAGAACCAAGCCTCTGGCTGGTCTTTCAGCAACCACTCCTGGGGAGCCGTCCAAAGATCATCTCTTTCGAAAGCTCCTTTCCAGCCTTGCTTCTTTGCCCAGTCATCAAGATGCTCGACGATCGACTCCCAAATGTTTTCACCAATGACTTCAATTCGCTTTGCAGCGGCATCGAGGTCCAACAAGTTTTCTACGATCAATCCATCAAGTTCAGCGTTATCGGTCATTCAGACTCCTAGTGAAATCGGGCAACGTGCGCTGCGAAAAGCAGCGCTAGTCGCGTGGAGAAGGTTTCCGCGCCGCGATTCCGCGCGACGGATTTGATCGCCCTCGAAACGTCTGTCCACCGAAGCTGGATGCAATTTGCCGGATCTGAGGGCGCGGTCTCTGAGAGGTACAGGACGGCCCAATGCTGCTTGCGAAGGCTCACAGCCTTGGTGGCTGCCAACTGCGCGTATAGAGCTACTTGGTCCCGTTTGCTTTCCAAAGCATCAATCTTGACTTCCAGGAACAGTAGGAAGTTCGCACCCGTAATCTCGATATCGACCGGGTGATCCCCATTGCCAAGCGGATAGCTCTCACGAACCGCGCCTTGAACATCCTTGAGCAGGAAGCCCGCCTTGCGTGTTCCCTCGATTCGGTTCCAAATCTCAATCAGGTAGGCATCCCCAGCTCCGTGAGAGCCACCGGGATCGAGCAGCCATGTTAGAACCCTTGCTGTACGGACCTCATTGCGACCAAGCCCCGCGACAGACCAAACGTCGATTGCATCGCCGCGCTGTCGGGCCCGTAGAAGCGCGGGCGACAGTGTGGTCAGCACTTGGTCGAGTTGCGCTAGCACAAGCGTTTCAGGGACGGAGACGATGGGGAGGCGGTTGGCTTTCAACCCGGGTCGGATCCGGAGAAGGATGTCGCGCACATTCTCAATGTCGACTGTTCTGTGCGGCTCTCGGTTTTCGCGCCAGTCCTTCAGAAATGAAGCGAGCCGTGCAAATTGCTCCGAGGGCTGAAGAATCGGGCTGGGCAACGGATTGTCAGGCATCAGCCGTACACTCAGCAAATCTCGCCACCAGCTTCGCCCATTCATCCTTGATCGCGAACGCATCGCGGAACTCGGCGAAACCCCAGCGCCCAAAAGTCTTCAAATTGTTGACACCCGGAACCCAGAGCGTCTCCATCGTCTGGGCTTTGAGCTGCGCGTCGAGGCCGCGGAATCCTTTTACTTCGACCACGAGGTTGAGCGGGTCGGCGGCGCCGCGCCCGTCATCGATCTGGACAATGAAGTCGGGCAGGTATCGGCGCGTCACGGAGCCGGCGAGATAAGGCACTTCGAAGCCGAGCGCCTGGTTCTTTACATAGGCGATTGTCGCGGGATGGCTCTCGACGACGCGGGCGAGTTCCGCCTCCCAGTCGGAATCTAGCACCACCGCGTTGACGTGGCACTTGTCCGGCGCAGTCCATTGCACAGGCTTGGTGGTGTTGAAGGCGACGTGATTGGTCGAGCCGTGCGGATTGTAGGGGTCGAGCATCGCCTTGACGATCGGTTCGCCGCCGGCGCTCGCCTCGCGCACGATGCCGGCATAGATAAGGCTGGCCGCCTTGTCGGCGATCTCGGCATAGGTCAGCATGCCGATCCTGGTGCCGCCGACCGTCTTCAAATGGTCCCTGATCCAGCGCCGTGTGATCGGCTGGATGAGGTTGTAGAGGTGATAGGGCGGGTCCTGGTCGCCGTCGCGGAAATAGCGCTCGACCAGCCGTTTGGTCAGATGCACGGCGACCGTGTTCGGCCGCATCTCGTCCAGGGCGTCTGGCGAGATGTCGTGGCCTTCGCCGACGAGCCCTTCGAGCCTGGTTTCGCAGGGACCAACCAGTTCCGGCGTGAGCGTCAGCGTCGAGTCGGCATTGAAGGTCGCCTGGATGCGGTCCGGCGGCAGTTCGGTGCGGTAGCCCGCGACACGCGGAAAGCGGATGCCAAGACGCTCGCGCTCACGCACCGCCGCGACGCGCGTGACGGGCTTCGGCGGCTTTTTGGTCACTTTCTGCGGCTCGGTGGCGAAGTCGAAGGGAATGCCGAGGATGTCGGCATACTCCGTCTCGAACAGCTGGGTTTCGGGATTCAATTCGTAGGACTGGCGGCGCAGGCCGCGGCCGATCACCTGCTCGCAAAGAAGCTGGGTGCCGAAGGCGCGGACGCCGAGAATGTGGGTGACGGTGTTGGCGTCCCAGCCCTCGGTCAGCATCGAGACGGAAACCACGCAGCGGATCTGCTCGCCGAGCCTTCCCTTCTGCCCAACAGTGTTCATCACCTCGCGCAGCAGTTCGCTGTCGGAGATGTTGCCGGCGGCGGCTCCCTCGCGTTCCTGCTTCTCGCGGCGGAACTGTTCGATCTCGGTCGCCGCCATGTCGCGGAATGTCGCGTCGAGCGCCTCGCCGGACTCGATCTGCTGGGAATCGATCAGCAGCGTGTTCATGCGAGGCAACGGCTCGCCAGTGTTTTTGTCGAAGTTGCTGAACAGCGGGAGATGTCCGTGATGGATCGTCTGCAACTGGCCTTCGCGCTCGCGCTGCCAGCCGGAAACCCACTCGTAGACGAGCTTCGAGCTGGCGGTATTGTTGCACACCACGATGAAGACTGGAGGCACGCCGATGCCTACGCGCTGCCATTCGTCGAACTCCTTCTCGTAGTGGCTGTAGAGGGAGATCAGCGCCGTCTGGAGTTGAGCGGGGATCGAAAGCGGGTCGAGTTCGCCGGACTTGCCCGCCCCCTTCTTTGGCATTGCCTTGCCGATGTGCTCCCACAGATTCCGGTAGACGGGCGTGTCGGCATTGACCGCATTGTCGGCGACGGGCACGCGCGGCAGTTTGACGATGCCGCACTCGATTGCGTCGACGAGGCTAAAGTCCGACACCACCCAAGGGAACAGTGTACCTTCCTCGTAGCCCGAGCCGCGCAGGAAGAACGGCGTGGCGGAAAGGTCATAGACCGCGCGCAGACCGACCTTGCGCTTCAGCGCCTCCAAGCCGGAGATCCAGAGCCGGGCGGCCTCGTTGTTCTTTTTCGCCTCTTCCTTCTCCTCGCCCTTGGCTTCGGCTTCCTCGTCGGTGCCGGGCCGTTCCCGGTAGCAATGATGCGCCTCGTCGTTGATGACGACGATGTTCTTGAGGGGCAGGAGTTCGCCGCAGGCGCGGGCGAGCATTTCGCCCTCGGTCTCCTGCTTTTCGATCGGCTGCCCGGTGCGTCCCTGCATCAGCCGTTCGCCGACCGGGTTCAGGTCGTGCGCCTTGCGGCGCTGGAAGGCGTGGTAGTTGGTGATGACGATCTTGGCCTTGCCGAGGTCGATCATCAATTCAGCCGGGACCAGCTCGCGGGTGCGGTAGTAGTTGTCCGTGTCGGAAGGATTCAGAACGCGGAGGCGATCCTTGATGGTGATACCCGGCGCGACGAGCAGGAAACCGCGCGAAAAGAGGGATGAGTTGGGCTGTCGCGCCGCGTTGATCGACTGCCAGGCAATCAGCATGGCCATGACGGTCGTCTTGCCCGCACCGGTCGCCAGCTTCAGCGCCAGCCTGAACAGGTCCGGGTTGGCGTCCCGGTTGGCTTCCTGCAGGTGCCGAAAAATGTGCGCGTACTGCTTTCGTCCGCGGGCAACCTCGGCCAGCCAGATTGCCGTCTCGACGGCCTCGATCTGGCAGAAAAAAGGTATCTGGTGGGAGAATTCGTGGTGCCGCCAGTGCAGCAGCAGGCGCTGGGTGACAGGCGTCACGCCCCAGTCGTTGGGATTTGGCAGCGCACGCCAGGAATTGAGGTGATTGCGGATTTCGTTGATGATCGGAGTTGGGTTGTAACCGCTGGTGCCCCTCTCATCGGCATCAAATGCAAGCGACGTCTGGCTGCGCGCGGCTGCCGCCTGCGTGCGCCGCGCCTTCGGGACCGGCGTGACATACTTCGACCGCCGTCGACCTTCGATCGGAGGATGTTCGAGCGGCTGGCCGTCCTCCCCAAGCGCGTGATGCCGCGTCGGCGGCAAGTACGGAGAGTTGAGGATCGGCTCGGCATAAAAAGGTTTCGTCATGCTCCCCCCAGAGCGAATCCTGCGCATATTGCATGGGATGGAATTCGTTTATCAACCTTGAGCGGGCTGTTTTTCCGGAAAGTTGGTTTTCAACTGGAAAACGGCGCCATCGGCCGAAGGTTCTCCTCGAATTTGGTGGAGGACCGAATTATGGTCCGAAACAGTCAGCCCAGTTACCACACACTACGACCCGAAGCAGCTACTTCCTCTGCACAGCGATTTTGACAGATCGGCGATCGGCATCGAACGGGGAGTCAGTGGCGAATCGCAAACCTCGCTTCGTCATCCCAGGGCAAGCAAGGAGCGAAGCGACGCGGCCCAGACCCTGGGATCCATGCGTACGCCAGGCATGGCCTGTGGCGTTGGATCGGCGGGGGTTGCAGATGTCGGTCGACCCTTAGACAGACACCACAAGCCGGTCGAGAAAAGGCCGCTGGCCGACAAGCAACTTTTCCCGGGCCATTTCGAGGCCGAACCACCCTGCGCGATCGATCTCAGGAAAAGTCTGCATGCGGCCGCTGCGCGGCGGCCATCGCATCTCGAACATGTTGCTGCGCAAGGTGCCGGCATCGAAATCGCCTTCGGCGCCGAAGGCCGTAACAAGCTTGCCGCCGGGCTGGCGCAGTTCCCCTAGCGGAAGCAGTGCTCCCGAGAGCTGCCAGCCGGTTTCCTCCTCAAATTCGCGACGCGCCGCGGCTTCCGGCTGTTCGTCATCACCATACTCGCCCTTTGCGATCGACCATGCGCCGAGATCGCGGCTTTGCCAGAACGGCCCGCCCGGATGGACAAGCAGCACCTGCAGTTCGTTGGTCGATCTGCTGTAAGGCAGGATGCCCGCACTTCTTTTCGCCATCGCCTCATGCCTCCGGAATCCAGCCTGTCATCGCAGGCAGGCTGAACGGGACTGATGCGCCTGAATTGCAGATGCCTTTAGACTCGAGATTACCTCAATTGATACTGGCCGCCGCCGCAGGTCGCTCATTCGGATTGCATTCGACTTCCCGAAGCGGTGGTGGTGACACTTCTGGAAATCCATCCACGCTGGCCATCAGCTCCAGATACCGCTGAGCCGACGCGGCCCACTGAAATCGCGCCGCCCTGGCGCGACCGCGTGCGATCAAATTGGTTCTGAGGCCTTCTTCGTGGACCAGGCGCATAAAACAATCGAACCATGCATTCTCATCGCAAGGTGATGCGTACAAGACCGCATCGCCGCCGATTTCGGGCAGGCTGGCACGGTCCGACATGACCACCGGACATCCCAGTGTCATGGCCTCGAGGGGCGGCAGCCCGAAACCCTCGACCAAGGAGGGGAACGCGAGGCATAGGCAATCGCCCAGAAGCGCGCCGAGTTCCGCGTCCGACCTTCTTCCCAGCCAAATGACGTTCGGCGATTTCTGGTCGCCGCTGCTGGCGAAAACGCGGGACGTTGAAGCGCCGACAACAACAATCTGCAGCCCCGCCGCGGCAAGACGCTCGTGCAAGCCGATGATCAAGCCGACATTTTTGTGCGGGATAGAACTGCCAAGCACGACGATCGTACCAGGGCCGGCCACTGCCAGTGTTTGTTCCGAGTGGCAAGGAGCCCATCGCAACGCATGTTCATGCCCATTGCCTACAATTTCGACCTTTGCCGCCGGGCACACGCCATAGCGCGCCAGTTCACCCGCAGAGTATTTCGACACCGTCGTAATCTTATGCGCGGCCCGGCCCAAGGCAGGAACCAAGGTGCGGTAGAGAAGCCGAAATGGAAATGAATAGCTCTGCGGGCATGCCCTTGTATTGACGTCGTGAATGCACAGCACTTGTCGACGAACCGTCACAGGGCCCGTATTGCAGAGGCTAAGCAGCCCGCCGCGAAGACAGGCCGGAAGCACAGCCTGTTCCCATAAATGCCCGCCAAAGCTGCCGACAGTCCGGACACGGATCGCTGCCAAGGGCAAATTGTCAAGCGCCCCCGGCGGGACCAGCAACTCGACCGTCAGATCCCGTGTCAAGGCAGCCTGGCCAACGACCAAGGCGTCCAGCGCCGAAACGATCTCGCGTGCGTAGCGCTGAACTCCGGTGGTCGGCTGCGCGAGAAAGCGGCCGTTGATTGTCCAATGTCGTGTCATCACAGGGTTTTTGATCACCAGCGCCATGCCTCAGTTCCACGACTTTGGACGACCAGGACAGCAGGGTCATCCTGGCCTTTGGGACGTACCCGGTCGTTTGCTTCAGAGGCTTCCCGGCAGCTCTCATCCGAATGGCGAGGCCAATCATGGGCGTTTACGCCAAATGTGTGAGGTTCTGCGTGGCGCGGTTTTGCTAGACTGCGTCGGGCAGTGCGGCAGATCTCAATCGTCGCGCTCGGATGGATGTCAAGCGAGTTCAGCGAGTGGAATGATGCCGCATGATGTCTGGCGCAAAACAAGCAAGTTCGCGCTGACCAATCCATCGCAACCAGGTTCCGTTGGACGGGCCGTCGCCGCGACCAGACGTCTGTGGACAACCCTGGCATGCCTGCTGGGCATGACAGCTTCGGGCGCAGCGGATCTGCTCTGGGGGGTGAATGGCCATCCCTTCAACGCCTATCCCGGGATATCGATCGAACAGCAACTCGACTATGTCCGCGACCTCGGCATGAAGTCGTATCGCGTCAACATTTCCAGCGCCGACAGCGCCACCAAACTTGCCGAACTGGTCAAGGCCGGCAAGGAGCGCGGAGTCCAGATCCTACCGGTAATCATACCCGATCTGGACCTCGACAATGAATCCGTCGATGACCTCTATGCGCAGGCCTACCATCTCGCGTCGACATTGGTATCCCGCTTCAAGGACGACATCCGCGTTTGGGAGCTTGGCAACGAGATGGAGAACTACGCCATCTTGATGCCCTGCGAGATGCGGGACAGCGGAATCCAATACAACTGCTCCTGGGGCCCTGCCAGCGGCACCGAGACGTCCCACTATTTCAGTCCGCGCTGGGCGAAGGTAAGCGCAGTTCTGCGCGGTCTGTCGGATGCAACCATCGCAGTGGATCCGACCATAAGAAAAGCAATGGGAACGGCAGGCTGGGGTCACCGCGCAGCGTTCACCCGCATGCTGCAGGACGGCATCAGATGGGACATATCGGTCTGGCACCTTTACGGGGGCGACCCCGAGGAAGCATTTAAGTTACTGGCCACTCTCGGTCGTCCAATCTGGCTGACCGAATTCAACCACGCTGGAGGCAGCCAGGAGGGAGAAAGTCAGCAGGCGGACGGTCTCGTCCAGATGATGACGCTACTGCGCCGATATCAATCTCCATATGGATTGGAAGCTGCCCATCTCTACGAACTGCTCGACGAGCCGTACTGGGCGCCAAGCTACGAGGCCTTTATGGGTCTCGTGCGCCTGAAGAAGCGCGGCGACGGGCTATGGGGGCCGAGCGGGCGAAAGCCGGCATACGATGCCGTAAAGAAGACCATTGCGAACGGCAATGCAGGCTCCAATTCGCCGACGGCCTCGATGAAAAGCTCGCCGCCTGCGGACCAGACGTCGGTGCCCCGCGTTCCCAGCATCAGTGGATCTCACCCCTGCTCGCTTGATGCGTTCGACAAGTCTGTCTTCAACCACGCCAACCAGATTGCATATGCTTACTGCCTAATCTTGCGTCGCATGCCGTCTCCGGCCGAGCAGTGGCGCGAGGTCGTCGCGATGAAGAAGGATCCATCTATCTTTCCGACACTGACGAAGATGTTGCTATCGGTCGAATTCAGGACTGACAATCAGCCGGTTGGGCTTGGAAATGCGCAATTTGTGGCCCTTCTCTATCGGACATTGCTGGGACGGGAGCCAGACGGCCACGGGCTTTCTGCTTACGTGTCGAAACTGGACAGCGACGAGGCGAGTGGAGAACAGATCGTGGCGGAATTCATCCATTCCTATGAGTTTCGCTCCAGACATACGGTTCTGTTTCCCAACGAGCCTCAATAGTTCAGTACACTCCGCAAGATTGTCGTTGGGCTTGGACAGCGGTCGAACATGATGCTGGCAGTTCGTCGTGAGCACCATCTTTGCGCATTGTCCTGTGGCCCGAGCGGTGCCCCGGCGGCCTTTTTCGCGACTACCGGAACGAGCAAACGCCAATTACGAGGATTATGCGCGCGGATCTCCGGGATGGCGGATTCTGCCCATATCAAGAACATATTCGGGTTCGATACGCCCCGTCAGGACATGAAGCATGGCAAGGATGTTGCCACGCAGCCTTCCGCGGCGGTCGATGTAAGACTCTGGCCGCACGCTGCGCACAAGGTTGGCGGCGACATTGCGCGCCATCAGCGGCAGAGCGAATGTAGCGGGCATGGTTCCCTTCTTGATCAGATAAACCGGATTGACGATCTGCGAATATCCGAACCGCTCGCCGCTCACGCGCCCGGTCTTGATACCAAGATGGATGCCGCGGATCGTATTCACCGCGACGACGCGGCCGCATGACCTCAACTGGCTGGTGAAATCTATGTCCTCCTGCCAGCCGTAGAGAACCAGGCGCTCGTCGAAGCGCAACTTGCCAATCTTGGCCGCCCGAATGGACATGTTGCAACCATATGCGCCGAGATGATGGACGACCTCGGGCTGTGGCGGCGGCTCCTGCTCCGACTGGCGGAGAGCCAGCATGGCGTCGTGCCAATCCAACCCCGCGTTAACGGCGCCGTCCTTGACCACTCTGCCCATGACCACAGCCCAGTCAACATGCTCTTCGAAAGCTCTCTTGACGCGCTCGAGATAGTCGTCGGCCGGCACGAAATCGTCGTCGAAGAAGGTGACGACATCGAAACGCCCGCTCGCGTGGTCGAGCGCGCTGTTGCGTTGCACGCATGACCCTTTCTTCCCGAAGACAAGGGAAACCGGGAAGCTAATCGTCTCAGGAAGCTCGACATGCGTGGCATCGGGCGCGGAAACGACGACTTCGTCAGGTGGTTGCGTCTGGCGCTGCAGATGCGATAGCAATCGGCAAAGTTGGCTGCCGCGGCCAAGGGTTGCAATGATCACGACGAGCTTCATGCGCAATCCAGCTAGAGGCGACAAGGGCGATTTCGCTGCGATGGTAAGCCCTGGGATGGGGGCAGACAGCCTGTTAAAAAGGGGGCTGCGGGGCTAATCCGGCGCTACCACCTGCCTCGATGGGTGTAGCAACGCCATCTTCGGGTCGCATGCCTCTCCTTTGGGCTTAGCGGCCCCGCAGGTTCACAGCCTTCCACGATTAGTGCCCGTAGTGCCCGAATCTTCACAGGGTGAACGCCTCACGCGGCCGGACAGGTGGCACGGCCAATTTCATTTCAATGTCGCGGGCATGGCTCTGCTCCGTCAGCAGCGCGAGGGCAGTGCGGACCTCGGATTAACGCCAAGGGATAAGCTCATACTTCGAAGGTGCAGAGGTTCGCACTGTCTCCAGGGTGCTAGGTTGAATATGGATCACGCGACATGGTGCACTTTATGGGACTGCGAAATTACGGAAAATCTGCGCCCGTGGCCGCCAGGGCGGCCGGAATAATCGGCACCGATCCGCTTCCCGAGAGGTACGGCAAGAGCTCATTTCCGGCGGTTCCCGCTGAGGACGGGGGGGCCGGCGGTGGCCGCACCAGGCGCTGGACCATAAATGGGGATTTCGTCGCGCTGCCTCCAAACGGCGTTGCGCGTTATGCGCGCGAGGTAACCCTTGCGCTCGACGCTCTCCTGGACGAGGGCCATCCGTTGGCGCGGGGACTTGAACTCGATCTGGCGGTCCCGCGTCGGGGGCAATTGCCGCTGCAGGCGATTGGCATTCGGGTCATCCCCGAATTCAACAAACCGCGCCTTCCGCAGTTCTGGGTGCAGATGCAACTGCCACGCCACGTTGAGGGCGGGTTGCTCAGCTTCTGCAATCTGGCGCCGGTGGCGCTGACGCGGCAAATCGCATGCATCCACGACCTGCATACCAGGCTGATGCCGGAGAGTTATGGGCGCGGCTTCCGATGGGCCCACCGTTTCATTCTTCCGCTCCTTGGCCGACGGGCTGCACATATAACCACCGTCTCGCAGCTTTCGCGGCAGCATCTCATCAAATACGGCATCGCACCGCAGGAGAAGATCACCGTCACATATAACGGCAGCGACCATGCAGAACGATGGGATGCCGATCGATCGAAGCTTCAAATCCGGCCCGACCGCCCCTATGTGCTATGCCTGGGACGTGATCAAAAATACAAGAACGTCGAATTGCTGGTCCGGCTTGCTCCGCTGCTTGACGCGTTGGGCTTTAACCTGTGGATGGCGGGCGAAATCGACGAAGCGCAGATTTCCCGGTTTGCGCAGCCGAAGCCAGACAATCTCCGGCTCCTCGGACGGATCAGCGACGATGATTTCAAGAAAGCTCTGTCGGGTGCATTGTGCTTTCTTTTTCCGTCCAGGATCGAGGGTTTCGGGTTGCCTGCCGTCGAAGCCATGAGGATCGGATGCCCGGTCGTGGCCTCGACATCGCCTTGCCTCCCCGAGGTCTGCGGGGACGCAGCGCTCTATGCCGATCCGGATGATTTGGCACATTGGGCCAGAGCGGTACGCGACATCCAGCGATATCCGGATTTGCGCCAACGTTTGATCGAGGCAGGCCATAAAAGATCCCTCAGCTATTCCTGGCGCTCCATCGCTGAAATCTACCTCGAGCTGATGCTGCAGGTGGACGCAATGGCTCTGCGCTGACCAAGGTCCGCTGAGCCTATCGAACGACTCGAACCGGAGGCCGTTGATCGGGGGCGGCATGCCGGTCGCGTCAAAGGGCGGCCGCCTGGCGGTCTTGACGTTGGCTGCTTCGACCCTGACGTCTTGGCCGGACCCGTCCGCGCAACCTCGAAGGCGAACGAAAGCACCAGCTTTGGCCAGCTACGGCGGTGTTAACGTGAAAGTCTCCGCCAAGGTGGATCCATGTCAGACGAACCTGCCGCGCCCGCGATGGGCCAAACCGTGCCCTCGTCTGGCTTCGGGCGACACCGGCGTTCTCACATCACCCTTCTGCAAACATTCCTCAGTTGCATGGAGAATCGGATTAACGACTCGTCCCATGGCCTCTCCGCTATATTCAACCGCTTTTGCTGCCCGAAGCTATCATGTCTGGTCCATTATTCTTCCAGGTTTGCTGCGGACAGTGCTGACAAATAGATTAGGCGCCAGATCCGGAGGTCTTGGCCTTTCACGGTTCTATCCCGGGGAGGCGCTTTCAGAGGTTCTTACGAGACGGCTCTGCGCGAAATGATACCTCCGCAGTTCGCCCACACGGTCACTTTCACCGGTATGGAACCGTATGAAAAAGTCATCGAGCGCTGTGCCGGGGCCTCGCTCCTCGTCAATCCGTCACTTAGCGATCCTTCGGCATGAGCCTGATGGAGGCCCTTGCGACCGGGACGCCGGTCGTCGCCACGCGTGTCGGCGGGATGACGGACATTGTGGAAGCAACTGGCGGCGGTGTGCTCGTCGAAAAAAATGATCCGGCCGCACTTTCGTACGCAATCGTCCGCCGTCTCGCCGATCCTGAGTCAAGCAATGAAGTCGGACGCCGGGGAGCCGCGCGCGTCGCCGATCTCTATGCCTCGGAAAAAATAGCCCAGTCGACCCGGGACCTGTATGACAAGGCAATCGTCACCCACGGTTCACGGCTTGAAAAACGAAAACCTTCTTTCGCTCAGCGCCGGGCCTTGAACGACGTGAACACCGAGCCCGTGTCATCTCCCCATTCCCAGTTGACGGCGAGCCCGACCCGCAAAATTTGAAGGGCAGCATCGTCGGGATAGATGTCGGTAAGGCTTCGCTGCATCACCAGTTCGTCGTCGATCAAGATTGCAAACCGATTTCCGTCGAATGCAACGCGCATGCAAAAGCGTTTTCCCCAAACGACCTTGTCCGCCACATTGGTCCAAACCGCGTCATAAAGTTCCTCAAAGCCGAGCCGCTTGATGAACACCGAAATCGAAGCACCCTGGTGGACATCGTCGAGCCAGGTCGTGACACAAACGTAGTTGTCGCTGTCTTGCCAGAAGAGCAGTCCTGCCCGGCTGCGCTGATCTTGTCCTCGGCGCTCCCCAGGAGGCTCGATTGTGACCTCGAGATCGGCGAATCCCGGTAGATCCCATGGCAGCGAATAGAATGTTCGACCCGGGTTCGGTCTGTCCACGCTCGCGCGCACACGGGCGCTGCCCAGCCCGTCGACGTCGATGACCCCGGTGCCCAGTGTTCTCACCCATTGTCCGTCGCCCAGCTCCGACGTGCGGCGATCCAGTTCGCCGGCAATACCGGCAAAGCCGTCGGCATAGCACAGGCTTGCTCCGAGTTGGTTCCAAGGCGCCTCCAGAGGCGCCATCAATGGGATGGGAACTTCGCAAGGATGAGCCTCGAAATTATGCCAGCGCGGCTCGCTGTCGAAGCTTTTCCATATACCTACTCCTGTAGCGTTTTCAACTGAATCGGCATTGACAGACGATTCGAAGAGGCGAACCCCGTCAAGAAAGCAGCTCACCTGACCGTTCCAGTCAAGAATCTGGACCGAATGGATAGAACACTTGCGCAAAGCGTGTTCCGTACCGGTCGCGATCGTAATCTCTTTGCCCGATTGCTTGCGCACCAAGGTCCATCCGAGCGTCGACAGTTTCAGCACCCAGAAATTGTCGTTGTCCCGAAACCGACAGACGAGACCACACACATCCGAGATGGCGCCAATTGCCAGCAGTCCGTGGATCAATCCTGAAGGGCGACCAGGATCGACGACGGATAGGTTATCGCCAGCGTCCTGCGAAAAATGCCACCGCCCCCCGATTGCAGCGATTTGCCCCGGCCAGCCTTCGACGAGTGCATCGGCAGCGTGGGCGGTGCCAAACAGCGTCGAAAATTCAGGTATCCGCCCGACTTGAACCGCTTGGACGCGTGTGTCGACCCGAAACCCGATCTGGCCAAGTGCCGACTGATGAACACCCGCAAACAGCTTTTCGTCCTTGTTGAAAGGATCGATCGCGATCGGACGCATCATCGGAAAAGCGGCAAGACCGTGGGCTTTTTGGTCGGCGGCCGCATAATAGACAGCGCCCTGCTCTCGCAACGCCACGACATAATAGACATGAACGTTCTTTAGGCGCCGAAATGCACTCAGGCATTGCTTTCCTACACGAGCCCACAGCTCGCCGTTTTCGCCTTCGGCGGCATGAACGACAAAGCCGCAGCCCTCTTCCACGGGATTAATCGGCGCCTCACTGGGGAACCAACCGACAGCCAGGTTCTCGTCGATGTTCGATCCCCGGTAGGTTCTGGAGGTGCTAAGCGTCCACCACCAAAAACGGCGAAGGGTGAGCCTCTTTCGCGGCGCACGTATCAGGGAAACCAGACGGCCGGGCCATGGATCAATGCCGGGTCCTCGCAGCCAACGGTAGACTCGCCTGGCGAGGTCATCAGGCAATGGCGATCCCTGCGATGTGTTGTGGCCGTTGGTGATCGAGACCAATAGCACAAGACCAGCCTCTCGCTGAAAGGGACCATAGGAGATCCCCTGCCGGCCCCAACCTGGCCTGACGAGCGGCTGGAAACGAAGGGCGCCGTGATCGATCGCGATCTGGCGTTCGATGTCGCGTCCTCGCCTGACGCCTCCCTTGACTGCCAAGGTGCCAATCACCGCACCGCGGGCGCGTTCATCTTGGAAATCGTCTGCGACAAGAACCTCCGGCCGGGCAACTCCGGACCCAGCCTCTTCAGCAGTTTCTACCCAGTCATGACGGTGCAACAACAAGACCCTCCTCACGTCGTCGTACGAGATTCTTCAAGGCATCGATGTCGTGTCGCAGTCCCGGACAGAAGTCGCGCACTGCCTCGCTCGTCCCGTTGATAAGGCTTTGCTGTCCCTGCATGGAATCCCTGCCATGACGCCGCAAATCTAGTTCTTAAGCGCCCACCGGCTGCGCCAAGACGTGTTCGACCCGCCATTCCCCATTGCCATAGGAGGCTGGCAGCGGTTTCAATGCGTAACCGGCAGCAGTCAGGAGTTCCGCGATCTTTCGGGCCTTGCGGTCGAGCCCCTCGCGCGTTGCATCGTCGACCTCATAAATCACCTTCGGACCGTGCCTCCGCAGCGTTTCCGTCATACCGGCCAGGACGTCGATCTCGGCGCCTTCCACGTCGATCTTGACCAGCGAGGGCGGCCTGAGGCCTCGGTGGGAGATGGCATCGTCGATGGCGACAATGCTGACTTCCAGGCGGCCACTCATGTCCGGCGGTGCTCCCGCCGAGGCAAGCGCGGCGCCACCGATGTGATGGGCGAGCAGAAGCTGGCCACGGCCGGATGTGGCGCCCGCAGCTTCGGCGAACACCCGTATCGTGTCGAATCCACTGAGCCGTGCACTTTCTGCGACAGCTGCGGCGTTGCGGGGAACAGGTTCGAACGCATAGACTTGACCGCGCGGCCCGACGCGGCGCGCGGCGATGAGGCTGAAGAAACCGATATTCGCGCCGATGTCGAAAAAGGCGTCCCCGGGCGCCAGGTTTGCCACGATCGCCTGTTGGATGGGCGGCTCGTAGGTGCCGCGAACAAAGTTCGGGTCGGCGCTCTTCGCCACGATCTTGAGACCGGCGGCTTCGCCCTTGGCTATGACGCGCGCGTCGCCGAACACGCTGAGGAACCTTGCCGTCAATGTCACGCGCTCTTCCCCATTCTCTGTGACGCCTCGGGACGGGGCCAGCCCGTGCCGCTCGCCGCGAAGGTGACAGATTGGGCGCCCGGGATCGAGCCCGACAACGGTGGCCGGCTCCTACTCCCTCCGGCTGATCGCTACTCCGATTGTCGGGCCATATCTCATCTTGGGGGTACCTGCCCGGCCTCCCGGTCCGATGGAACGGTGGCATCGTTGCGCAAGACATGGATCGCTTAGGGAGCATCCCACCCGATCGAAACGATCTCACGATCACCGTCGCCGTCGAGGTCGACCGTGCGGGCGCCGAGATGGCTCTCGACGCCCTCGCCAACCAACTGCTCGATGAACCGCCCGCCGCCGAGATTGCGCCAGAGCGAAAGGCGCAGGGCGCCGCGGTGCTCGCCCATGACGAGGTCTGGCCGGCCGTCGTCATTCATATCGGCCACCGAAAGACTGTTGAGCGAGCCGCGCGAGGTAATTTCCTGCTGCTCCCAGTTTGGCCTGAGGTCGCCGGGATTGCGCCACCAATAGGCCCTCGCATGGTCGGCCTGCCCGTTTTCCTCACTCACGACGATGTCGGTTCGTCCGTCGGCGTCCAGATCGGCGACCGCCACGCGGTCCGGATAGACCATGTTGGGGACATTGGCGACGTCGCGGCGCCGCCAGTCGGCAGAGCCATCCCCGGATTGCCCCACCATGCGATCTCCTTTGCGTTGCCGGTAGTGGCCGCAAGGTCAAGCAGGATGTCGCCGTCGATATAGGCGAACGCGATCCCCTCGTCAGAGGCCTCAGGGCAAATGCGGGTTAGCGGCCCCCGCCGCCGTGTCGTGGGGATGGGAAAGTAGAACACTCCGACACCGCTTGCACCGCAACCTCGGCCGGCCGCCTTCGACGATCTGCGCCAGTGCATGGCCCTGAGCCCCGAGCTCGTGGCTGCCGGCCTCGCCGATTGCACGTTCCTCAAAGCCCCGCGCTGACGCCTGCTGCGCCTGAAGCCACGCCAGGTTCAGTGTCTCGCCCCCGCCGCGCTGGGCGATCACTTCCGCGCGTCCGTCGTCAACATCGATTGCCGCGATCGCATCCACTCCCTCGCCGAGCCGGATCTGTTCCCATTCACCTTGCCAGGGATCGGCCGGCCGGCGATACCAGAACGGACCCGAGGCTCTGTCTTGGATGGAACGGCGGCGCATCCAAAACGGGCCGCAAGTAAAGTCGCAGAGGGATCGAAGCCGCACCGCAGCTTTGGGTCGAACCCGAACAGGTCATGGCCACCCCGCCGACTCCTCCCGAGACGCTTCAGGCCGCCTACGTTTACGCATTAAGCTCGTATCGCGTGAACATCTCGTGCTCGCTCAGCAGCCGATTCAGCAAATCGCCCCCACCTACATCCGCCAGGATAGGCCAGTCGTCGAGTCCCGCCGGCCGCTCCATCTGGGACCGGTGAGCTGCCAGCGCGTGACGTTTTACATCTATCACGTCGCCGATAAAAGCGTGGGAGTTGAACAACTTAACGCCCCGCAAACCTGCAAGGGTCCGGACCGTTTGCCGCAATGCGGTGCGATTGAATCCAAGCACTCGATCGTGCAGACGAACCCACGGCCACTGATACCAGTACCAGACGGGATATTCGAACACGGTCACGCGCCGGCCATACAGTTGCAGCGCGCCTCGCGCGCCAAGATTGGTGGCAACATGGTCCGCCGGCGGCTCTTTTGCATGGGTGACGAACACGCTCTGTGGTTGCCAAGCGAAAAGCAACTCAGCGATCGCGTCTGCGATCTTGCCGACATGATGCTTAGCCATGCCGTCGGGAACTCGCAGAAATCTCACCCGATCAGCAGATCCGCCCAACCGGCAAACCGCCTCGATCGCTTCACCCTCACGGATGATCCGTAGGGCCTCGCCGTTAACCCGATTTGCATGCGACGCCGAGCCGTCGGTGACGAAAATAAACTGGACATCGGCGCCCGAGCTAAGCTTCTTGCTGGCGACCCCTCCACATCCCAGCGTTTCATCATCGGGATGGGGTGCGATGATGACCGCCGATGCCTGCCAGTCTGCTACGTCGAATGGATGAGACTGGTTACACATCGCTCTATCGAGCATAGCGCCAATCGTATGCCTGACGTCATGCATCGATGGTTCCGATCATCCCTTCTTCGGTGTGGTTCAACCCGACCTGCGCATGGTAGCAAAACACTGTAGGCGATTGGGGTGAGAAAACAATGAAGGTAGGAATTCTTGCTGGCGGACTTGGAACACGGCTGGCGGAAGAAACCGAGATCCGGCCGAAACCAATGGTCGAAATCGGAGCAAAGCCGATCCTTTGGCATATCATGATGCATTATTATGCCTATGGACACCGCGAATTCGCCGTCGCGCTGGGATACAAAGGCGAATACATCAAACGCTGGTTCAGCGACTATGTCGCATTCGATGGCAGCTTGACTGTCAATGCTGCATCGGGAAGCGTCAAGCGCCACTCGAACTCGCTGCCTGACTGGTCCGTCGATCTTGTGGAGACGGGACTGAATACGCTGACGGGCGGCCGCATAAAACGCCTGATCGACTGGATGGGCGACGAGACGTTCATGCTCACCTGGGGCGATGGCGTTTCGGACGTCAACCTTGATAGGCTGATCGCCTTCCACAAATCGCATGGCAAGCTTGCAACGATGACGGCGGTGCGTCCGCCAGCACGCTACGGGCACATCGAATTCGATGGCCATCGCGTCGTCGACTTCACGGAAAAGCCACAGGCCTCGGAGGGTTGGATCAATGGCGCCTTCTTCGTGCTCGAGCCGGGCATAAAGGACTATATCGACGGCGACGATGTCATGTTCGAACACGCGCCAATGCAGCGGCTCGCGACTGACGGCCAACTGATGGCATATCGCCACGAATCCTTCTGGCAATGCATGGACACCATCCGCGAAAAGCATCTCCTTCAAAAATTGTGGGACAGCGGGCAAGCGCCCTGGAAAACATGGGAATCGATCGATGAAAGTTCTGGTTACAGGCCACCTCGGCTACATCGGTTCCGTCCTGACTCCGATGCTGCTTGAACGCGGCCATGACGTCACCGGCCTGGACAGCGACATCTTCCGGTCATGCACTTTCGTAGGGACGTTGGCCGAAGTGCCGACGATCGAGAAAGACATCCGCGACATCGAAATCGACGACGTCGCCGGCTTCGACGCGATCATCCATCTCGCCGGACTGTCAAACGATCCGTTGGGGGACTACCGACCCCTGCTTACCGAGGAAATCAACTGCGGCGCTTCGGTAAGGCTTGCGCAGCTCGCCAAGGCCGCCGGCGTCCAGCGGTTCCTGTATGCCTCCTCTTGCAGCAATTACGGCGCGGCCGGCGACAGCTTTCTAACTGAAGATGCTCCCTTCAACCCGGTTACGCCTTACGGCGCCTCGAAGGCAAATGTGGAGCGAGCGGTCGCGCCGATGGCAGATCAATCGTTCAGCCCGACATTCCTGCGTGCTTCCACTGCCTACGGCCTGTCGCCTCGCATCCGCTTCGATCTGGTGGTCAACAACCTGACCGCCTGGGCCTACACGACCGGCCTGGTCTATCTCAAGAGCGACGGTTCGCCATGGCGTCCGATCGTCCATGTGGAAGACATTGCGCTGGCCTATATCGCGGTACTCGAGGCCGAGCGAGAGCTGGTCCACAACGAGGCATTCAATGTCGGCTTGACCACGGAAAACTATCAGATTCGGGAGATCGCGGAGTTGGTGCAAACGATCGTTCCCGACAGCCGGGTGAAGTTCGCGCCCGACGCCGGGCCAGACAAACGGTGCTATCGCGTCGACTGCACCTATATTGGTCGCCGCCTGCACGGGTTTAAGCCGCAATGGACAGCGCGGCGCGGTATCGAACAGCTCTATCACACATTTCGCGCGGCGGGCCTTGCACTTGGGGATTTCGAGGGCGAGCGGTTCAAGCGCATCGCCCATGTGCAGAAGCTGATCCAAGATGGCGAACTGGATACCGATCTGCGCCGCACGTCGCAGTTAGCGGTAGCGGTTTGAACAAACACAGCCGGGAGCCATGGCCATGATGATTGCTGGTGCAGGCTCTGTAACCGAGCAGGTTTGCCGCTCCTGCGGCGGAAGTCACATCGACATTTTCCTGAAGCTCGGCACGACGCCCCTAGCCGATAGGCTTTCCCTCAAGGTCGAGTAGCTCAGCCATTCGGCTTTCGCCCTCACAGATCCGGGCGTGCGGCTTTCCCGCACTCGGCTCTTCCCGACCCGCGCGCCGTCAGGGTCTCGAACTCCGACCAGCCCATACGCCGGCTTTTCTGGATGCGTCGCGCAAAATCTGGTCGCCGTGTCGCGTTACGATCCCGAGGCCACCGCCTCGCCACCAGCAATGTGTTGCGAATTGTAGAACAGGTTCACTCGGCCTCTCTCCGCCCTTTGGGCTGGGTGCCCTGACGCCCGTTAGGGAAAAGAACGGCGGGCCTGACGGGCCCATTTCAATCCGACACGGGTTGGCCGTAAACCGATACTCCCACCGGGTTGAGCGCTACACTGAGGGTCGCCGCATGCTCATCACATCGGCCTACATGCTGCGAGGCACTTGGCGAGCGCCGCCCACCGCTAAGGCTCAATGGCTCACGATCTTTGTGGAAACATGGACCGGCGTGCCTGGGCGCAGTTTCTGATAGACTGACCTGAGCCGTTCTGCGCGCGCCTCCCACGAATACAGCTCGACGGCACGCTTGCGCCCTTCGCTTCCCATTTCGCTTGCCCGGACCGTATCCTCCAGCATCGTGATCAATGCCTGGGCGAGCTCGCCAGGAGCATCGACTTCGACCAGCATCCCGGTGCTGCCAGCTAGAATGGATTCACACATCCCGCCCACGCGCGTTCCAACCACCGGTATCCCGCAGGCCATGCCCTCCACGACCGATATTCCGAAGCTCTCACTGAGTGACGGATTCACCACAATGTCGGCCTCATGGTACGTCGCTACGAGGTCCTTGTGGGGCACGTTGCCCACGAAGTGAACTCGATCACGTAACCCGTGGCTCTCGATGAGTTCTTCTAAGTGTTCCCGATATTTGCAATTGCCCCAGCGATCGTAGAAACGGTTCAATGCGGTAACCCGCGGATCCGACGAGAGACTGGTCAGGAAGTCTACCGAAAGCGGCGATTGCGGCCCTGCGATCCGAAGGTCGACGTCCGCAAACCTGGCCGCAACCTCACTGAAGGCCTCGATCAGTGTGTGAAGCCCCTTCTCTGGCGATACCCGCCCAACGAACAAGATGGCACGTCGGGTTCTGGTGGATGCGGAGGCCCGCTGCTCGCTCGGCCGAAAGTAAGAAACGTCCACGCCATTACCGACAGTGGCAACGACGCCAGGATAGTCCGGGAATGCAGAACGAAAGGTGCTTGCGATGTGGTCGCTGACGGCGACCACCGCATCCACCACCGTGAGCTGACGGGCCACCTGATGGCGGTCACGCTGTGACAGCCACTCACACTGCATCTCAAGCACGAGCCGATGAGATGAGCTGGCTGCCTTCAGTTCCCGGCACCATGCCCAGTAATTCATCAAATGGACGATATCTGGTCGATCGACGGCGAGGTAGCGACGAACCGTGTTACGATATTGCGAGTGGTCATCGGCCTTCCGATCCAGCCGCAGCCAGCGCGCCAGGCGCGGAAACTGGTGGATGATCCGCTGCAACGCGCGGTCACGCCGCGCCGCAGCCCGCCGCACCGCGAACGGCAGGTCCGCGGGCACCGTGTCGTCTCGATAATGCTTGCCATAGAGCGTAATCTGCAGGCCTTCGCCGAGCCGCAGCGCCGTATTGTAGACGATCAGACCGATTGAGTTTTGAACAGGCGGAAAAAGTCTATCGTACGGCTGACCGACGTATACGAGCTTCATGTCACTCCCCACCGTCAGCTCGTTCAGGCGACTCTTCTAAGTGCAGGGCGGTCTTCCGGTCGGGAGAGGTGGTCGGCGAGGCGGCGAATGCCCTCTTCGAGCGGCACCAGGGGACGGTTCAATATAGCCTTCATCTTGTTCGTGTCAGGACAGCGGCGCGTCATGTCGCCCTCCGCAAGGGGCGGTCGGAATTCCAACTTCGATGACGAGCCCAGCACTTCGATGACAAACTCGGCCAGCTGTCGAATGCTCATTTCCACGTCGCTGCCCACGTTGATCACTTCGTTCTCGTGCGCGCGCGTTCGATGAACCGCGATGCAAGCGTCAACCGTGTCGTCGACATAGCAGAAGGTGCGGGTCTGCGAACCGTCCCCGTAAATCGTCAGGGGCTCGCCGCGCTGGGCGGCACGCACAAATCGCGGCAGAACGAAATCCTCGCTCTGACGTGGTCCGTAGGTGTTGAAGAAACGAAAAATGGTAAATGGCAGTCCAAACTCACGCTGAAAAGTGCGCAGATAGACCTCTCCAAGATTCTTCACCACTGCATACGGCAGACGAGAGTTAAGCGGCGTGGTGCTCTCGTTTTGGGGAATCTCGAAAGGCTCGCCATATACCTCCGATGACGAAGCGAAGTAGACACGCTCGGCGCCGGTGTTCTTGCATAGCCTCAGCACGTTCTCGATACCGGTGATGTCGCGCAGCACGAGCAACGGATTTGCCAAAGTCCGCTGCACACCGACCACGGCTGCGAAGTGGAAGACGTGGGTGAAATGGAAGCGGTAGAACAACGACGAGATGTCGTCGAAATCGTTCGCATCCGCCTTTACTACGGTCAGATTGCCCGCGTCTATTTGTACCTTGTCTCGACTTCCGGTCGACAGGTTGTCAGCGACGACCACCTGGGTCTGAGGTAGCTTGACCAACGCGCGAGTGAGGGCGCTGCCGATATTGCCCGCTCCACCAGTTACCAGGATCGATTGCGTCATATTCCCCACCTCAACCAGTTTAATCGACTGACGCAGTGTGCGTCCCTTCGCCAAACGCGGCATCTTCGATCTCGCGAGCGAAGGTGGCTCCCAGATCCCTTTAGGACGTCGCTTGAAAGTCAAATGTGGCAGGGCCAGGTTTATTTGACAACGTGGCTTGGGGTAAGCATTTCGGCTGTTCTCCCAATGGTTCAATCCATGCTATTTTCAGCTCTGGGGCTGGCTAAGCGCATACATTTTGCTGATTGCTGTGAACTGCTTCCCCGCGGTAATTGAGGCGATCCTTTATTGTCGACATTCAAGCGAAAGTTGCCAGCATCTCATGCAGACTGCTCCAGACCTTCAGGAACTGGTTAACCGCATCCGAACGCGGGATTACACCATTGGCATCATGGGCCTCGGCTACGTTGGTCTGCCGCTCGCCATGATCTCGCTGGACGCGGGGTTCAAAGTCATCGGTTTCGACATCGACGCGTCTCGGGTTGCACTTCTTAACCGCGGAGAAACAGGCATAGATCATTTGCCTGGTGCTGCCATCAAAGTGGCTGTCGACAGCAAGCGGTTTCGCGCCACCAGCGATTTCGCCGACCTAAGCGAACCCGACGCGATCTTGATAGCGGTGCCAACGCCGCTTACCAAAAACCGGGAGCCGAACCTGTCGTTCGTCGAAAACAGCGCACGTGCGATCGCGGAGCGGCTGCGCCCTGGTCAACTTGTCGTTCTGGAGTCGACGACCTGGCCAGGAACGACGCGAGAGGTCGTGCAGCCGCTGCTCGAGGCGACGAACCTTTCTCTAGGAAAGGACTTTTTTCTCGCCTATTCGCCCGAACGGGTGGACCCAGGCAACGACGTACACACCACCGCCAAAGTTGCAAAGGTGATAGGCGCCGACGACCCATCGTCCCTACAGGTTGCCAAGGAACTGTATGACCAGATCATCGTGCAAACCGTTCCCGTGGCCTCCACCGCTACGGCAGAGGCTGTGAAGCTGACAGAGAACATATTTCGCTCTGTGAACATTGCGTTGGTCAATGAGCTAAAGGTGATTTTTGACAGGATGGGCATCGACGTCTGGGAGGTGATCGAAGCCGCCAAGACCAAGCCGTTCGGATATATGGCGTTTTATCCAGGCCCCGGCCTCGGCGGGCACTGCATCCCGATCGACCCATTCTACCTGACCTGGAAGGCAAGAGAGTACGAAGTAACAACACGCTTCATTGAGCTTGCCGGTGAAATCAACACGAATATGCCGCATTATGTGGTTGACCGCCTTGTGGAGGCCTTGGACCGGCGAGCCAGCCGCGGCCTGAGCGGTTCGCGGATCTTGGTGATCGGGATGTCCTACAAGAAAAACGTGGGTGACACACGAGAAAGCCCATCGTTGAAGCTGATCGACATCATGGAGCGACGCGGGGCAGTCGTTGATTACCACGACCCCTACGTACCGGAGATACCCGGAACAAGAGAGTACGCCACCCTGGCAGGTCGCCCCTCTGTGGATATCTGCGCTAGCAGTTTGGCATCGTATGATGCCGTTGTCATCTCGACAGATCATGATGCGATTGATTGGCAGAACATCACCAAGCACGCAAAGCTGGTGATCGATACCAGAAATGCTTGTGCGCGTAGTCAGTCACGCACCGACAACGTCGTAAAGGCATGAGCGGCCCGACTTGCGCACTGGCTTGGTCAACCTGCTAGCGACAACGTCGAATGGTTTAACATAACACGTCGAGCGGTTGAATTCATTCAGCGCAGCGCATTTTCCCGGACTTGAGCGTCGAGGCATGAGCGCCCGCGCAGCCGTGTAAACAGGTGGAGCCGGCCGAGGTCGCTACGGTTCATGCGGCGCCGGCCGATGCTCACCCCTCCTCGTCAGCGGGCCTTTTGGTCGCCATCAGCATCCTTGCCGACCGCGTCATTCCGCCAGACATGGATCGCTTCGAATGCGTCCCATGCGATCGACACAATGTCGAGATCCCCGTCACCGTCGAGGTCGACCGTCCTTGCTCCCAGATGGCTTTCCATCCCTTCGCCGACCAGCTGCTCGATGAACCGTCCCCCACCCAGATTATGCCAGCTCGAGAGACGAAGTGCGCCGCGATGCTCGCCCATGATAAGATCCGGCCTGCCGTCGCCAGTCATATCGGACACTGAAAGGCTATTAAGGGAACCGCGCGAGGTGATTTCGTGTTGCTTCCAGTCGGAGGAGCTGTCGCCGGGGTTGTGCCACCAATACGCCTTAGCGCTGTCGGCTTTGCCATTTTCCTCGGTCACGACGATGTCCGCACGTCCGTCGCCATCAAGATCGGCGGCCGCGACGCGGTCGGGATAGACCATTTCAGGAACTTTTCCAACATGCCGAAGCTCCCAGTCTGGCGAGCCGTCACCCGGATTGCGCCACCATGCGGCCGTCTTTGCATCGCCGGTCGTGGCGACAAGGTCAAGTAGACCGTCCCTATCGATATCGGCGAATGCGATCCCTTCATCAGACGCTTCGGCGCAGATGCGGGTGCGCGGCCATGGCTCGACTGTTGGATCGTCAGGAATCTTAAAATAGAAAACCCCACCGCCACTCGAGACCGCCAGCTCCGGCTTCCCACCTTTTACGACCTGGGCTAGCACATGGCCCTGAGAGCCGAGCTCATGACTGGCGGCGGGAACCTCTCCGATCTCGTGCTCTTCAAAGCGGTGCGCTTCAATGTCCTCGGCATGGAGCCACACCAGGTGCAGCGCCCTGCCTCCGCCGCGCTGTGCTATGACCTCCCCGCGCCCGTCACCATCGAGATCCAGGGCTGCGACCGCGTCCACACCCTCGGCAAGCGGGGTCCGTTCCCATTCTGTGTTCCAGGCTTCGGACGGTTGACGGTACCAGAACGGACCCGAGATGATGTCAGTGAGATCATCACCATCCATGGCGGAAAAAGCGATCCCAAAGGAGCGGACGTGCCCGTTCGTGATGCGATGATAGTTCCAGCGGTCGAGGCGGACCGATGCAGGCGGATCCAGCCGATTGATCCACACTCTGACAGGCGGGTTGCCCACCCAGTTCGCCCCATAGATGTCAAAATCACCGTCCCTGTCGACATCGGCGACGACGCCGTTGTGGAGACCCACATCGTCGATCACTTGACGGACCCAGCGCGTTCCTCGCCCGTCGACATTGTAATGGATCGCGAGCTTGCGCTCCTCGGTCGTATGCATCTGCCCGACAACGACATCGTTGTCCCCGTCTCCGTCCATGTCGGCGGCCTGCAGCGTATGGGCACCCGCGACAGAAGGCTGAATGACATGGCGGATCCAGCGGCCCGTCGGTCCGGCGAGAGGCTGGAACCAGGCAACGTCGTCAGTGTGCTCGGAACTTGAAGTCAGAATGTCGGCGCGGCCGTCCTGGTCAAGGTCGGTGACGAGCGCCTTGAATGCAGGATTGAACGGACCAAGCTCGTAGCTGCGCCATAGTGCTGCATCGCGTGCTGCCGCTGCCCCTGGATTCGACGCCCATACTCCGTGCAAGACGAGATCGACATCAGCATCGCCGTCAATATCGCCGATTGCCATTCCCTCTTCGCCAAGGTTGAAGAACAAGCCCACGCGGGCCCAGGAACTGGGGCTTTCCTGGAAGAAAATCATCACTTCGCCAGGCGCTCGAACGACGATATCAACGAGGTCGTCCCCGTCGAAATCAGCCGCCTTGATGTCTTTGCCCCAGCTGCCGACTGCACCGATTTCCCGACGCTTCCAGCTGGGACCGTGGGTCGGGTTACCATTCGGCCGCGGGTTCTCGAACCAGACGAGATTGACAGCATCGGGCCCATCGGCCGTGACGATGTCGGGATCACCGTCCCCATCGATGTCGGCAAGCACTCCGTCGGTGGTGAACTCGACGCGGGGCCTCGCGATTACGGTGTGAACCAGATCGGGCCACCGCCACCAAGACATCGCATCCTCGGGGAAGCCGCCAAGAACGAAATCTAGTCGACTGTCACCGTCTATATCGCCAACAAGCTTTACGTCTCCTGAATAGGGGGCAATCTCTTTGCGTTCAAAAACAAGACCCGACTGTAGAATTTCTTCGGGAGGTCCCTGTCCCCGAGCGGCTTCGCAACTTGCGAGGGTGTACCCGATCATCAGGACCGCGATCAGGCGGCCGAACATGCTAAATGTTGATTTCGTAGCGTGTGAACATTTCGTAGTCGGCCAGCAACCGCCCGACGAAATCTCCCCCCGATAAGTCCGACAGCGTCTGCCATTCATCTTGGTTCTCCAGGCGCTGCGTCTGCGACGCATGCGCCGCCAGCGCTTCCCGCATTACGCCGATAACATCGCCAAGACAGGCGAGGCTATTGAGCGCGGACGACGCAATGGTACCAATCCAGACTGGATACTCGAATACCGTAACAGGGCGACCATAAGCACGAAGCGCCGCGCGAACTGCTGCATTGACGGCGACATGATCGGAAGTCGGATCCTTTGCATAGTTCCCGAAAACGCTCTGCGGCCGCCAAGAGTTGAGCATCGACACGACCGCATGTGTTATCTCATGAACGTGATGATTGGCCGCCCCGCCTGGAAGGCGTAAGAATGTAACACTTTCGGATGATGCGCCCAAACGATGAACTGCTTCTATGGCTCCGGCCTCGCGTGTCGTCCTGCCTAAGGTCGCGATGAGGACGCGGCGCCATCGGTGACAAAAACCAAAACGGACCTAGGCACCCGAGGCCGGATGCGGCGCAACAATGACAGCCGACGCTGACCAGTCGCCTACTTCAAACGGCCTAAGTCGCAGTCGCAATTGACTATCAAGCATGGTGCTGAAGGTCCGCCTAAAGGTCCACATTGGTGCGCTTCCATCATCCGTTCGCTCGCGTTGTTGAACGCCGATCGCCCATGGTAACAGAACTCACGGACGTTCGAGACGTGTGTTTGTTGGTGGGGAAGACTTTATGAAAGTGGGTATCCTCGCGGGCGGATTTGGGACACGGCTGGCCGAGGAAACAGAGAGCCTGCACGCGTTCAAGCCGCAACGGACGGCCCGACGCGACGTCGCGCAGCTCTACGAGGCATTCGGCACTGTTGGTCTCTTGCTTGAAGAGTTCGAGGGGGAGCGCTTCAAGCGCATCGCCCACGTGAAAAAGCTGATCCGCGATTGCGAACTGGACGAGCACCTGGTCGCGTTCCCGTTCTGGCCAAAGCAGACGGGCTAAGGGGGACGATATGGACATGATGTGCCTAGATGCGAAGTCGGTAACCGAGCGGGCCTGCCGATCTTGCGGTGGAACTGGCATTGAGACGTTTCTCGAGTTCGGTAAAACGCCACTGGCCGATCGCCTTCTCACCAGCAGCGACATCGGCGAACCGGAGCCCATTTTTCCGCTGCGCGTCGCGTTCTGCAAAGACTGCAGCCTCGTCCAGATCACCGAGACGGTGAATCCGATAATTCTTTTTGCCGATTCTTATCCATATTATTCTTCTTTCTCCCCTGCTCTCTTAAAGCATTCGCGTGCGAATGCGCTTGATCTGATCAACCGCCGCGGTCTTGGCCCGGAGAGCCTTGTCATCGAATTGGCGAGCAATGATGGTTATCTGCTGAAGAACTACGTCGAGGCGGGAATTCGGGTGCTCGGAATTGATCCGGCCGACGGACCTGCCGCCGCTGCCGAGAGGGTCGGCGTGCCCACGCGCTGTGCATTCTTCACCCGCGATCTCGCTGAAACGCTGCGCGCGCAAGGCATGCGCGCGGACATTATCCATGCCAATAACGTGCTCGCCCACGTGGCCGACACCAACGGATTTGTGGCAGGAATTGCCCGACTTCTCAAGGATGACGGTGTGGCGGTTATCGAGGCACCCTATGTCGAACCTTTGATCGAACATTGTGAGTTCGACACGATATATCACGAGCATCTTTGCTACTTTTCAGTTACTGCACTGGATAAGCTCTTTCGCCGCCACGGGCTTTACCTCAATGAGGTCAAGCACCTTTCAATCCATGGCGGTTCGCTGCGCCTTTATGTGGAATCGCGCGAGAACGTGGGTGCGACAGTAAAGGAACAGCTTGCCCATGAAGCCTCGCGCGGGATCGATGCGATCGGCTATTTCCGCGATTTCTCCACCAAGGTCGACGCGCTGAAGCGCGACCTTTCCACGCTCTTACGCCGGTTAAAGTCGCAGGGTGCCACGATTGCCGCCTATGGAGCGGCAGCCAAGGGAGCAACGCTGATTAACACCGTCGGCATCGGACGCGACCTCGTGGACTTCGTCGTGGATCGCAACGTCTATAAACACAACAAATATATGCCCGGACAGCGCCTGCCGATCCGCTCGACTGAAGCGCTTCTCGAGGTGCAACCCGACTACGTCCTTCTCCTTGCTTGGAATTTCGTAGACGAAATTGTCGATCAACAGGCCGAGTATCGTGCACGCGGCGGAAAATTCATCCTCCCCGTCCCAACGCCGAGAATCATATGACAAAACAGGCGGACCGCGCACAGATGGCTTGCCTGAAAGCCGATGGACCGACGCAGTCGACG
Source organism: Mesorhizobium sp. WSM2561 (assembly GCF_000513915.1). NCBI lineage: Bacteria > Pseudomonadati > Pseudomonadota > Alphaproteobacteria > Hyphomicrobiales > Phyllobacteriaceae > Mesorhizobium > Mesorhizobium sp. WSM2561. Next base: position 153,350 of record NZ_AZUX01000017.1, read on the forward strand.
GGTTCCATTCGAACCGATTGCTTGGTCTGCGGTCAGCGAAATCTGCTCAATTCGGTGCTATTCGAAGCGTTGCCCCTGCTCTGCAACGCGCTTTGTGCGGACGCGGCATCGGCGCGCGCGGCACAGACCGGCAGATTTGCGACTACCTTCTGCCTCGGCTGCACGCACGTCTTCAACGCCTCATTCGAGGAAAATCGCATCGGTTATACGCAAAGCTACGAGAATTCGCTTCATTTCTCCCCCCGTTTCGTGGCGTTTGTTGAAACGCTGGCCGAGCGCCTGAGCAGGACCTACGCGCTCTCGGGGAAGACGATCGTCGATATAGGATGCGGCAAGGGGGATTTCCTGAAGCGGCTAAGCTTGATCAGCGGTGCGCAGGGAATCGGTTTCGACAAGAGCTTCGAGGACAATCGGGGGGACGCGGTCCCTGGAGTACGATTTATCAACGACTGGTTCGGCGATTCCTACGCGGATCTGCGTCCTGACCTGGTGGTATGCCGCCAGGTTCTCGAACATATCGCCGAGCCGGTGAAATTCCTGCGCGCCCTTCGCGCCCATCCGGGCATCGGACCGGAGACGGTGTTCTTCTTTGAAGTCCCGAATGTCCTTTACACGCTCCGGGATATGGGAATCTGGGACCTCATTTATGAGCACGCCTCCTATTTCACGCCCGCTTCGCTGAACGCGGTGTTCGAGACGGCTGGCTTTCGAGTGCTGGATGCAGGGACATCTTTCGGCGACCAGTATCTTTACATTGAGGCGCGGCCGGCTGCCCCCAAGTACGCTACTTCCGTTGACAGCCGCGAAATCGAGATGCTCGTCCGCGATTTCGAACGCGCCTATCGCGACAAGATCGAGCGATTGGGTGGTTACATCGCGAGGCGCAATCCCCAGCAGATCGTCGTCTGGGGAGGGGGATCGAAGGGCATTACATTCGTCAACGTGGTGCCAGGCGCTGATCGGATCCGCGCGATCATCGATGTGAATCCGTACAAGCAAGGTCGTTTTGCGCCAGGAACCGCCACTCCGATCCTTGCTCCGGAGGAGTTGCGCGGCCAGCCAGTCGAATCAATCATCGTCATGAACCCGCTCTACCGCGAGGAGATCACCAGTCTCGTAGCGGAACTCGGCTTCACACCCGAGATTGCGGTTGCATGAAAGTTCAATTCAACCGCGGCGGCACGAAAGCGCAGAACGGGATTGGTAGGGGATACTCCAATGACCGTGCCGGTCGAGATCAACATGGCCATTACACCAAGAATCATCGGACTTTCTCGCCTCGTTATAGCCCGACAATCTGGCAGAGAGGCGCTCTCACTTTGATTGCCGCGGCGCACCTCGTTTGCCCTTGAATATCAGCCAGCGCTGAAAGAGGTAGCCCCCGCTTCTTGATCGCCTGCGCGGATGGGCGTGTGGGACGCGGGATGGTCCATCGGTAATCGGACTGCACCAAACTGCCCCGGGTGCGTAAGACATACGTCGTTTGGGGACGTTTACGTTCCCACGCTCCGGCGTAAGGTTTGCAAGATGCACTCGAACGAATTCGAATCCCGGCAACGCGGCCGCAGCGATAACATCAGGATATCAGCTAACACCGCCTAATTTGATTGCGCTACAAAGAGGATTTCCAGAGGAGCTGCCTATGACCAATAAGAACTGGATGCAGCCACCGTTCCTCGCCAACCACAGCATCCTCAGCCGTGCGTGCTTGTGGGTGGTGGAATAGAATGACGAGCAAACATGCGAAACGCCATCTGTGTCCCGCGACGACTCTGCGTTCGCGAGATTCCAGCTCGATAAACGATGGCCGGAGAGAGATCGACGGCTCTCCTTTTTATTCACGTAGACCAGGCCAGATCGCTAGCGGCGCAGCCGTGAGACGAAGACGGAAAGCCTTGACTGCGCGATCGAAGGTCGCAGTTCCGTCCTCCAACGGGCAAAGAGACATGCGATGACATCGATCGGCGCGAAGATTGTCAGCGGCGCAGCTTGGACAGCAGTCGAAACATGGGGGCGGCAAGCAGCCATGTTTGCCATTTTTGTCGTATTGGCCAGGCACCTCGGACCTGAGGCATTCGGCCTCGCCGCCCTCTCGATGGTTGTACCCGTCATTCTTGCTGTTCCGGTCACGATCGGAATACCGGAGGCACTCATTCAGCACCCTAAAATTGAGTCCTTACACTTTGACTCGGCCTTCTGGCTTCTCGCCGCGAGCGGCGCAGTGATTAGCGGGCTCATCTGGATGTCTGCCGGTTTGATTGCTGCAGCGTTCGGACAGCCCATTCTCGAAGATCTCATCCGCTGGAGCAGCGTGGTCGTCGTAATTCAGGCCCTCTCGTCGGTACCTGCGGCTGTGTTGAAGCGCCAACTCGAGTTCCGCTTGTTCGCGTTGCGTACACTTGCCGGCACCGTCGTCGGCGGCACACTCGGCATCGTCTTGGTAATAGCCGGTTTCGGCGTATGGAGCATGATTTGGATGCACCTTGCAAAAGCGGCTGTGGAAACCGCTGTCCTTCTCGTTGGCAGTTCTTGGCGGCCCCGTCTGACCTTCTCCTATGCAAAGGTTCGTGACCTATTAGGATTTGGCGGCCCGCTTATCGTCCAGACTTTTTGGAGTTTTTTGAATGAGGAAATTCCAAAGGTCCTACTCGGCACGTTCCTCGGCCCCCACGCGGTCGGAGTCTATGCTCTCGCCCGTCGTCCGCTCGACCTTCTGGTGCAAGTATTCCTCAGTCCGCTGATGGCTGTCACTATGCCCACTGTGGCACGGATTCAAGATCAACCCGAAAAGATCGACCGTTTCTTCAACACGACCGTCCGCATCGCTGGGATAGCGGGGTTTCCTGCATTCGTCGGATTTGCCGCGATCGCACCGATCGCGGTTCCCTTTATCTTCGGCCCGCAATGGGCCAGCGGGGTCGTCGCTGTCCAGATACTCATGCTGCTGGGCCTGCAACGCACGATTGACAGCCTCTGCGCGTTTACGATCCTTGCAATGGGTCACTCCAGGTTGATCCTGAAGTTGAACATAGCCTACTCTGTTGTCGCAACGATGCTGTTGTCCGTCACTGCGCAGATCAGCCTTGAGATGACAATGGTGGCGCTCGTAGCCTGCGGCCTGGTCCTCCTACCAGTCTTCCTCTTCTACGCTCAGCGCATCGCGCGTATCGACGTGCTGAGACCCCTTGAGATCTTCCCACGACTGGCTCTCGCCGCCCTCCTGATGTTCGGCGCCGTCAGCGCGTGGCTAAGCAGCGCGCCTGAGCACGCCGCGCAGGAGACGCTTCTTATTAGCGCAATTGGCCTTGGAGCCGCTGTCTATTGTACGGCTCTCTTCGTGCTGGTGCGCTCTGACCTGTTCAATGCGCGAGACTTGTTCCTCAGGCTTCGCGGCTAGTTTGGTGTCGGGCGCGACCTCTAGAAGAACCCGGGGAAATAGGAGCCCTTCCTGAGCTTGGGGATGCGCAGCTCAGCTCGACGGTGCCGGCGCGCGTCTCCCAGTCGCGCTCGCGATAGCCGTTGCGCTGGGCCGTGCGCAACGGGCTTCTCGCCATAGCCGGCGCCGGTGGCGGCCCCAACCTCCAGCTCCATCAGCCGCTCGGCGGCAAAGCCAATCATCTCGCGCAAGAGATCGGAATTCCGGAGTCTTCTCCACGAGCGCGCGCAGGTTCTGTTGATGACCACCGCAAAGCCGCTCGCTCGCTACAGCGCTATCGAGGGCGCGCTCGCGAGCGGCTTCGCTACCGCCGAGCTACACCACCTGTGGGGACGCGACCGTGACCAGTATCTCTTCATCGAAGCAAGCCTCCCGAAACCGGGATGAACGCTGGTCTTTCAAGCCCTGGAAGGATTGACACCTTGGTCCGCCGCTTCGACCAAAACTATCGCGACAAAGTCGCCCCTGGTGGCGCGATTACCCATTACCTTGTCTGGGGTGCGGGATCAAAGGGCATCACTTTCGTCAACGTCGTTCCCGAGGGCGCGCGGATAAGCGCTCTCGTCGACGTCAACCCGCACAAGCAAGGGCGCTTTGCTCCAGGCACAGGCACAGCTGTGGTTGGGCCGGAGAGCCTGCGCGGCCGACCCGTGCGGTCAATCATCGTGATGAACCCGCTCTATCGAGACGAAGTTGCCCAGGCGGCACACGAGCTTGGTCTTGCCCCCGATATCATCGTTGCCTGATCCTGCGATCCACCCTTTGCGGCTGATGGCCTGACTTTATCACTCCATCGACGTCGATCCGTTGCAGGTTGACCGGCCTCAGCCAGCAGTGTCGCGTATAGTCGGTCGAGCGGCGCATAAACTGCGGCCATCTAAGTGGCGTCTTGGACAGCGCCCGCCAAAGGGACAGGGAGTTAAGGCCGATCAGAAAACGAGACCGGATGAGCTGGCCGCGCCGGTCCACCGCTGCATAGGTTACGAACCCGCGAAACGCAGCGCCGAACCTCTTGAGCACAGCATCAATCTGCACGTCATAACTCTCGTTGGCGGCGAAACCTTGAAGCGACTTTGTTGTCCCGACCGGCCGCGTGTGTCTTACAACGACATCGTCAACGATGGCGTACCGCAACCAAGGCATGTCAGTCAGGCGGGTCCAAAGAAGGTCTATTCCCGTCTCGTAGCCGAGCCCGAACAAATTCAACGCCGTTTGCAGGCACCTGGCGCTGAACACCGGGCACATCATCTCGACCGTGTTGGTATATCGCAACACGTATCGCTCGCCGCTGACAAGCGTCGCTGCGTAGGAGAAATAGCTGTCCCAAGACAGTGCTGGCTGAAACAGATCAAGTTTATAGCGGCGGCCGATGGCGAACAGACGATTCAAGTCCAGCTTCGTCGTCTCGATGTCATCGTCGATCAGTGCAATGAGATCATATCGCGTCACAATTTCAGGGTAGCATTGAAACAAGGCATGATAGCCGGCGATCTTGCGTCCCGGGAGAAATACGCTGAAATCGTTCTGTCCATGGGAGACGCCAGCCTCGTAGGCGGCGACGAGAAGATCGAAGTCGGCGTCGCCCGCCCCCTCAGTCCAGCCGGCATGCAAAGAGCTACGCCCCGCCCGGACGATCACTAGATTTCTCTTGCCCGAGCTCTCTGGCAATTTTCGGAAGGCTGACACTGCTGCGGCCGCGGGCGTGACTTGGCGAAGGTTCATACAAAGCCTCCCGGCGGATCACTCGTTTCTAGGCAGGCGATCGGTTTGACACGGCATGAATGCGTTTCAGAGCTCCCAAGCCGGCGCCGCGGAGCTTGGTACGAAGCTGCGGAGAAACAGCGCCTACAAGTTCCAGGAACAATCTCGCGATAAGCAGCGGATCCAAGATCCACGCAACCAGATGAAGCAGTGTCATGCCCAACGGTGCTGTGCGCCTGTGCCGATAGGCAATTGCGACGAGGTGTTTTAGCCGCCTTGACAATTCAAAGGCATTCGCCGTGGAGCCATCAGGATTTTGCCAAGCCAATCGCTCGGAGCTTGGCAATCGCACCGAGCGCGTCGGATGGTCACGGCTGTATAGTATCGCGTTGGGCGCATGAACAAACGTCCCGAGAAGAGCCAACTCGGCCAGAAGCGCACAATCGGAGCCGTAGTAGGGCTCGTGCAGTGTCGTTTTAGCTAACGACGCCCGGCGCCAGAGGCCGAACATCGCAGCGTCCCAACCGTGCGCAGCAACCATCAACCGGAAGCGGGATGCGGGCGTCGATCCTCCCATGTCCGGCAGCACCCTTTCGACATAGGAAGTTAGCTGACCGGTCTCGTCGATCCCCAGCAGTCGCGGGTAGGCAATGACGTGGCGGGCATTCGCGTCAAGCGCACGCACGCAGTCTGTCAAGAAACCACTGCTCAAGCGGTCATCGTGCGCGCACCATTTGAAATATTCCCCTGTGCTTAGTTGGAAAGCTCGATTGAAATTGGCACCGGCTCCCAGGTTGCGAACGTTTCGGACATAGCGTATGCGCCTGTCCCGCTGCGCAAATTCCAAGCATATATCCGCTGTCCTGTCCGTCGAAGCATTATCGGTGATGACAAGTTCGAAATCGCCGAAATCCTGATCGAGGATCGATTGAATCGCATCGGACAGGAAATTCTCGCCGTTGTAGACGGGTAAACCAAGGGATACCTTTGGCGACTTGGAATGTTCCATTTCCAGGCTCCTTCTGGGGTGGACGTCAGACCGCGACGACTTCCGGTCGCAGGTCCAGCGCAATCAAGGATTGCGCCACTTCGTTGAGGTATATCGGGTTCATGACGATGACGAGATCAGGCGGAGTGTCCAACAGGTCGCTTGGCGCGATGACCGGATGACCGGTCCCGGGCGTAAACTTGCCTTGCTTGTAGGGGTTGATGTCGACTGCTGCCCAGACTTCGTCTCCAAGCTGCAAGGTCGTCAGGAACGACACTGCCTTGGAGCCGCCGCCCCACAGGACGACCCGCCGGCCGGCGGCGTATGCGGCGCGGATGCGCTCCTGCCAGAAATCCTGAACCGCACGCACGCGAGCGGGAAAGGTTTCCGCCAAACGGTGCATCACTTCCAGATCGTGCTCGAGCGGTAGTCTCGGCATCGTCCGGCCGGCTGACGGCCGGGCGTACTGAACGATGTACTGGTTGTCATATACGAGCTCCAGATCAGTAACGTCGAAACCTTCCTGGCGAAACAGGCGTGCGTGCGCGCCAGGACTGAAATAGGAGCAATGCTCATAGTAAATGTCCCAGAACGCGCTCTCCACGAGCACACGTTTTGCATCCGGCGTCTCGAAGACCGCCCAATCCTGGGTCCTTTTGCCGATCATCTTGCGGATCAGCCGCACGAAACTCGACACCGAGCTGACGTGTTCGAGCGTGTGGCGACAGAGGACCGTATCCGCCTGAAGATGCTGGTAGTCCGGTCCGAAATAGTCGACGATGATCTTGACGTCGCCGTACTCATCATTGCGGCCTTTGTCGGCTCGATAGGCTGGATCAATACCGAGCCCGGTGGCGCCGCCCGATATGCAAAGTTCGCGGAGAAATTCACCCTTGCCGCAGCCGATCTCCAACACGTGCTTGCCGGCTATCGCACATTTTTGTGCAATCTCGCGTGCAAGTCCTTTCGCGAAACCGTTGAAGGTGCTGGAAAAGTGCTGGGATTCCTCGAAATTGGTCGAGTAACCCATGATCGTCTCGTCAAAGGCCCTGTTGAATATGAATCCGCATGCGTCGCAGAATGCGAGGTCAAGGTCGCGGCGGGGAAAGGCGTGGGCTTCTCCGGCCGAGTTCAGCAGGACACAACTATGCACCGGGATGGATTCGACCCGGTAGATTGACCGGCTGACTGGCGCCGAGCAGCACGGGCACGCGGCCGGTCGAAGCGCTTTTCTGTTGCTTGCCATGTGAAGGTCAACTGAATTCATTGTAAAATTGGCTCGACAACTGAACCGGTTATATCGCGCGTCGAGCTCTCGGCTCCGAAGAGTTCATTGTACTCGGTCGCGCGAGCGAGTTGGACAGACTGGGCCAGGCCAAGGGCGTCGAGTATCGCCAGGTCGAACCTTTCCTCGGAGAACCGGGTCGCGTTCACGCGACAGGCGTGCGGCGTAATGGACAGCGCATTTTTCTCGAATAGATCAATGGCCCCAGCTACGGAATCGATGGCCTGACGGTCGAAGAGCACACCTGTCGGATGGGCGCTCTCGCCAAGCGGCCGGACAATGTCGCGCGCGCCGCCGCGGCCGAAAGCGATCAATGGCGTGCCGCACGCCTGGGCCTCGGCAAGCGTTATCCCGAAGTCCTCGCATCCAGCGAACACCATCGCACGAGCATTGGCGATTTTTTCGATGTATTCATGCCGCGGCAGATAGCCGGTGAAGACTATGTTGGGGCCGGCAAGCGATCGCAAATGCCTGGATTGTACTTCGTCGCCGACAACAACCAAGCGACGCGACGGCGTTTTGCTGAACGCCTCGATTATCAGATCCGTACGTTTATACGGGGCGTGGAACGCGGCCGTGACGTAGTAGTCATCCTTGTTGACGACGAGTTTAAGATCCTCGGTGGCGACGGGCGGATGGACGACCCGCGCGTCGCGGCCGTAAATCCGTTCGATTCGAGAGCGGACATAATTCGAGTTTGCCAGCATCAGGTCAGGACCGTGCGCCGTTCTCGTGTCCCAGGTCCGCAGCCTGTGAAGCATGTAGCGAAAGGCGAGGCCCTTCGGCCCAAATCCCAAGCGGGCCTGTTGCAAATAGGAGAATTGCTCGTCCCACGCATATCGCACCGGACTGTGCACATAGCACAAATGTAGTTGGTCCGGGCGGGTCAGAACGCCTCGAGAGAATGCGGCCGAAGAGGAAATTACCGCGTCATAACCCGTGACATCAAATTGTTCGATCATAAACGGGCAGAGAAAGAATAGTGACCTGTAGTACTTTTCCACGAAGGGAAGTCGATTCATGCCGGAAACGTGGAAAATTACGCCTGGAAAATACTCTTCCTTGATCTCCTTCGGGAGAAAATCAAACAGGGTGAAAACCTCGGCTCTCGGAAAAATCTTGCAGATCCGGGCAAGGACCTGCTCCCCTCCCCGAAAGTTCGGGCACCAATCATGCACGACGGCGATGCGCGCATTGCGGTCGATGCCGGCAAATGGCTTCTTGCTGATGGATCGCAAATGTTTGGCATCACGGCCCACCATGGTGGTTGCTTTCGGCTGTCGCACATGGCGCATGCATTGCCCTCCCCGGAATGTTGCCACCTTTTTCCGGAATTCTTGTTGCCCGGATGTTCAGCGACTGTGTGTCGTCCGCCCCGTCCAAACAAGCTGCCTATCGGGTTAAGCGCCGCACCCTGCCGAGGCTGGATGTACTCCAACGAGGTACACCTCCTACTTCGATGGGCCTAAGCCCGCATCAACGCTAACCTTATGCGCAGGCTGTATCGGCGCGGCCGGCGGATTAGGATTATAGCGCGCTCATTTCGCAAGCAGTGGTCGCACGCCTGCGCGGCAAACTAGCCCTTCCACATGTCGCAAGGGGTTGGGTGGAGCCCGAGTATAATCTGAAGATCTAGTGCAGAGGTAAGAGATGCTCCAGGAACTGCCCCTTTCAGTCGACAGCGGCGCTCGTTCAAATCATCGGGTTCGGCGCCTGGGCAAGCTGCCGGCTCGGCGCGACGGTTGGCGCATTCTCCACGTCGTGGCGTATGCGGGGATGTCCCTGGCCTGCATGTTGGGTGCCTCGGCTGCAAACGCCAAAGAGTATGTGCTCGGCCCGCAGGACAAGCTCCGCGTCAAGGTCTACGAATGGCGTGCGTCACGCGACAAGATTTTTGGCTGGGATGCTCTCAACGACGAATACACGGTCGGTCCCAATGGCTCCGTTTCGCTACCGCTGGTCGGCGAAATCAAGGCTGCCGGTCTCACGGCCGGCCAAGTTGCGAATTCGATCGGCGACAGCCTCATGAAAAGTGTCGGCCTTGCCAGAAAACCGAATACGGCGGTGGAGATCGTCCAGTTCCGACCGTTCTACGTTGTCGGCAAGGTGACGCAGTCGGGAGAATTCGCATACCGGCCCGGGCTGACCGTCTTGCAGGCATTGAGCATCGCGGGCGGGTTGCGGACTCGAGAGGACAGGGATGCCAGGTTCGAGCGCGAAGTGATCCAGGGCCAAGGGGATGTGAGGCTGCTCAGACTGAGCGAGGCCAGTCTCCTCGCTCGCAAGGCGCGACTGGAGGCGGAACTCTCGCATGCCAGCGACATTCAGTTTCCGGCCCAGTTGACATCGCGCACTCAGGACGACGTATTTGCCATGCTCTTGAAGCAGGAGCGCTTGATCTTCCAAGCGCGCAGCGAGGGATTGGACACTCAGGTCAAGGCGCTTCGTGGTCTGCGCGAGTTCCTCCAGAAGGAACTTGCCTCGCTGGAAGCGCAACTCGTTTTCCTCGACAAGCAAATCGGCTCAATCCAGAAAGAGTTGACAGCGGTTTCGACGCTTGTCGTCAAAGGTCTTGCGGCGGCGCCGCGAGAGTTTTCTCTAGAGCGGGCCCTTGCCCAGGTGCAGAGCGAGAGGTTGTCGGCGGAAACCAGTCTGCTGCGCGGGCGTCAGGAAATCAGTAAAACAGACATATCAATTCTCGAGCTCCAGGACGGGCGCAAAAATGAGGTGACGATCGACCTGCGTCAAACGCAAGCTGAGCTCGATGCTCTCGAAAGCAAGACAAAAACAGCAAGGCGGTTATTGTACGAGTCAGCGGTATCTGCCCCGACCCTTTTTGCCCGCCGAGCCGACGCGGAGCTGGCTGCGCCGATCTACACGATTTTCCGGCCATCGGCGGACGGTTCGACAGTGCAAATCCAAGCGAACGAAACGAGCGCCATCGAGCCCGGAGACACGATCAAGGTTGAAATACCACTGGCTGCGGATGAAACGGGCGCGCTGGACCTGACATCGAGCGAGCGGCACAAGGCGCCGGGACTAGAACTCAAGGCAGAAACTGCCGGCGATACTGTAGGCATTCCGTAGCCTTCCGTGCGGACTTTGCTAGAATGATTAGGTAAAGCTGTAGATGTTGCGGCCGCGCTGGCGACCCGCACATAGGTCTGGCGCAAATCCAGCCCCGCCCGTTTGGCCAGCCGCACCAGCCGTCCGTGGGCCCGGTGGATGAGCTTGGCGTCGGTCGGGACCATCACGTTCTTCGACTGCACGGTCATGTCCACGGTCACTTGGCACGTGTCGGTCGGCTTCATCGCCCCGGTCTTGACCGCAATGCTGAGGCTTCCCTGCAAAAGCGCGACGATCCGCTCCTCGCCCATGCGGCTGCGCCAGCGCGTCATCGACGAGCGGTCGAAG